>VGAZ01000235.1 GCA_016870615.1 Actinomycetota bacterium | reverse complement strand
ATACTGTATAAATTGCCGGAAGGCGGAAGAAGCACGGCATATGATTTAATTAAAGATTCAAAATTTTAAAGAGACTGGGGACGGTTCTTTTTGCTTATTTACAAAAGTTAGAGTACTGCTAAAGGACCATTACCAGGAAAAATTGAAGCAATAAGAACCGTCCCTCTTGCTTTCTCTTGCTAAATACCATACATTTTACCTATGCCAACCAATATCAGCCTGTTGCCAACCTCTTTAAATTCAAGGTAGCCGTTCTTATATCTGATGGATGTAATAAAAAATCTATCTTCAATTAATCCGTCTCCTGCCATCCACGCTCCAATGTCAGTAATTAACGGGTATGCTATTACATCATAATTGTACTGGTACACATATGTATTGTCTTCTGAAAGATATGTATTTGCGCCATACACTACAAATAAAGGCATTGTAAATAGCGGTAAGCACCTGTGGGGCAATTTAAGTCTTTTTATGGCCACACTCTTAGCTTCTTTATTAATATATTTAATATTTTCTTCAATATTATCCTGGTTTTTCAGGTCTATTTCATTATTTATTATCTCTGTATATCTCTCAAACGGGATTTCTTTAAAACCTCCGCATTTAATTGTGGGAAGAAATAAAAACAGCAACAGTATAAATAATGCTGTTATTAAAGCAGCCAGTAGGTATATTTTTTTTAAATGTGTTTTCATTTACATATATTAATCATGAAAAAATACTTTTTATGAATATGCTAATAGAAACAACAATAAGAATTTTCATATAAACTGGACAGGTCACTGACAATTATGTTTTTTAATGGCTGGATGGCCATTTTTCCCAAGTAACATCTTAAAAATAATTTCATTTTTTGCTGCTACCTCCCTGTATTGCCTGAGTTCTTTTTGCTTTTGTTCAGGTGTGCGCTTATCAATACAACCTTCTTTATTCATGAAATCTTCAAAGTTCATTAACTTTGCAGTTCCGCTTTGAATCTCTTCACAACTTTTTTCTAAAAACTTTCTTTCTTTTTCTGCCCTTTTATTTACAGCTTTTGAGGAAAACCCAAAGAATGTCATTTCATATAAAATATGTGCCAGCACCGCTGCCTGTCCATAAACTTCAATGGATTTATTTAAAATATCGTAGCCCAGCCACTCATTCCATGTATTCATCTCAAGCGCATAATGATTGCTGTCACCATCTATTATGCCAAAAACATCAAAAATAAATTCATGCGGGCTAAGCCAGTCTTGCAGCCTTGCAACTACAGATGTAACCGGCGGCTCACAGGGTTTTGCTTTAAGGGTTTTTAATTCCTCAAATACAGCTTCGTATGCCTTGCAGGCATCTTTTCCCAGCTTATATTCTTTCTCAATAACTGCCCACACATCATTATAATTAACATTATTTATAAGATTTTTTAAAAGCATTTTTTTCCACCTTTTAAAGTTTACCATTTTTTTTAAATAAAAAACTTCCCTGGCTATTTCAATATTTTATTATTTATTATATAATA
>VGAZ01000234.1 GCA_016870615.1 Actinomycetota bacterium | reverse complement strand
TGCTGGCGGAAATTCAATCTTGCGTTACGGAGGCCGACATCGGTAAAGTAATACTTCAAAGGCGTCTCTATATATTTCTTGCCCTTGATATCATAGCGATAAGACCTGTATATAATAAAAGCATCGATAAAATAATCAAGGTATTTGCTGATGGTTGCCGGTACAATAGAAACCTTTTTTATGCTATGAAAAGTGTTTGAGAGTTTTGCTGGATTAGTGAGTGAGCCAATAGACGAAGAGATGATATTCAACAGATCCTCCAACACATCTTTTTCATTCTTTATTTCATTATGCTCAATAACATCGGAAATATAGGTCTTGGTAAAAAGGTCTTTCAGATACTTGCTTTTTTCCTCATGAGTTTTTTTTAAAAGAACAAGCGGCATTCCACCATAGGTGTAATACTCTGCCCATGCATGCTTTTTTTCGCCCCCAAAAGCTGCACGGAATTCTTTATAAGTTAAAGGATTTATACGGATTTCATCGCCTCTGTCCTTAAATTCGGTAACGATATCGGAAGAGAGCATTTTTGAATTGCTGCCGGTAACATAAAGATCAACATTCTTTATCTTCATCAACCCCAACAGGACATCAACAAAGCCAATTTTTGAGTTCTTATCGTTAACATAAGGATTCTGTATTTCAGTAACCTCCTGTATTTCATCAAGAAAAACATAGTGCATCTTATTTTTTTCGGTTATTTGTTCTCTGATATATTTGTCAAGTTCCAGGGGATTTCTATATCTTGCATTTACTGCTTCATCCAAAGCGAGTTCAATAATATATTTATCTTTAATACCGATACTATTCAAGTAGTTGTAGTAAATTTTAAATAGCAGGTATGACTTACCGCATCTTCTGATGCCGGTGATGACTTTGATTAACCCGTTTTCTTTTTTGCTGACGAGTTTATCTAAATAATACTTTCGCTCGATATCCATTGTTACCTCAGCAATATATTTTTGCGGATATACGCATTTTATTTCGCTATTAGTGTAACACCATTAAGTTATAAAGGCAAGCTCGACTTGTCTTAAGGCACATTTTGCCCCCACCCAGCCGCCAGACAAGATAAAAATTTATATAAACCCAGAGTAATATCTGTTGGCAAATACAGAAACGATAATTTTGGAAATATGAATTGGCTGGCCAAGGCTTTCAATAGTAAGAACTTTTAAGATCAGAATTACTATTAAATATTAAGTGTATTCTTTGGCTGCCCTTTTCTGACTCACTTCAAACCATTGAAATTGTTTTACCCAACACCATACACGGCTGCAAAAGAAAAAATTTAAAACATTTAAATGATACTTTTTAAAAGAGAAGTTGCTTAGAACATGTTAAAAAAATTCAAATAGGGGCCCCGGACCCTTGCGCATTTTGGGTGGGGGCAAAATGCGCCTTAAGACAATTCATGAGAACTTGTTAACAATTCCATTAAGTATAAAGCTAATTTATGCAGTTACAGTCATTATTATATAATTGGCTGATTAATTGCGGAATTTACAGCCGTTG
>VGAZ01000233.1 GCA_016870615.1 Actinomycetota bacterium | reverse complement strand
ATATTGAAAGCTATGAAAAAGATTTTGGTGTGGACAAAAATAGTGAAAAAGTGTAATTTTTACTTGCGGAACGTAGGATTAATGCGTAAAATTTAAAAAATACGCCATAATTTACAATAAAACAATTTGTTTTTTAAAATAGGGACAAATACTCTAAAATAGGCTAAAATTTTATAATCGGGTAAACGCGGATAATTATTTTACCGGGATTATAAAATATTATATTATAATATCAGTATTTTAAAGTTTTTAATAAAAAAAGAAGGACAGGAGTGATTATTATGGGCAAAATAGCAATTGTTACTGACAGCACATCAGATCTGCCTGAAGAGATGCTGGGCAAATACAACATCAAAGTTGTGCCCCTGTATGTCAATTTTGAAGATGAAAACTATGCTGACAACGGGATAGATATTACTTACCGCGATTTTTACGAAAAACTGGCCAATGTAAAAGTGCTGCCAAAGTCTGCGCAGCCGTCTCCTGCAGATTTCATAAATGCCTACAGGGAAGTACTGAAAGAAAATGACAGCATAATCTCCATTCATATTTCAAAAAAAATGTCCGGAACTATTGATTCTGCAGAAATGGCAAAAAAAGAAGTTGGCGGCGATATTGAGATTATTGATTCAGAGATGGTGCATACACCCCTCGGTCTGATGGTATTGAAAGCTGCAGAACTGGCCGGTCAGGGGAAATCAAAAGAGCAGATAATAAATGCAGTAAACGAATTAAAGCAGAAGATTTCAGTTCTTTTTATACCACAGACATTAAAATACCTTATTATGGGTGGAAGAATTGGAAGAGCAAGGGGGCTTATTGCTTCATTGCTTGAAATAAACCCCATTCTTACATTAAAGCTCGGGGAAGTTTCACAGTATAAAAAAACAAGAAGGTGGAACCAGGCCAAAAATGAACTTATAGATTCTATGAAAAGCATGATAAAAGACAGCAGCAATGTTATTGCATATGTAACTGATTCCAATGCAGCCAGCGAAGGCGACGACATGCTTGAAAGAATTAAAAAAGAGATTAATCCTAAAGCGGTTTACAGATCATATATCGGGTCTATTGTGGGCATACATCTCGGGCCGGGAGCTGTAGCTGTCACTTTTTATGAGGAATAAAATTTAAAGAGGCCTTTCTGCTTTTTTCAATTAGCTTTACGCTTTGAACTAAGCGAAATAAATAATTATAATAATAAAAATATAAGTGGGAAATAAACTTGGCCCTGGCCTTGCAATTGCATTTTATGAACAATGATTGGAGTGATTTCTGGATATAATAGCCGGTAAAAAAGAAAAAGCTCTATTAAGGAAAATAATCCAGGATAAAAGAGACAGAATTCCTGTTAAGTTGAGAAAAAAGTTTTCAGAATCAATAACAGAAAAATTCTTAAACAGTCCTGAATATTTAACTGCAGATACAATACTTATGTTTTACCCATTCAGGAGCGAGGTAGACATTAGCGTTGCAATTAACCGTTCATTAAAAGACGGCAAAGAAGTAGTGCTTCCAAAAATAGGGCAAAACCGCCTGCAG
>VGAZ01000232.1 GCA_016870615.1 Actinomycetota bacterium | reverse complement strand
TTGCAGGGCTTTGGATAATTCATTGTTGCCGATGTTCCAGTCATAGACGATTGAAAGCTTATTTGTCAGAATAACCTTTTTTATATTGTTATTTGAAAGAAGCTTATAAAAATTGCTGGCAGCCTTACCCCCATCTCTTGATTTCATTATTTCCCGGCCGAATATACAGTTTATGTCAAAAAAATCCATACAAAATCCCTCATTGTAATAAATTGTAAAGAAATTTTGGCTATAAAAGGGTAAATCTACACAATATTATTTATAAAAGCAAATATTAAATCATAATAATAAATAAAAAATCAAATAAATTTATAATTTTTATAATTTTAGTTTACCGTCATAGTATTTGCCGAATTTCTTTACAGTTTCTGTATAAGCTATTACATTTTCAACTGGCATATCGTCGTGCAGGCTGTGGTCCGATGAAATTATATAACCGCCATTTTCAGAGCCTTCCCTTAAACAGCGCAATGCCTCTTTCTTTACATCATCGACACTGCCGTTTACAAGTATTTCCTTATTATCAATGTTGCCAATCGGGCATAATATGCCTGTATATCTTTGCTTGATAGTTTTTAGGTCCATTGTGGCCGCTTTTTCCACAGGGTGGTATGCATCCACCCCTATTGCCGCTATATCATCAAGTACCTCCCAGATGTTTCCGTCATTGTGCATAATGACAGGAAAGCCCAGGCTTTTTATGCCATCCACAAGCCTTTTATAAGGGCCTATAAAAAACCTCCTCAGGTATGCCGGTGATATCAGCAGGCTTTTGGACATGCCCCAGTCATCTGCTATAAGGAAAGCGTCAAAACCTTTTATAACGGCAGCCCTGCCGGCAAGCTCAAGGCTCCAGTCTATAAAACTGTTGCAAATACTATCCACAAGAGCCGGGTCATCTACAAAGGCAATGGAAAGATTGTCTATGCTCAGCAAAAACCAGCTCATAAAAGATACCGGCCCCCTTATGCAGCTTACAATGGCCCTTTGTTGGGAATTTGCCTCTATTGCGTCATTTAATTGCTTAAAGCGCCATTTTTGGCCGGGGTTGGGCATTTTGTAATTTTGCCAGTCATTCCTTCCTGAAACAGGGTTTTTTATCTGGGAAGTTATCGGCCAGCCTTTCCTTTCATATAATATGCCCCAGTCATCTGTGAATCTGTCATCCTTTGTTTCAAAAAATTCCACTCCGCAGTAACCGCCCAAAAACACAGGCACGCCGTCAATGCCCAGCCTGTCTGCCATCTTTACAACTGCTGCCCCATCATACAGAACTGTTTTATAGCCTATGAGTATTTCCTGCAGTTTTTGGCTGAAAGGAAACTCAAAAATGGGTACCCTGTCCGGTGTTTTTTTATTAAGCGCTGTTAAAAACCTTTCTTTTGGGCTCATTATTATGCTGTCATTCATTTATATTTCCTTTGTGTCTTTTGTTTAAGTAATCAAAATACTTGTTAAAATATATGAAAAACTTCCTCAAGTCCTGTAATCTCAGGGCCTGCTACAGTTTTATCCTGCTTTACAAAATACTTATCCATAGCTT
>VGAZ01000231.1 GCA_016870615.1 Actinomycetota bacterium | reverse complement strand
CTACATAGGAAAAACCCTGCTATTTAATTTTTCTATACGCGGCTTAGTTCAATAAATTTTATCTCCAATGCTTAAAAGCACAAGAGATAAAATTCTATTCATTTCCGGAAGTCACATCTTGCTTGATTTTATTTCCTACACCTGCTTTTTTATTAAAAATCCTATCTTTTTAGCCAAATAATCATTCAATGGGGCAGAAATCGTGGCGATTATTGTATTTTATACCTGGGAGATCTGTAAGCAAGTTCTTATAAATTGGAACCTTTTTATCAAATTATAAACCAGCTTTTATACCTGCGAAAGGAAAGAAACCTGACCCAAAAAGAGCTTGCGGAACTGATCAATACAACTCAGTCCTGCGTGGCAAGGCTTGAAAGCGGAAAATATAATCCTTCGTTGCGTTTTTTGCAGAAGATAGCTGATGCCTGCGATAAAAAAATCGAGATTAAGTTTATTCCTAAAACCTGCTAATCAGGAACAGACGGTTAAAAATCTATCTCTTTGGCCAAACAATAATTACCTGTACTGGACTTTACATGGTAATATTATCTAGATATAATTACCTCATGGGTAAGAATATCAAAAGAATTATAGACATTGACGCCAGCCAGTCTTCATTCTTATGGGGCGCAAGGAAAACAGGTAAAAGCTACTGGATAAACCAGAAATTTAATCCTGGAGAAATAATACTTATTGATTTACTCAAGACAGATATCTTTGCAGAATATGCCTCGCGCCCATCTCTTCTCAGGGAGAGATTCCAGGATACTGGGAAACTAATAGTACTTGATGAAATCCAAAAAGTGCCAATGCTGCTTGATGAAGTGCACTGGATGATTGAAAATAAAAAAATCATATTTTTGCTTATAGGTTCAAGCGCCAGGAAACTTAGAAGGGAACACGCAAACCTGCTTGCCGGCAGGGCATTGCGGTATGAGCTTCTGCCATTTTCATACATGGAAGTTAAAGAAAGCAATCTTGAAAAAATAATGGTTTCAGGAATGCTCCCGCCCCATTTTTTATCCTCAAAACCGATAGATTCAATCAGGTCATATGTAGCTGATTATCTGAAGGAAGAAATCGTACAGGAAGCAAGAATACAAAAAATTCCACAGTTTGGCCAGTTTTTAAGGATTGCTGCAATAACTTCCGGAGAACTTTTAAATTATGATAACGTGGCAAGGGAAACAGGGGTGAGCAGTAAAATTGTAAGATCTTATTTTGATATTCTTGAAGACACCATGCTGGGATTTAAAATTGCCCCCTGGAAAAGTTCAAAAAACAGGCGCCTTATAACTGCAGAGAAATTTTATTTATTTGATACAGGCATTGCAAATTATCTGTCAGGGAGGCAACCAAAAGAAGGAACACCTGAGTTTGGAAAGTCATTTGAACATTTTATTTTAATGGAGCTTAAAGCTTATAAATCTTATAGAAATCCTGAACTTGATATAACTTACTGGAGGACAAGCACCGGATATGAAGTTGATTTTATTCTTGCTGATAAAGTAGCAGCCCTTGAAATAAAAAGCGGCAGAATGGTTTTTGACAAGGACTTAAAA
>VGAZ01000230.1 GCA_016870615.1 Actinomycetota bacterium | reverse complement strand
TGTATTTCATCAAAAACAATTAATGTTTTAGCGGGAAATATTTCTTGATTAAAACTGCTTTCCAGATATCGAATAATCCGAGTCGGGGTTATATCTTCTTCAAAAAATGAAGCTATTCTTTGGTTTGTTTCAAAATTTACATAAATTACATTTTCATAAAATTTATCTCCAAATTCTTTTACAATATATGTCTTGCCGGCCTGCCTTGCACCATAAAGTATAAGGGGTTGTTTATCAGGTTTGTCCCTCCACTTTTGGAGTGCAGCCATAATTTTTCTTTTCAATCAAATCACCTCAATAAGATTCTGCCACTAATTATTTTTTAAGTCAATATAAATATGTAATTTATATATTTTACACACTTAAAGTTATTTTTTAAAGCGATTGGGGACGATTCTTTCTGCTTTAATTTTTTCCCGGTAAAGGCCTTTTAGGAGTACTCCGACTTTTGTAAATAAGCAAAAAGAACCGTCCCTCTCGCACAAATTAAAAGGTTGGATGCGGAGAATAGCTGGTTTAATCACCGTAAATAGTGCGGAGAATATTGACTATTTTTATGATTATTGATATATTTACCGTAAAAAATGCGGAGATTAGATATGTATATTTATGAACGGCCCAACTGGCCCAAATTTAAATGGAATATTGATGATATACTTAAATTATTAATAGAAGTAAAAAGTTTGCAGGGCCGGGTAGTTGGCCAGATGGGCGCATTGGGATTTAGGCTTAAAGATCAGGCAAATTTAGCTATCCTTACACAAGAAATATTGAGATCATCAGAAATTGAAGGCCAATTATTAAATACTGAACAGGTGCGTTCTTCGATTGCCCGCCGTTTGGGATTGGATATTTCAGGACTGGTGCCTTCTGATAGAAATACAGACGGCGTTGTTGAAATGAGTATTGATGCTACTGTAAATTTTAACAAACCATTAAATAAACAGAGGCTTTTTGTCTGGCACAATTCCTTATTTCCAGCAGGATACAGCGGCACAGATAAAATCCTTGTCGGAAAATTAAGAGATGATTTAAGGGGCCCAATGCAAGTTGTCTCCGGGCCAATGGGTAAAGAAAAAATCCATTACGAAGCCCCAGCGTCTGCTTGCCTGGAAAAGGAGATGAGTAAATTTATAGAATGGTTTAATAATGACCAGGAATTTGACTTAGTGATAAAAGCGGCACTTGCTCACTTATGGTTTGTAACACTTCATCCTTTTGAGGATGGAAACGGCAGGATAGCGCGGGTAATAACTGATATGTTCCTTGCCAGGTCAGACTGCCAGTCTTACAGATTCTATAGCATGTCAGCTCAAATAAGAAATGAGAGAAAACAGTATTATGATATTCTGGAATTTATACAGAAAGGCGATCTTGATATAACAAAATGGCTGCAATGGTTTTTAAAATGTCTGCTGAATGCTTTAAAGTCATCCGATGTAATATTAAAAAAAGTGCTTTTTAAACATAAATTCTGGACCGATAATTCCTCCATGATTGAAAATGAAAGGCAAAGAAAAATATTAAATAAATTACTGGATGGATTTGAAGGCAAACTGACAAGCTCCAAGTGGGCAAAAATTACAAAGTGCTCACAGGATACGGCACTCAGGGATA
>VGAZ01000229.1 GCA_016870615.1 Actinomycetota bacterium | reverse complement strand
GGAATGAACTGCAGATTATGCATAGGCTACCAGTTTATGCAAAATGATTTAAACAAACATGGATTTCACAGGAAGAGCTGCAGTGGCTGTATACCCGGATAAAGAAATTGCTTCAACATTCAGCAACCCGGTGTTTTGTTAACCTAAAAGTAGGCCATATTTCATATTTGCCCGTTCTATTTTAATTAATTTACCTGCCTTACTGGGCGCCCTTCAATATAGCCCCTGTAGCCTAATGGTTCCAGCTGTATCCTGGGTCCATCCTGGCAGGCCCATTTAAATCCGTAAATTGTAGGGTCATAATTCTTGATTGCTTCCTGGAGACTGAAAATCTCATCTTCAAAGTTTTCATCATCATATGGCTGTCCCTGGAATATCATCATTTTACATGGGGGCAGTTCAATAATTTCAAGGCCTTCAGGAACTTTACCTTCAAAATTTATAGGTACTTCCACACCCTGGGCATAAACTGATGTGCCCGGTTTTATCATATTATCAGGCAGCCACATGCCGACCGGCTCATAAATTGCTTCTTTTATATCTGTAAGAACATCCCAGATACTGCAATCCACCTCCTGGCAGTATTCAAAATAATGTGTTGCAGATATGCCTCTTTTTAAAATCGTTTTCCTGGCAGGTCGGTCAATCACCTGCACAAAAATTGTTTTTGGGCTGGTTTTGTTATCCATTTTTGCATCCTTTCTTTCCTTTAATTTATTATAAAATTGTCCGCAGGTCTTTTGCGGCATAAAAAGCTTTAAGGGTGTCCTGTTATTATTGCTGTAATACTTTGGAGTCATTCCAAATTGCCTTGAAAAAGCTCTTGTAAAACCTTCATGAGAATCAAAAACAAAATCAAATGCTACATCGATTATTCTTTCTTTTTTATTTTGTAACCTGAAAGCCGCATGGGACAGGCGAAGGGACCTTATATAATCAAAGGGCGCCTTACCGGTAACTTCTTTAAAAATCCTTGCAGAGTGCCATGGAGAATACCCTGCCTGGCCGGCAAGGCTGTAAAGAGTTATTTTTTCATTGATATTTTTTTCTATATAATCCTGCATGCGCACAACAGCATCTATTTTAGACTTATTATCCATATCTTATTGTTTGTTTTTCATGTGTCTTGAAATATTAAATTTCTTGTATAATAAATTAAACAAGCAGTATTTTCTTGACTCTTCTTGCTAAATTATGGCTGAAATTTAAAAATAATTCCATTTTTGCAAGCCTTTTATTTAATGGTTCATAATATCCAGGTTTACTTATTGAATATCTTCTAAATCATATAGATAATGGTACAAATACCTTTGATATATATAGCTTCTGGATTTCATCTGGCCTCACAGGGAAGAAAAAATACGGAATATCTATCTGCTTGATGCCGATGCATGCAGCACTTATTATGCTACTTTTTCTGAAAACCAGCCCAGGTATTTTTTTATATTTTTATTATAAAGTAAGGGTAAATATGAAAAGTTTTGCATCAAAGTAAAGCTTAATATGTAAAATAAATTTACATTAAATATTTTTTATTTAAACTCTTTAAAAATTTCTCCAATAGTATCGGGTAGCAGCAATTTAATATTTTTAGCATACTTAAGAATTATTCTCATAAAATA
>VGAZ01000228.1 GCA_016870615.1 Actinomycetota bacterium | reverse complement strand
TTAACCCTGATAGCAAAAAACTTTTGTTTAGCCTAATCTTTTTAAAGAATTTTTTATGCATCTGTTGTGCTAAATCAAATAATTCTTGAGAAATAATCGGGGTATGATTTCCCCGAAGAAGTTTTCCGCCATATTTGATTTTCCCAATATAAATTGGATTTCTTAAAATTGTAAAAATTCTGCTTTTTAAAAGATTTGTTTTACAAGAAATATTTGCAACATTAATGCCAGAAATATAGTGTTCATAAATAGTCTGGACTATTTTAGAGTACGGATTATCAATTATGAGCTTTTTATTTTCCGATTTATATCCAAATGCAACAGTTCCTCCATTCCACATGCCTTTTTGTGCACGCTGCAGCATTTTATCTTTTGTTCTCTCACTTATAAGTTCCCTTTCAAACTGTGCAAAGGTAAGCATAATATTTCTAAGAAGTCTTCCCGAGGGAGTTGACGTATCAAATCTTTCTGTAACTGAAATGAAATTAATATTATACTTTTCGAATAGCTCTATAAGCCCATAGAAGTCCTTAGGAGATCTGGTCAACCTATCAATTTTATAGGATATAATAAGGTCTAATTTCTTTTCCTTGATATCATTTATCATATTTATTAGTGCAGGGCGGTTAAGATTAGAACCTGTAAAACCCAAGTCAGAATATACTTTAAATATTTCCATATTCTCCTGACTCGATATGAATAATCTGATTTTTTCTTCTTGCGCTTCACATGAATTAAAGTCTACTTCTGCCTGATTATCAGTAGATACCCTTGTATAAATTGCACATTTTAATTTTTCTTGAATTTTAAGCTCCTTTTAAATAGAATAGCCTTAAAATACCATGTAATTGGATATAGTATTACAATATTGTATTATAATACTACTTATGAGTCAAGAAAAATATGTATCTTAAAAATTTGGTTACTAATAGAAAACAAAAAAACTGGTCACAGGAAAAACTGGCTGTGGAATCTGGGATTTCATATAACACAATAATAAAAATCGAACGCGGTGGAATAAAAAATCCAAAAATTGAAACTGTTATTAAATTAGCCGATGCATTGGATATTACATTAGATGAACTTATAGGACGCAAACACTTATAATTCTTCTATAAATTCCTCAATTGTTAATACGGATTTGTCAATCAATGATCTTAAAGTTCCCAGGGCAACTTTATAATGATTGGGGACAGATAATGTCGAAATATTTCCTTCTTTTGTAAGAATTATATGACTTCCACTGTTTATTGCTACAACCCACCCAAACTTTAAGCCGATTCTTTAAAATCTTATCTTTAAAAAAGGGTATTGATAAGAGTCTCTGGGTAAAAAAGTTCATTAAAAAGGTGGACTATTCAAAGGAAGAGATAGCCCTAACTGTCTATTGCAGGGAGAATCCTGAAGAAAAAATCTTTACGGGTAATGCCGGTGGCCGGGTGGGGGCAGCCACCGGCAAAGATAAAAATTTATATGAACCCAGGGGAATATCTGTCAGCAAATACAGAAACGATACTTTTGGAAACATGGATTGGCTGGGGAGAGAGGATTCGAACCCCTGCTCTACGGGCCAGAGCCGCATGTCCTACCGCTAGACGACTCCCCATTAAAAAACTTAACTTATGTTATTGAATAATATCATAAAAACACAGCTAATA
>VGAZ01000227.1 GCA_016870615.1 Actinomycetota bacterium | reverse complement strand
TATAAAAAACAGCATGAATTTAAGGAGTGCGGTAAACAAGGAATTTGGTAGCGGGGATAGGATTCGAACCTATGACCTTCGGGTTATGAGCCCGACGAGCTACCAGACTGCTCCACCCCGCAAAAAGAATTATGCTTTCTTTAAAAGCACGCGTTATATATTATAATGAAATGTATTTTTTTTCAAACATTTAGTTTTTGAAATTTACAGGGCTTTTTTCAACCCTTTCGGAAAGGACATTCCTGAAAGCAAATCTTGTCTTTATAAAATCTTTAACCATTGAAATCGCAGAGAGATCCAGCCGCAGTAGCGGGTAAAGCTCGTCATTTTTCTTAACATAGAAACCATTTTTAATAAGGAATTTTACAGGAATTACAGGACTGTTTACATATTCCTCTATATCCATATCATCATTAAAGCGTTTAGCCACTGTCTCTATGGCGCTAATATTATTTTTTATAAGTTCTTTTTCAAGTGACATTAAAAGCTTTTTGCCTACTCCAAGATTACGGTATTCTGGCAATACATATATGCAGCCTAAAAATATGCTGTTGGGATCAGGCGGGTAAAAGTTAAAAAGTTTAAGTTTGGGAAAAAGATAATACTTTCCAGCAAGCAGGAGCCCTATACATTTTTTCCTGCTGTAAGCAGCCTTTGCAAAACCGCCGTTTTCAATAAAGAAAGGAAGGAATCTTTTTTTGCCGCTTAAGCTTCTTAACTCAAAAAACCAGCTCTTAATAAGCTCCCATATTGTAAGGCTTATATTTAAGTTATCAAAAAGGCTTAATTTGCTATTGTCTGTCCAGAAAGAGCAGTTTGAGCATTTCAATTTTACACTATCAAGCTTATCTGCCGTAAGGTCTTTAATTGTAAAATTTAAATTAACCATGCTTTGAATTTTTAATCTTTTTAAGATATATTATATAGGCTAAGAGCCAAGATTAGAAATTATTTATTTTTTGTGTCCCTGTAGCTCAGATGGATAGAGCACAGGTTTCCTAAACCTGGTGTCGGCAGTTCGAATCTGCCCAGGGACGCCACTATACTTATACTAATGCAATCTCAAGAGAAACTAGCATAATAAAAAACCCGGCGCTTATTTCCATCTACGAATGAATGGTTCCTTATAATATTTGGCATGGTACCTGTAATAATTTTTATGAGGACTATGCATTAACAGATTTGGTTTTCAAATAAACCATTTTTTAATTCCTTTTAAATACGATTAATTTAATTTGCATCTTTAAATTACATCTGTATTGCCTTATATTATAATTATTGTTATATTTCTGGAATTATCCAAGGAACTTATAAATTATAAATAATTTACAGAAGGGATAGAAAATGGAAGAGGTTTTAAGATTTAAGAAAAATGATCTTCTGCGTTATGCCCAGGTATATATGGAAAAACTTGGGGTTCCAAAAGAACATGCAAAAATCGTTGCTGATGTTATGATTGCATCAGATATCAGAGGTGTTGACAGTCATGGCATAATAAGGATTTACACCTATTACGGCAACAGGCTTGAAGGCAACTATATGGATCCCGCAACTCCTTTTAAAATTGTTTCAGAAACAGATACCACCGCACTTTATGACGGAGGAAACGGGCTGGGTCACGTAGTATCATATTACGCAATGAAAAACTGCATAGAAAAAGCAAAAAAATCAAACATAGCAATAGCGACAGTTAAAAACAGCAACCATTATGGCATTGCGGCATACTATGCAATGATGGCATTGG
>VGAZ01000226.1 GCA_016870615.1 Actinomycetota bacterium | reverse complement strand
TCCTTCTTTTTTAAGCCATTTCTCAATTACCCCTGTTTCCATGGTAAGACCAAGCTTTGGCATTATAACTTCATACATTGCATTTCCTTTCTTTTATTTCTTCGCCTTCAATTTATTTTAATTCATGATATTTTATATGTTTGGCAAAATGGTTTCCACAGTTTTTAAAAAATTAAGCCTGTGGAATAATTAATATATCATAAAACAACTTATATCTGTAAATTAAATTTACCCCAAAACAGCCGGCACATTTAAATTTTGCATATAGTTTTTAAAAACCGGAAAATATGGAGCACTTTAAAAAACAACCTGCAGAGATTTAGCTGAAATATAACTTTTGTTAGAAAAGCTTAATAATTCATATTTAATTATTTTTAAAAATGCTTAAGATGCCTGTTTTTATTCTTTCATGGTTTGGAATCATTTCATTTTCAAGAACCAGGCTGTAGGGCACAGGACAATCTTTGCCTGATATCCTTTTAATTGGAGCATCCAGCCAGTCAAAGCCTTTTTCGGCAACCTGGGCAGCAACCTCGCCCATAAACCCTCCAAAACCGCATGCTTCCTCCACGCATACCAGCCTGCCTGTTTTCTTTACTGATTCCAGTATTAAAGCAATATCAAGCGGCCTTATTGTGCGCGGATCTATTATTTCACATGAAATTCCATGCTCCAGGTTTAATGCCTCTGCTGTCTCAAGGGCTTTTTTAACCATAAATGATGTGGCAACAACACTTACATCACTGCCTTCTCTTTTTATGTCCCCTTTGCCGAGGGGTATGCGGTATATTTCTTCAGGAACATGCTCAATATATTTCTTGTTCTTATAAAGAAGCTTATGTTCTATAAAAATAACAGGATTGTCATCTTCAATAGCTGATATAAGCAATCCTTTTGCATCATGAGGTGATGAAGGCATTACAACCTTAAGACCCGGAATGTGTGCAACAAGCGCCTCAAGACTCTGCGAGTGCTGGCCGGCAGCACCTGTTCCGCCTCCTCCTGCAGTGCGCAGCACCATAGGTACAATTGCTTTGCCGCCGAACATATATCTTATTTTTGCGGCCTGGTTTACTATTTCATCCATTGCAATGGTTATAAAATCTGAAAACATTATCTCAACTATGGGCCTCATCCCGGTTACTGCGCTGCCTGCAGCAACTCCAATAAGAGCATCCTCTGAAATAGGGCTGTTTATTATCCTGCCCTTACCAAATTCCTCCAGCATGCCCACCGAAACCCCAAAAGCGCCTCCATACTCTGCCACATCCTCGCCAATAAGATAAACATCAGGATTCTTTCTCATCATCTGCTGCATTGCTTCCCTTATGGCTTCAAGATAAGTTATTTCCCTTTTATTTTGCATTTATACTATTCTTCCCTGGATATTATAATTATTTTTAATATTCTTTTTCTTTATTATCAACTTTGCCCAATTTATTTTAACTGCTGAGCCTTTCAGGCATATACATCTTCCTGCACCTGGGCAGGCTCAGGAAACGGGCTATCCTCAGCAAATTTATTTGCCTGCTCCATTTCTTCTTTTACTGCAGCCTGGATTTTGTCGTCCTGCTTTTCAGTAATTATTCCCTCTTCAATGAGGACTTTTTTGTATCTTATAATGGGATCTTTTTCCATCCAGGCTTTTAATTCTTCTTTTGTCCTGTAAACCTGCGCATCGCTTTTAGAGTGGCCTTTCCACCTGTATGTAAGGCACTCTATGAGTACAGGGCCTTTGCCATTTCT
>VGAZ01000225.1 GCA_016870615.1 Actinomycetota bacterium | reverse complement strand
GATAAGCTTAAAGAATACCTGGGTTTTCGTCATTTCTTTGCACATGCTTATGTGCTTGATTTACAATCTTCTAGAATAGAATCCCTCATCGAAAAAATATTAGAAACATTTAATGAATTCAAGGAAGAGATTAATAATAATCTTCAATGAGTTTAGGATATGTCAATTAATAGCCCCAAATTAAACCCTATAATTTATTTATACCAATTGGTATTATTGTTTTTTTACCAGTTACAATATCTATAAATACCAGTTTATTATCTTGTAGCTTTAACTGTTCGCTTGCATTTAAAAGCTCTATTCCATATATCTTACCATCAGGAGAAATATCTATATTAACTTCATTATTTAAGGTTATGGTTTCCACATTACTGGTTTTTTCCTGAATCTTTATATATGCAATATTGTATTTTTTATCATAACTTATTTCCAATTCTTACATCTCTTTCAATACGATATCAATTTCATTTTTGTTTTACCAGTTATAATAATGTCTGCTTTTATGCTTTTTATATATAGAATTTTATTTTTACTCAAATAAATCTTTTAGTTTTAATCCATCCGGAAGCAGTTGTGAATGAAACTGGGGCAAATATTCCAGTGACAGTTATAATTCTTGTCCGGATAAGAAACCCTGGCTGAGAATTTCATGACCGCCTTTCTTTGGTAAAGGAAGTGGATTTTAATATATGGCCGATGCATAATAAAAGAGACAGATTTTCTTGATTTTACTCTCTAATAAATAGAATCCAGGATAACTATTTTTTTTACGCCTGTTGGTTTTAAAGTATAAAACTGAATTCCCGGAGTAAATCGACTTCTAACTTATTTTCTTATTTGAAATTCATGGATTTTTTAAAGTTTTGTCATGCGGGCCAACTTTTCTTAGCAGAATGGCATCTTCTTTTATGTACTGCCAGGTAATCCTGGTGCCCATTGTAATAGTTGACTCAAAAATACTATTACGGCCCTGCATCTTTTTTGTTCTTAATGAAGGATGTCTTGGGTTATGAAACATTAGTGTTAGTTTTTCTTTTAAAATTGCCTTTTCTTCAAAGGATAAATCAGATACATTTTTTTTAAAAGAATCCGAATAAACAAATTTCATAATTTCTTAGATTTCCAGGTCTTTAAATAATTTTTCAAGAGACTCTGCAATATTGATTTTTCCATCTTTTATCTGCCTGTCGACCTCAGCCTCTCCTTCCTGCCATTCAGGAGAATAAAACCATGCCTGATCTCTTGGCACAATTGCAACCGGGGTTAATATGAGCTTACCGCCCTTTTCTTCAATACTGATTTTGTCACCAACTTTGAGCCCTAATTTCTCTAGTATTTTTTTAGGAATGGTTACCTGTGATTTTTGTTTTAAATCTATTATCATTAAACCACCTTAACATATTAATAGTATTAATATCATAAAGTTTGACTTTCTAACATTATATAATGAAGAAAATCCAATATCAATTATTTTTTTTATAGATATATATTTTTAGTTTGTCAGTTAATTTTGAAATTTGGGTTAACCCAATATCTGCTAAAGTTCATCACCTGTTGTAATCCTTTTTGATTACATTTGTAATCAATATTGATTACAAAATCAGTAGAGTATCTTTCTTCAATTTGTTCTATGATATCAAGAGATTGCCGAATCCTACAGTTCTTGGGTTATGCATGGTTGGTAGTATTCCTCCCGCTATCATTTTTTTATTCAACTTTTTATACAGGGTCAATACTGATAATTATCCAGGTATT
>VGAZ01000224.1 GCA_016870615.1 Actinomycetota bacterium | reverse complement strand
AGACAATCTACACATATAAGGGCCTGTTGCCAAACTACTAAAAATCCTGTATAATTATAGTTAAATAACTATTAAATATAGGAGAAATTATGGGATATCCTGCAAAGATTCAGCAAATAACCCGCAAAGACTTCAACCAGTACTACATAAACTTCCCAAGACCTATTGCCCTGGCCATGAATTTTAACAAAGGCGATATTGTTGAATGGGAAATAGTCGACAAAGATACGCTTATCCTTAAGAGAAGGCAGGTGGAGATTGCAGGACAAAAAAGAATTTAGACAAAGAATTTATTACGATTTTAATTTAGATTCACTGGTTCCGGAAACCCACCTTTTAAAACAAATAGCCAAAACAGTCTCCTTTGATTTTGTAAGGGATAAGACCAAAGATTATTATTCTCATACGGGCAAACCTTCAATTGACCCTGTTGTCCTTACTAAGATGCTTCTTATTGGATATCTTTTTGACATCCGTTCTGAAAGAAAACTGGTTGAAGAAGTTTCACTTAACCTAGCTTACCGCTGGTATATTGGCTATGACATTGATGAAGCTATCCCTGAACACAGCATATTTTCTAAAGCAAGGGCAAGGTTTACAAAAGAACTTTTCTGCCAAATATTTGAAGAGATTTTAAAAAAGGCTGATGGATATGGGCTTATAAAAGGCAAGGAAATACTTATTGACAGCACTATCGTAAAAGCCAATGCATCCCTTGGTTCAATAATAGATGTTGATATCTCTCCCGAAGGATACTGGCAGCAACTGGAAAAATCAGAAGAAAAAAATTCCAAATATAGCGGTTCTCATTATGATGGCAGTAAAATCGATAAAACTAAAATAGGAAGAAACAGGAGGGCAAGAAAAGGCTTTAATATCAAGAAAAAATCAAAAACTGATCCTGAGGCAACCATGTTTTATCGTCCGGGTGCAGGCAGTGTCCTTTCTTTTAAGGCACACATTGCTTCAGATACAAGTGGGTTCATAACAGCAATAAAAGCTTCTCCAAGCGCCCTTCATGATACCGGTGCAGTGCCTGATTTAATCGAAGCACATGAAAAAACATTTGATGCACCTGATTTTGTTGCTGCTGATAAAAAATATGGTTCTGAAGAATGCTTGGCATATCTTCAAGAAAAAAGCATAAAGACTGTAATTAATCCTGAAACCAAAAACAACAGACCTGGTTATTATGCAAAAGAAGAATTTAAATACGACAAAGATAAGGATATCTATATATGTCCCAATGGCAAGATATTAAGAAGAAAAGCAAAAAACCACAAACTTAACAGGCTAAAGTATGCAGCTGATACCAGAGATTTGCAATAATTGCCCATTAAAAGAGAGGTGCGTAAGCCCCAATACCAAGGATTTTAGATTTATCACAAAGTATGACAGTGACACTTATGAAAAAGCCTATTTATGGTATAAGTCACCCCATGGGAAAATACTACAAAAATTTAGAAAGACTATTCTTGAAGGCATAATGGGCCAGACAAAAGAATACCATGGTATGGATAAAGCAAAGTTCAGGGGATTAAAAAAAGTACAAATCCAGTTTTTTCTTACAGCAACTGCAATAAATTTGAAGAGAATGGTTAAAATATTACAAGCAGAAAGCAATAAAGTCAGCATAACCAGAATAAAAGCAAATCTTTTTGAATTTATGGTGTTTCTTTTTAGAAAAACTGCCATAGAATTTTAGGTTACAGTGGTATTTGGCAACAGGCCCAATTATTTACAGTCTCGCTTTTCAATAAATAAAACTTTAAAAATAAAATAAGATG
>VGAZ01000223.1 GCA_016870615.1 Actinomycetota bacterium | reverse complement strand
TACCCCCCTTCCAGCTTGATGCATCAGGTTATGATGCAATGGTAGCAGAGCTCACTGAATGGGCAAAAAATTGCAGGAATTTCACCGGTGGATTTGATGCAGAAATGCAGAATCTTACAAATGAAGATGTAATGTTTCTTTTAACTGGTAATAATGCACTTGTTGCAGGCGCTCTTGTTGATCAGGGTTTTGGTGATAAGTTTACTCACTACCTGCCTGCAGAAGGAACAATATGCTGGATAGATGGCTGGTCAATCACAAAACCAACCAGTGGAGAGTCTTTAGATCTGGCAATGAAGTACATCGATTACATGATAGGAGATCAGGGCCAGGTAGAGCTTGCCCAAATTGTAGGATTTGGAATTGTCAACCCTGCAGGTGCGACCGGATACAGGCCTGAAGTAATCGCCAGGACCTGGTGGTATGGTAAAAGTATTGATGATTTTCCTGTTCCCTTGCATGTTATGGTGACTGAAGAAGATCCGCAGAAAAGAGTTGATACATGGAACGGTATCAAAGCATCAATAGGTGCACAGTAATAAACATTTGTAAAAATATTTGGTATTCTTATCAAATAGTCTGACAAGGGGCAGCCTGCATAGTATAAATAGTACAGGCTGCCTGCTATTTACTATTTAGTATATATGGAGGTATCTTGGACATAAAACCAAAAGTTGGAGTATTTCTATTTACTGCTGGCTGGTTCAGGGAAGTGGGGCTTCAGGGCAAGTCATCAAATCTTTCAGATGAAGTGGATGAAATAGCCAGTACTATAAATATAAATCTTTCAGAGTTTGCACAAACGTCATTTAAGGGTGTCATATTCTCTGAAGAATCTGCAAGAAATGCAGCGTTAGAAGCAAAGGTTTTTGGAATAGACACTATGATAGTTTCTCCGCTAATGTGGAGTGAAGATATTCTCCTTAAAACAATTTTAAAAGAGCTGCCGGGAATACCTGTAATTTTCTGCAATTTTTTACCCTATGAGAATTTTGAAAAATTTATGAGCTTTGACAAAATGCTAAAAGGTTCAGGAACTGTAGGGGCTCTTCAAATGAGCGGATTTTTAAAAAGAGAAGAATTTTTGTATGCACCTGTTTTTGGCTACTATAAAGATAAAAATGTCTATAAAGAACTAAAAAGACATATAAATGCTATTTCGGTCAGTAAAAGCTTAAAGGCGCTTAAGGTTGGGGTGCTGCCTTACAGATGTGACCAGATGACGGTGACCTATGTGGATGAATTTAATCTTCATAAATTATACGGGATTGAATTGTGTTACATCGAGCTTCAAAAAGTAAAAGATGCGGCACAGAGCTTCAGCAATGAAGATATTTCAAGTTTTAAATCCCTGCTTTACAGCAAAGGCTTTGAAATAGAAGTAGATGAGAGAAATCTTACTGAGGCTATAAAATATTCACTTGCCCTTGAAAAGATAATTAAAAAGAATGGACTTAAAGCCATGGCAATAAATGATGTCATTGAGGAAATGCATGACTGTTTTGGGCTTCGCCCATGCCTTGCAAATCCCCGGCTTTCTGATTATGGCATAAATATTGCAATGGAAGCAGACATCGCTGCTTCAGTGGCAATGCATATGTTGGACCAGTATTTAAAATGTGCTCCGTTTTATACAGAAATATTATGTGCAGATATAAAAAATAACTCTCTAATCATGGGGCATATGGGTTATTATGATTGTATAAATAGCGATCCCGCTTATCCTGTTAAAATAATATCAGATCCTGAATATAAAACCACCGACAGGTTCACGGGGGCTGCATGTACTACAA
>VGAZ01000222.1 GCA_016870615.1 Actinomycetota bacterium | reverse complement strand
GTTGACTCTGCCGGAGTTGTTTCTTCTGAAGGATCAATTATTGCAGCAGTTGTTGAAACTGTTGCAGATGACTTGCCCTGGCCGTCTTTTACAGTAAGAGTTACAGTATAAGTCCCCTTTTCAGTATATTGATGGACAGGTTTTGCTGCATCTGATGTGCTTCCGTCACCAAAATCCCATAGATACTCGGCAATTATTCCATCTGGATCATATGAGCCGGTACCGTTAAATTTAACGTCTGTATTAATTTGGCCGCTGTATGGACCCCCGGGAACAGCTATCGGGTTCAAATTAATCTGTGAAATATCGCCAGACTTTACTGCGTTTACACGCAGGTTTCCAATGCTGTAATTTTTATCCTTATCATATGCATATATGTATAGTATGTTTTCGCCTTCAGCCATTTTTTCAACGTCAAGCACAAGGCTCCATCCGCCATCAAGTACGCCCTCGCTTCCAAGCACATTTGTCTCAAAGTCTTCAATTTTGCCCAGCAGGTTTTCTTCATTTCTATCAGGCGCCTTATATATTTCCAGCTTTGTAAGCTCTTTAGCTGGGATTCCGCGAAAATCTGCTGACCAGCCCCTTATTTCAAACTGGGAGAAAAGCCTTGCGCCGTTTTCAGGCAAGTTTACTTTTACTGTAAATCCTGAAGAATTTGTGCCGCTGGTATCGCTGTATGTATTCTGGTTCTGCGCAGCATCAGTTGTTGTGGGAGCTGATGTATCACTTGTCTGGCTGCCGCTGCTGCTTCCGCCTGAAGATGGCTTATTTATGCCTTCAGCAAATTTCCTTATTCCCCTGTAAATGCCGTCTGCCATCTTTTCCCTAAACTCTGCAGTTTTTAAAAGGTCAGATTCTGTCTGGTTTGACATAAAAACGCCCTCTACAAGAGCTGCAGGCATTGTTGTAAATTTTATTACCCGGAAATTTGCAGTTTTAACTCCCCGGTTTGCCCTGCCTGTGCTTGAAACCACATTGGATTGTATAAGGCTTGCAAGCTGGCTTGAGCCTGCTACGCCATTTGCGCACCAGAAAGTCTCTGTGCCGTGGGCATATGGTGAAAGGGATGCATTGTTGTGAATTGATACAAAAATATCGGCTCCGCTTGAGTTTGCCATTGCGACTCTTTCATCAAGTGATTTTGTAATCTCTGATGTTCTTGTCATGGCAACTGAAAAGCCGTTTGCCTCAAGCTTTGACTTGACGCGAAGCGCAATATCAAGATTTGCAACCTTTTCCTGGTAGCCATACCACACGGCCCCGGGGTCATTCCCGCCATGGCCGGCATCAAGAAATACTTTTATTCTTGAATCTGCAAATAATTTTCCCCCGTAGGGGGTAAAAAACATAAAGGCAAGAAATGATAATATAAGTGCGGCAGCTACTACAATTTTCACGATTTTTTTATAGTCAGCATTTACGCTGCCAAATATCTTATATGCACAAGTGCCGGACCTTCCATAATCCCTGCCGGCATTTTTATTGTTATATTTCATTTTTAATTACCCCTCTGTTTTTTTACTTTCCCCTTTTTTATTTTTATATGGTCTATTATATGTTAATTTTTTATAAGGTCAGATCTTCTGTATATCGGTTCCTCGACACTTAACTGGCCAAAAATGTCAAGCTTAACTCCGTCTATGTAAAAGTCTACTGCTTCAACTTCTTTAAATTCTGTAAGCGTGTTTACTATTGAGTATATAAGAAGTATGTCAACGGTATCGCTTACAAACCTGTCATCCATAAAGCTTTGCGAGAGGTCAACTCTTGCTATTTTATTAATAACTTTTATTG
>VGAZ01000221.1 GCA_016870615.1 Actinomycetota bacterium | reverse complement strand
GTGCAGGTGAGGACGGCAAATCATATACGGCAAATGAGCTGATGGATTTATTTGATATTAAGTTTTCAAATAAGGACTTCAAGGAGCTGCAGTTTTTAAAAAGCTTAAATATCCTTGAAGCTGATGAATTCAAAAATGACAGGAGCATTAAAGGAAGGCTCAAGAAATACATATATGCAATAACCGGCCTTTACCTTGAAAACCTCAGGAGAAGTTACAATATCTCCATACAGTCCATAAGCAATAATATACAAATGCAGATAAACAGTGAAATAAACCAGCTCAATGCTAAAAACAGGGAAAGAATGATATTTATTTACTACAATATATTCAAGACTCTTGAATACCAGGTCGCAAACCTTGGAGTCGATATAAGGGCGCTTCGAAGATTAATTGAAAGCAGCCAGCCGCAACAACAGCCAGAGCTTGCCGCGCTCGACGAAAAGCTGGAGGCCCTTCTGGGAGATATTGATAATATTGACAGGATTATGGGGCTTAACATTTCAAATAAATACTATGTGGCAAAAAGAAAATAGCTGTATTATAATCTTATAGTTTTTATCTGGCATGCTATTAAATGGAAAGTAGATAATATTGAAAACATCAAATCAAAAAGAGAGGTATGGATTGAGTTTAGCAAAATCAATAATATTGATACTTGTCAGTATTTCAATAGCTGTGGGCGGCCAGCTTCTTCTAAAAATTGGCTTAAATAAAATAGGGTCAATTTCCGTAACCAGTTTCAGCTCACTTGGCCAGCTGTTTTTTGGTATTATTAAAAGTCCGCTGGTCCTAACCGGTCTTTTTTGCTATGTAATTTCAGCAGCTATATGGCTAGTTGTATTATCAGCTGTTGATTTGAGCTTTGCATATCCTTTTATCGGCCTTACATATGTACTTATCTTAATTATTTCAAAGTTTGTACTTAAGGAAGATGTCAATCCCATCCGCTGGATAGGCACAGCTGTAATAACTGCCGGGGTTATATTGATTTCTCGTGGCTGATGGCCATATTATTATAATTTTTTTAGGCGGCATCCGGAGCAGTTGATTTGGAAGAATTTAATTTTCCTTCAGTTACTTTAATAACTGTTAATTTTAACGGAAAAAGATTTTTAAATAACCTCTTTAAATCCATTGAAGGTTTAAATTACCCCAAAAATAAAATCAGCACAATAATGGTTGATAATGGCTCAACTGATGGTTCACAGGAATTTGTGGGCATGTCTTTCCCATGGGTAAAAACTATAAGGCTCGAAAAAAACCTTGGTTATGCTGGCGGCAATAATGCCGGCATTTGCGCTGCAGAGAGCAAATACGCAGCCCTTATAAATAATGACTGCACAGTAGAAAAGGACTGGCTTTTATGCCTTGTTAAAAGGGCTGAAGAATTGTCGCAAAAAAAAATAAAAACAGGGGCAATAAGCTCAAAAGTGCTTTTTTACTATAGCTATATGCCTGTTGTTATAATTGTTGAAAACGGGACAGTTGAAATTTCTGGCATTAATATTGAAGGCTATGGCAAAAAAAATCTTGAATGCAATAACTTACCTAATCCTGGAGATAAGAACCCTTCATATAATAATATGACGTCAAAAGCTGATGTTTTAAAAAGCATAAAGTATTTAAGCGGCTGCAGCTGTGCAGGCACAGGCAGCGCCGGCAGCGGACCTTTGTGGCAGCTTTCCGGTTATGCCCTCACAGGGTTTCCTGTAACGGACGACGTAAATGATATGGCTATAAGTATGGATATAAGGCATACATCAGGCAGTTCTGTTGTAAATTTTTATATAAAGAAACTCAAAGAAAACATTAATAGCGGCAAAACTCCTGATTTATACAATTGCGATGA
>VGAZ01000220.1 GCA_016870615.1 Actinomycetota bacterium | reverse complement strand
ATCGACTACACCTCTAAATGTGTCACAGGCCTTCCAGGCAACCGCATTAATTTCATTTTGATTATTTTTTCCATTAGTCATATAAAACGCTCCTTTTTTATTCTTTTGAATGTGAACTAATTTTATAAGCATAAACATATTTTGTCAGCCAGTCTCCACCACCTTCATCACCATTGCAACCTTTATTTAAAAAATATTTTTCAATCTCACGAGCAGATAATACAGTACCGCAATCTCTATAAATCCATGCATCACCTTTCTCATTTACATTATGATCAGAAAATAATCTTTGACTTGGATTAAGTGCAATCCCACAGTACCAATCCTTATAATTCCCCCCAAATTTTGTTAAATAATTTTCAATTTCTGTAACTATATTATTCATTTAATTTTCCCCTCCCATGCTTTTTTATAAAACTCAATAGTTTCGCTTCAATAAGAATTTTTTTCTTTTCTTTTAATAGATCCATCAAGCTCTGTTCTTTATTATTTAATAAGTAAAGCTTTTCGATTTTAGCCTGAATATTAAGATCCGGCACCTCGATTTCAAGATTACCTAAAACCTGTTTATTAATTATTTGTATACGTGTACCTCCGGCATGTTTATCAAAATAAATTTGCGCTGGTCGTTGGTTAAGATACCATGCAAGATATCCAGGACGTACTATTAAATTTTTTATTTTAATAACAAAATAATGTGCTGTTACAATTGTATTATGTGGAATATTGCTAACAATTGCAGCTATGGGTTTGTTTGTCTTAGCTTTAAATAAAATTTCCCCCGCAATAATAAAATTACTCTTCTCTATATTTTCTAATTTAATCTTGTATAAGTTTTTTAAATCAATGATGCCGCGGTCATCTACATCCTTAAGCTGTACAACAGCTACATTACCTCCTTTATCTTCTCTAATACCTTCTTTAAAAAGGTAGCCAGATCTAATTTCTGCTATTTGATCAACTTGTACTTTCATTTTTATATTTCCTTTAGCGTTTTTAATACTATAACATATATTCACAACTATATCAATAATTTTTTTAGCGTTTGTCAAACTTCTAATATTATACGCTATAAGATACAAAATATAAAAAATAACTTTCTTTTTTCTATTGCAATACTAATCTATACAATCAAGTATTTTCTTAAGCAGCAGGTGCAGAGCGGTAGGTGCATTTTGCCCCCACCCAAAATGCACCTACCTCCTGTGAATTGTCTAATGCAATAATCGTGCTAATTTATAGATATTGTATAATTAAGTGGAAAAACCAAGAATAAAATAAGTAACTAATATTGCAATTAAAAAATAATTTTTTCTATTTATTCTTTTTTCCCTGTTATCGGCATATATTCTTTAAATTTTTTCTTTTACAGCCATGGACATTATTAGGTAATATAATTGTGATGGTTTGAGATAAGATAAAACCAGGCAGCCAAACCTTACATTCAATATCATTATTTCTTTTAGTTCTTTCAGGTATTTCCACAGAATGATCTAATGTTTTATCTTTGCCAGTGGCGGCCCGCACCCAGCCACTGGCATCACATGCAGTGATTTCTTCTCCAGGATTCTCCCTATAGTAGGTAGATACAGCTATTTCATTTCTGGAATATTCTATCTTTTTTATGAACTTTTTTACCCAGAGGCTCTTATCAATTCCTTTTTTCTGTGGGAGGATTTTTTATTATATGATATAAAGCATAAACAATAGTAAAAAAAGAGAGTTATCCTTTTTAATTGTTTTCTATTCTCTTTAATTGTATATTTTTATACTTCCTAAGAAAGTAAAATCCAGACAATATATCGTAAAAAATTTTTAAATTTAGTAAATGGGGGGTATCCCCTTGACTGGTGTTAACAC
>VGAZ01000219.1 GCA_016870615.1 Actinomycetota bacterium | reverse complement strand
CTTTCATATTCTGTAATGAATGAAAGGCGGTCTGTGGCCCTGTTATTGTAGTGCACGCCAAAGCTTGAAATCATTTCAGTGCAATTTAAGGCTGAGCCAAAGGCGGAAGCAAAAATCCTGAAAGTGTTGTCAGATATCCCGGCAAGCGGAGCAGAAACAACCGGGTTTTTAATATCAATACTGCCAATTTTAAAACTGCCGGGTTTTAATAGATGCGAGAGTTTTTGTAAATTTGGATCAAAGGCATTGGGGCATGCAGAACTTTGAAATTCTTTTATATAATTGCCTTTAAGATTTGCCAAATCATTTATAAGCTTTATTATATTTATCCTTGTGCCGTTTAAAATCATAAAATATTATAATCATAATTTTTATATACAGTTATATATAATAAGGTTTGCGAATATAAAAGTATAATCATACTTTTCCAACTGGAGCAAGATATATTACAAATTCCTCTTTGCCGTCAACCCTGATAAGGCTGTCCATAAGCTCTTGGTTATATGCAGCTATTGCGCATGTTCCTGCCCCTATTGCGCTGCAGGCCAAATAAAGATTCTGGCAAACATGGCCAGCATCAATAGCTATCACTTTATGGGCTGCAATTCCATATCTCCATTCCATGCGGTAAGGTATTGCGGCCCATATAAAAACGGCCGGGGCGCTTCCAGCAAAATATTGCCCCATTGCAGCAATGCTTATTTTTTCGCTCAAACCCGGCTCGCTAAACTCAAATAAAACTTCATGCTCCAGCGGCAAATACCTGTAAATGCCGCTTTCAAGACCATCTACATCCAATACACATATATAAGTCTCAAATGCATGCCTGTTTCCTGCAGACGGCACATTTCTTAAAACCACGCTTTTAAGGTTTTTCCTGACTCCCTGTGTTGCCCATAAAAGGAAAGCCAGTTCTTCCAGCAAAAGCGGTTTATCCAAATATTTCCTGTGGCTTTTCCTGTTTGCAATTGCGCAAATGATGCTTGAGTCTTTGATGCTTTTCCATTGGCCGGGCACAGGCAGCGCAATTCTTTTACTGTTTTTTAAAAAAGGTTTTTCCACAGGCGGAGGAGAAATTCCCAGATTCTGGTCAGTGTTTGCAAAATCAGTTTCAAGCCTGATATAGTCCTTTAAAAAATACCTTTTATCTTCCATTTCGCTGTTCACTAAAATCTCCCCCTATATAGTAAGTTATTAATTTGCAGCCTTTATTTTAAAACATAAATTTTCATACAAACTTTTTTTTAATAATATAATAGCGCTTTTTTCTACTCACATAACCTTCTATTATGTTAAAATAATATTTTTAAAGAATAAATAAATATTTTTTATTTATGTTAATAAAATTGAAGAATTGGAGCCTTAATGAATTTTGATATTCCGTACGGCAAAGAAAAGATAAGTGTTTCTATCCCTGATAAAAATATAATTGAATTTAAATGCGCCGACAGCCCGGCAGTAAAGCCCGGGCCTGAAATTGAAATAATAAAGGATGCCCTCAGCAGTTGCATTTCTTCAAAAAAACTCTCAGAAGAAGCATACCATAAAGAAAATGCCTGCATACTGGTTTCTGATATTACAAGGCCCTGTCCTTCATATAAGTTCCTGCCCTTTATTATCGAAGAATTAAAAAAAGCCGAAGTCAAGAATATAAAAGTTATATTCGGGCTGGGTATTCACCGTACCCATACATACGAAGAACAGTTAAAGCTTGCCGGCCCCAAAGCTGCCGCAGAATGCCAGCTTGTTGATTTTGATAAAAACAGGTGCAGGCTTATTGGAACAACTTCTTTCGGGACTCCCGTGGAAATATTTGAAGAAGTGGTTGACTCAGATTTTATAATTGCAACAGGAAATATTGAGTACCATT
>VGAZ01000218.1 GCA_016870615.1 Actinomycetota bacterium | reverse complement strand
AACAATAACAGGATTAATCCATCAAGCATTGACGATTATATCATGATTGAAGGATATCAGGCTCTTGCAAAAGCTCTTAAAGAAATGACACCTGATAGCGTTTTAAGTGAAGTAAAAAAATCAAACCTGCGCGGAAGGGGCGGAGGCGGTTTTCCTGCAGGGCTTAAATGGGAGACAACAAAAAATGCCACCGAAGAGCCCAAATACGTAATAGTCAATGCAGATGAGGGAGACCCAGGAGCATTTATGGACAGGAGTATTCTTGAGGGAAATCCCCACAGTGTGCTTGAGGGCCTTATTATAGCCGCATATACAATTGGCGCAAACCAGGGATATATTTATGTGAGACAGGAATATCCCAGTGCGGTCGTAAGCATTAAAAATGCAATAGACAGTGCAAGAGAGTATGGGCTGCTGGGTAAAAATATCATGGATTCGGGCTTTGATTTTGATGTTGCCGTTCATAAGGGAGCAGGGTCCTTTGTTTCTGGCGAGTCAAGCGCTCTCATGACAGCAATTGAGGGAAAAGTTGGTGAACCAAGGCTAAAATATATTCACACAGCAGTAAGCGGGCTGTGGTCAAAACCGACAAACCTTAACAATGTTGAAACATATGCAAATGTCCCTTATATAATAAAAAATGGCGCAGACTGGTTCAAACAAATCGGCACCCAGGGCAGCAGCGGAACAAAAATATTTTCCCTTGTAGGAAAAGTGAATAATACCGGCCTTGTGGAAGTTCCCATGGGCATTACTTTAAGGGACATAATCTATAAAATCGGCGGCGGGATAAAGGGTGGAAAGAAATTCAAGGCAGTGCAGACAGGAGGGCCCAGCGGCGGCGTAATACCAGAAGCGCTTCTTGATCTTCCTGTTGATTTTGACGAACTGTATAAAGCAGGTTCAATGATGGGCTCAGGCGGCATGATAGTAATGGACGAATCAGACTGTATGGTAAATGTGGCGCATTATTTTATCAAATTCCTTGCAGATGAGTCCTGCGGCAAATGTGTTCCGTGCAGGGAAGGATTGCGGCAGCTTCTGTATATATATGAAAGAATAATCAATGGCCAGGGCCAGGTCGAGGATTTAAAACTGCTTGAGGATCTTTGCATGCTGCTTGAAAATGCATCCCTTTGTGCCCTTGGCGGAACTGCCGGCAATATTGTTGTTACAACACTTAAGTATTTCAGGCAGGAGTATGGGGCCCATATTTATTATAAGGCATGTCCTGCAATGGTTTGTAAACCTCTTATCAGGTATGAAATAATCAGCGATAAATGCACTGGCTGTACAAGATGCGTTAAAGTCTGTCCGGTTGAAGCAATATCAGGAAATCCAAAAGAAGTTCATGTTATTGACCAGTCCCTTTGCATAAAATGCGGGGCATGTGTGGAGGAATGCCCTGAGAAATTCAGCGCCATTTCAAAAAGCACCGGAGTATTTAAATATGAAAAAGAAAAAGAAACAGTGTTTGCAGATAAGGATTAATAAATATATTTCAATACAGGAGTATTATTATGGAAGCTAATACAAAACATGGGCAAAGTGGCAAAAGCGACGTTATTGACTCAAATATAAACCTTTTTATAGATAGCAAGCCTGTAATTGCCGGCAGTAGTGATACCCTCCTTCAGGCAGCCAGGAATGCAGGCATACACATCCCGGCGCTCTGTTATCATGATAAGGTAAAGCCCCATGGTGCATGCAGGCTGTGCATTGTTGAAATTGTTAAAAATGGCAAAAGCAGGATTGTTGCATCATGCGCTTATCCTGCGGAAGACGGACTGCAGGTATTTACAGAAAGCCCGAAAATTAACGAAATAAGAAAGCACCTTGTTGAATTGTACATGGCCCTTTTTCCGTATAATGAAGAAATAAAAGCGCTG
>VGAZ01000217.1 GCA_016870615.1 Actinomycetota bacterium | reverse complement strand
GGCCATTTCTTTCAGCGCTTATATCTTGGGCCCGGACAATATTATCGCCTGCAACTCCCCTTTGAATTTTATCCTGCTTTTCAATATTTAAAACTTTAAAATACCAGTATTGCCTGTTTCTTGCAGAGGGTGCCCTTAATGCCAGTTCAAGGCCATATCTTATATTCTCCGGGAATTCTTTAAGCGAGTCCCCCGCCAGGCTTTCTGCAATGCTTTTTCTTTTTGAACTGAAAAGCTTTTTTGAAACTTTGTTTATAAGGCCTTTATCCTGGGTGTTGTAACCAAGGGCAACCAGGCAGAGTATCTTCTTAGCCGAAATATTTATTCCTGTCATTTTCTGGTCTGTGCGGTTATAGCCCGGGCAGCAACCGGATATAATGCTTTCTGCCTTATTTCTTTTAAAAGCTCCTATCCAGCAGGTTGATATCCCGATGTTCTGGCAGTAAAGGACGAATAATTCTCCGGCAAACCCTGCCATTGCCTGACTCTTAATGCTGTCATTTGAAATAATTGCTGCAAAATCCGAGGCTGTGTTTATAAGAAATACTGCTTTTTTATTATCCTCAGGGCCAAGTATTATATTTGCGCCATATTCAAACGGCAAAATAGCCGGGATGTTTTTTATAAACTCTTCCAGCTTTTGCCTGTCTGGTTTACTGATATTTTTATTTTCGAAACTCCTTGTGGATTTGCGCTGCTGTATTGCGCTTTCAAGTTGTTTTATGATTTCCTGCAAATTTTATTCCTCCTTATTCACAGTACTGGCTTTTTCATGAGGATAATTATTTATAGTTTTCCCACCTTAATAATATCATGACACAGCATTTAAAATTATTTATTTTATGATTTTCAGCCATTATTAACCATTATTTTTTTCAATTACAGTTATTTTTTTATTTACCTCAATATTGTCGCCATAGTAAGTGTATGCATAATAATGATAGTTAAAAAGTATTTTGTCATTTCTTTCAAAACCGGTATAAATATATATATTTTTAAGATTATAAAATGTTGTAGAGCTGGAATTGCCATTATTATCATCATATATTGTATCAAAAGGCACCCATCCGTAATTGTCAAAAAATACCTCCGACCAGTTATGCCCCAGGCTTATATAGTCGATTGACTCATCAGTAGTGTAACCTTCAACAGTCCTTGCAGCAATGCCTTTTGCCCTGCACAGGGCAACAAATAAATCAGAATACTCCGTACAGTCTCCTTTGCCCTCTAAAAGAGCAGAAACTGCACCTGCGCTGGATGGATTATACCCTGAATATTCCATATTGCTTAAAACAAAATTATATATTTCACCAACAAGCTCAACCTGGTCCGGGTTTTTAAATGATTGGGCGACTGCAATAATTGCTTCATCGTCCTTTTCGATAAAATTTTCGTTTTTAAGGTATTTCTGCAGATTTTGCGGTTTTTTATCAATAATTGAGCCTGGTTTACTGGCAATTCCAAGGCTATATTCATAAATGACCATATCAGTTTGAATATTAATTAAAAAATTATCCTTTGGGTTATTTATAATGAATTTTGCATAATAATTATCACCGGAATAAAACAACTGCGGCTCTGGTAGTGAAAAACTGTAAGCTTTTATGCCCTGCCTGCGCAGGTAGTCTTTTGGAATGGATGAAATAAATTCGATTTTACTTGTACTGCCTGCCAGCTTTATATCATAGGAAATATTAAAAATTATTTCCCTGCTCTCCTGTATTATCCGGTTTGCGCCTAAATTGTCCTGGCCTGTTTTTTCCGGGTATACAGTAATATTTTCGCCGGTTTCTGCAGAATCTTTGCTGTTTTTGAAGTTCTCGTTTTGCTCATCTTTTACTGTTGTGTCTTCATTTTTGGCAGATGATAAAAAATTGTCATAATCGTTGCAT
>VGAZ01000216.1 GCA_016870615.1 Actinomycetota bacterium | reverse complement strand
TCTGGATAGCCAGTGATTTTGAAGAGATTTATTTAAGAAATTTAATAAAATACAGGCTTATTAAATCAGGTAAAAAGCATGCTGATATTTTAAGGCAATTAAAAATAGGCTGGGGAGAAAATCGCTACAGCCAGGTCTTTGCCAAAAGAATTTCTTTTCTTAAAGAGGAAATTGAAAAAACTTCAGGCGAGCCTTCAAAGAATTCATTTTTCAAAGAAACGCTTGATGCAACTTTGGAGCTTGAATCTATTGTAAGTAGGCTTTTTAAAATTGTGCCGCAAGTAAAAAACCAGATGGTGGATATGCCTGCGCTTTGCAGTTGCTGCATAAGTTTTTTAGCAGATTTTGTAAGCATGCCAAATAAAGAAGTCGATTATGCAAAACAGTTTTCATACATAACTGAGCTTAAAAAAAACCTTGAAACATTAAAATCAGTTATGGGCCAGAGTGCATCTCTTGAAGAAGCCATTTCAAAGATTATGTCACTTATAATAAAAATCCGGTTTAAAACAGAAGGGCCCAGGCCATCTCATCTGCTTGTCAATGATATTTTAAGCGGAGCAATTGCCGGCAGGAAAAATGTATTTATAGTTGGAATGGATGATCATAAATTTCCTGGCGGCCAGTTCCAGGACCCCATACTTCTTGATGAGGAAAGGGATAAAATATCCGGTGGTCTTCTGCAGAGTAAAACCAAGCTTAAAGAAAAAATCCTTGATTTTGCTTCAATGCTTGCCGGCATTGGCAGCGGCAGCAATATATCTTTGAGCTACTGCAGTTTTGATGTAAGAGATGAAAGGCTTTTATTTCCGTCATCCTTGCTTTTGCAGTTTTACAGATTAAAAGAGCTAAAGCCTGATGCAGATTACAGCGAGCTTTTAAATTATTTAAAAGATTCCCTGGAGCAAAAAAATGCTTCCGCCAGCCCAGCAGCCATTGACCAGGGCAGCTGGTGGCTAAATACGCTTCTATCAGGAGAAAACCTGAAAGATGCAAAACCTTCAGTTTTTAAAATATATCCCTGGCTTAAACAGGGAAGAGACGCTCTTTTGGCCAGGGCAGGCAGTAGTCTTACCGTATATGACGGGTGGCTGGGGCCGCCCGAAAATTACCCCGACAGGCTTAAAAGCCTTGACCCGAGAAAAAATGAGGATTTTGTCCTTTCATGCACAGGCATTGAAACTTATGCCCAAAACCCTTATGTATTTTTTATAAGTAAAATACTAAGGATTGAAAGGCCCCGTGAAATAAAAAGAGATAACTTTATGTGGCTTGATGCAGCAACCAGGGGCAGCCTTTTGCATGATGTTTATGAAATATTTTTAAATCAAATAAAAAGCATAATAATAAACGGCTCAAAAAGCAGCGGGGATCTGGGTGACATTGCCCTCCAGAAAAAGATGATACAGAATATTTTAAGTGATGTTGTTGAAAAATATAAAGAAGAGATACCGTATCCTTCATTATCAGTATTTAAACGCGAGCTCAATGATTTGAAGAGGGATGTGGAGATTTTTGTTGAGGAAAATCAAAAACTGGCAGTTCCCTGCCTTCTTGAGTACCAGTTTGGTTACGGGGGCAAACCTTCTGTTAAAATTAATATAGGCAGGGGCTGCTTCATAAATGTTGCAGGCAGGGTCGACAGGGTGGATGTATCAGTAAAGGATGATAATGCCCTGTATGTCTGGGACTATAAAACCGGGGGCACATATGGCTATGATGAAGACGGCTATGTCAATAAAGGAAAACAGTTCCAGCATGTGCTTTACTCGCATGTAATTGAAACAGTGCTAAAAGAAAAAAATCCCCTGGCCAAAGTATTAAAATGCGGTTATTTATTTCCAACGCAGAGGGGCCGAAGCGGCGGCAGGGGCTGCATGATAGAAAGGGACCCGCATGAATA
>VGAZ01000215.1 GCA_016870615.1 Actinomycetota bacterium | reverse complement strand
TTTATAAAGAAAGACTAAATATTAGTGCTAAACGGAGAATCATACTTATGCATAAGTGCATTTGTAATCTCTGCAATTTCATTAATATATTTTTTATTATTTGTATATACTCTAAATATAATTATTCGCACAGGAATATCACTGAGCCATTCGTATACTCTTTTTTCTTCAATTGAGCCTGTTTTATTGTCAAAAATTTTCATACTTTCTTCATACTCTAAATTCAATGGCCTGGGATCCTGTGTCTGAGTGTCAACAGTGATAACTATATCTTTAAGTTCTTCTTGCCCAAATTGCGCAATTAATTTGTTGTTAATATTTTCCTCAATGTTTTTTAAATCTATAAATTGGCTAAAAAACAATGATTCATTATCACGACTTGAATTTATTTTAAACTCTTTTTCAAATGCAACAAACCATAATTTTTCCCTTAATAATATTTTCTGCCATTTGTTTCCCAGCTCTTTCTCAACAAAATCATCAGATTCCACCCATTCTTTACAAGTGTTAAACAAATCCCACTCTGTAATATAAAAATAATCCTTTAAATTTTCCAAAGGATTAAAATAGCAGATCTTATCCATTGTTTCATAAAAAATAGAATCAATTGCCAAATCAATAGATCTAACAGTTCTGTGAAAATAGACACTGTTATAAAGATCTATTTTTAAACCCATAAACTGTTTAAAAGTATTTCTTCCTGGTGAAGCAAAAACAAGACCATCAGTATTAAGTGAGGTATAAAATAATATTCTGTCTATTCTTAGAGGATCTCTTGAGTATCCAGTAAAATAACTGTCTCTTAAAACATAATCCAAATTATCGACTGTAAAAAATTTACTGCAAAAAAGACACTTTAAGGCTTTTATCCATTTGGGGAATGATTCCTGATATACTGCACTTTTATCTATGATATAACAAATATGTTTGGGGTCTATTTTTTCCCCTGAATTAAAAGAACCGTTTGGACTTCTTTTAATATTTTCAATTATAAAACTAAGTTCTTCTTTAATTATCTTAGAGCCAATTTTTTCATGATTTAGTCCTTTGAATTTATGCTTTAAGAATGACTCATCAAAAATATGACCAAAAGGTCCATGTCCAATGTCATGCAATAAACCACATATCCGCAAGGTTTCTTCAATAAAATTCTGAGATGGGCAATCTGTTTTAAAATTTTCCCTTAAATCATAATATAAACTTCTAGCAAACTTCCCGGCAAGGTGCATTGTTCCAAGAGAATGCAAGAATCTACTGTTTTCAGCAGAAGGAAATACCCAAAATGCACTTTGAAGCTGATGAATTTTTCTTAATCTTTGAAGCCATTTATTATCAATTAAATCCCTTTCAGTTCTTTCATCATTTGAATCACTAAAAGGAGTTGTAAATCTTATTGAACCATAAATAGGGTCTGTAATTAAATTTGTCGACTTATATTTTGTGTCTAAATAATTACTGAATTCATCCATCAGTTTTTACAAGGATTTAATATTTATTTTACCACTTAAGTTTTTATTATTTATTATTTGCCTTGCAATATGTTCATCTTTCTTTGGTACTATTATTTCCTTTATGGATGCATTGCTGCTCTCCAGCGCAATAATAGTATGGTCTATTCTCATTGCACTTCCTGTTTTTTCAGTGTAAGAGACTTTTTTCTCCTGGCACATCTTTGGACCCCCATATTAATATATAAAAATTAAAAAATATCATTTGTAATATAATTGCTACAATATCATATTTAAGTTATTTATGCAATTATATATTTATATAAATTAATAGAATTCATCTCCTGATAGTCAAACATTTTTGTTATGTTAAAAACAAAGATTCCGTTCGTATAATATTCATCACCTGGTTCTGTAGTAGTGGGACTATAATTTTCATCAATTTCCAGCATTAAAGGGTTTTAC
>VGAZ01000214.1 GCA_016870615.1 Actinomycetota bacterium | reverse complement strand
TTTTTTAAAAGCATTTTTTTCCACCTTTTAAAGTTTACCATTTTTTTTAAATAAAAAACTTCCCTGCCTATTTCAATATTTTATTATTTATTATATAATATATATATATTATACTATATATATATATAATTATTAATTATATTAATCTGTGATTATTTTTACAGCGGTTTTTATGTAATATTGCCGGCTTTAAACTATTGTTAAGGAATTAAAGCCAGAAAGAGGCTAAGGGATTTATTAATGGAAAGAATTTTAAAATATAAAAACTATAAAGCTCCATATATTGACATGCTTATTGAAAGCGCCCAGGCATACCCTATTGTAAAATACAACAGTTGCCAAAATGAGCTGATGATTTTGATAAAAGAGATAAGCAAGCTTAAAATCCAGGGATACGATGAACTGAGAAGTATCTGGATTGAAGCAGACAGGGGCAAAATCAAGGATTTTGGAAGCTATAAGGAATATCTTGAGGAAGAACAAGTATCAAATTATGAAGCATTTGTAGAACTCTGGGAATGTTACTACCCTGATGAAAAAAAATGGTACCATTTTTCTGTTTCCAGTTACATGGGGCAATATTATTTATTCATAGACTCTAAGTTAACTTTCCATATTAAAGGTGAAGAGGAAACAGTTGAAGATGCCGATTGCTACAATACAGAACTTTCTGTATGGCTAAAAGAAAAAGTAATTGAAACAATTTCAAAAATAGAAAGCGATCTGCAAAATTACAACAAATATATTAGCGAAAACCTTCCATACAAAAAAAGATATGGCAAAATAAAAAGAAGTGCTTTCTGGAAAATTTTTCCATATGAGGGACGAACTTTTAAAAAAGCTTTTCCCCCTGAATCAATTGATATTTTAAAAAATATTGTTAAACAGTCTGCCAAAGATGAGTCCGGGCTGAAAATAAACAAAATGACTTCCGGGGATTTTTTCAGGTTTTGTGAAATAGGCTATGATGCAAATAATTATTTCAAAGGTAAAAAAGCTAAACTTACACCCAGGGAAAAATATTTAGACAGGGCTGATGGCAGGGACTGTGAATTAAGAAAAATCGATGAAAATTCGATAGAAGAATTTGAGCACTGGTATAAGAATAAAAGTCATTGCGGAGGGCATCCCTGGGAAGTTTGCAGGGGTGGCAATTCTACACATATTTCATTATATGTAAGCGAGATAGAAAACGGCTGGATTGTAAGCCTTGCAGGCAGCAGCAGTGTCAGGGTTGTAGAAACGGTAAAAATAGCAATAGCATTATATGAACACGACATTCCTTTTAAATTATGGGATGCTGAAGAAATACTGCGTATGATAACAGGAACAGATTATATAGGGATTGTGCCTGAAACTGTTTTCCCGAGATACTGCCATGGGCTATTTCCCAAAAATGACAGGATTATTGATTTTATGAACCTTGGTTTTGAAAAAGCTGATAAAATTATAGAGAATGCCAGCTGGTACCCAGTTGAAGAAGTAGAGCTGGGAAAATGATATTTCAGTGCCTAAATTGATGTCTTGACATCATTTCTATTGATGCTATGATGTCAATATGAGAACAACAATATCAATAGACAATGATGTTATAGAAAGGGCGCGTGCAGTTGCAGAAAAACTGGGTGCCCCCTTTAAGACTGTTGTCAATGAAGCTCTTCGACATGGCCTTGATCAAATAGAGCAGCCTGCTAAATATCGCAGCTATAAGACAAAACCTCATAAAATGGGCCTGAAGGCTGGCCGCAATATTGATAATATCGGGGAACTGCTTGCACAGATAGAGGGAGAGGATAGCCGTTGATTCTGGTTGATGCCAATATTTTATTATATGCTGAAGATTCCCAACACCCTTTTAACCATAAGGCCCGCACATGGTGGGACAATCAGCTCTCCGGAACTTTGCCTGTCTGCCTTTGCTGGA
>VGAZ01000213.1 GCA_016870615.1 Actinomycetota bacterium | reverse complement strand
CTACAATAGTCCGGTTGGGTCTTATCATGGATGAAGACGGCATTCCCATTCACTGCAGGTACTTGCCATATTTCCTTGCAGCTTTAACCATTGCCACAAAGTTATCAGGCTTTACCCCGGAGTGTAATTTATAAGAACTTCCTTTTGGATCCCTCAAGTATAAATATGATATGTGACGGGATAATTTACTTAAAACTGGTAATGCATTTACCAGAAAGGATGAATTTATAATAAACAAGGGATTTTGGATAAAAAATAAGCAAAAATATTACTGTGGTAATATATTTTATGTTAAACCAGGATTGCGCCATAGGATTTTAAGCAAGGCTTTATTTAAGAGAATTATTTTCAGCCATTTGCATAATCCTGTTAAATCTCTTAAAGACTTTATTAATATTAAAAGTTTCACCGATTCTAATAACAGGTATTAATTCAGTTGATATCTGTTTATTGAGTAATTCTATAGATTTTTGATCTAATCCGAAATTATGGGAATAATTCTCTCTATATTTTTCCTCTTCAAGTTTCTTCTTGAATATTGAAAGAAATTTCTTATCTGTAAAGTCAAAATCAGTTTCAGATATAAACCATAAATCATAATAATCGCGAATTACTAGCTCCTTTCTTGTAATCGCAGCTTTAAGTTTTTCAGCTACGGTCTCGTTCAGGGTAAGAGATAATATCTTTTTTTTTGGTATAAGATCCTCTCCAGTAAATGGATCTTTATAAAAATGGTTTAAAATATTGTACACCGGCTTCTCAACAGGTGTTTGTCTCAGCGAGATTTCTAATTTTATATTCTCATCTTTTCCCGAAATAAATGAATTTAAATTTTTCTGCTATAAAAGGTATTAATTGCTTCAGCTTATCCTCATCCATTTATGATAATTCTCCATTTTTTATTGATTTTGCCCTTTTTAACTCCTGTATTGTATAAAAAAGAATAACTTTTTTGCCCTGTATCAATTTTATCGAGAATATTTTGTGAAACTCCAAGCTTTTCCAGAAAAAATCCTATTCTCCTTCGGAATATTTGTACAGGATATTGAGCAACATAATTCACAAAAACCGCTATATCAATATTATTTATTTGTTCATTTAAAATACCTGATGCTTTTTTAATATCATAGAATTCAAATGTATCTAATAGTGCCCGTTCTTTTGAAGCAAAAACAATATTTTCCTTACCTATCATTCGGGTTTCCAGGCCATATATCTTATCTGGTAATACTTTTATAAGCTTATATCTTACAGCGTCAAATGTTTTCCTTTTTGAATACTTATCATTTATTACATGTATCATTTGTGCCACTTGTTCAGTAAAACCATAAGAGTTAAATACATTGGCGTAACCTATGTAATATTTTGCTCCGCCTATCAATGTTTTTGCTATCAAATACTCATTAACAGCCCACCTGCCCTGTGGAGCTTTCATAGGAACAAAAAGATAAGTATTTTTTACAATCTTCCTTAACCTTTTTTTTTCAAGCAACTTCTTTATTAAATATGAGCTCTTTTTTCTATTACCACAAAAGAAATCTATTTCTTTCCTGGTATAAATCTCTCTTCCCTCAAACTCGAGCCGGGTTATGAGATCAATTTCTTTACTGGAAAGTGTCTTTTTAATCATTTTTTTTTGTTTATTATTATACCCTTATTAAGGCTTTTTGATAAATAAAAAATAATATATCTTTTTTAATTCTGGATGTCAATTATTTATAAGAACTTCCTTTTGATCTATTACATGCATTTTCTAAAAAAAGCAACAGTACTCCAAAAAAAGAGCTTGAAATTGCAAGAAATAGGATGATTGAATATTTAAAAAGAGGTCATTAAAATTATGGAATCAAAAGAAGCAAAAGAGATAATTAAAAAGGATCCCAAAGTAGTAAAAGAAATAGAAAGACTAAAACCTTATTATCAAATC
>VGAZ01000212.1 GCA_016870615.1 Actinomycetota bacterium | reverse complement strand
ATAATCCTTTTTTGTCAGTTATACTAGGCAAGAATGCCCAATCTTTTTTTGAAAAATCTGATTTTAGCTTCAAAAAGCATATTAAAGAGTTGGAAAATTTCTATACAAAAATCATTAGTGATTATAAAAATTTAAAAAAACTTGCATAATAATTATTTTTAAATATTATAATCCAATTTATTATTAACTTTTTAAAATCAAAACTGTATTTTTTCAATAATCATAGATTTTATAAGAGAAAGATAATATTCCCAGTAAAAATATTAGTAAATACATCATAAACAATAAAAAAAGAGATAAAAATAAAGAAAAAATACCATCGATTATAAAATAACAACATAATTTGAAAAATTTTAATATGCATATATTCAGGTTGAAAAACAGCACTTATTTTCAAAAAGATTTACATAATATTTATAATTCTAATATTAATTTAAATATTTTAATTAATTTAATATTTTTTATTCTATTTTTTACTATATTTTTTATATATCAGCTTAATGTTTTTTCACTAAATTTTGGATTTGATATTTTTATTAATAGCCTGGTGCTAATAATTTTTGTTATCTCTGTTTTTAATTTACGCATTGGTTTTTATGTTTATGTTTTTTTATTGCCACTTCTTAATTCAGTATTTATTTTTTTTAATCAAAAACCGATACCTGTTATTTATAATAGTCTAGAAAAACAAGACCACTTTTAATCAAGTTATAAGGTGAAAAAATAGGTATAATAAAGCTTGATAAAAGGAGGTCTAAAATGAGAAAGAAATTTGAAGAAGCATTTAAGGCAAGGGTAGCAATAGAAGCCATTAAATGTGAAAAGACGCTTTCACAAATAAGTAGTGAATATGGAGTGCACCAAAATCTTGTAAGCCGCTGGAAGCAGGAGCTGTTAAAAGGCGCATCAGAAATATTTGGAAAGCCAAATAATAGCAGTAAAAATAGCCAGGATGAATTAATAGATAATCTTTACAAAAGCGTGGGGCAACTAAAAGTAGAAAATGACTGGCTGAAAAAAAAATTAAAACTTTTGGGTTAAAAGAGCGAATAGCCATGATTAGCAAACAAGACAATTACAGTTTAAGAGAGCAGTGTCTTCTCTTGGGCATAAATCGCTCAACATTGTATTACAAGCCCGCAGGGATAAGGCCCATAGACAGAGCGCTTATGGATCTGTTAGATGAGCAATACACAAAGACGCCCTTTTATGGAGTGCTTCGGATGAAGCAATTTTTAAATAGCAAGGGTTATTGTGTCGGCAAAGAACATGTAAGGACGCTGTTGCGAAGTATGGGGCTTGTAGCAGTGTTTCCCAGGCCCAAAACATCGGGTATAAAAGCGTATCATAAGATATACCCATATTTATTAAGAGGAGTAGAAATAGAATATCCAAATCAAGTCTGGAGCACTGATATAACATATCTTCGTCTTACACAGGGGTTTGCATATCTTGTAGCGATAATAGACTGGTATAGCAGATTTGTGTTAAGTTATAGAATATCTAATACCCTTGATACAGGATTTTGCGTAGAAGCGCTGGATGAAGCAATCAGTAAATACAATATGCCAAATATATTTAATAGTGATCAGGGAAGTCAATTTACAAGCCTTGAGTTTACAGAAAAATTATTGGCTGCAGGTATTTTAATTAGCATGGATGGAAGAGGCAGAGTTTTTGATAATATTTTCGTGGAAAGATTGTGGCGTTCAGTCAAGTATGAAAACGTATATCTAAGCGATTATCAGAATATACCGGAGGCGCGTTATGGATTAAAGAATTACTTTGAGTTCTATAACAATGAGCGGTTTCATCAGGCCCTGGATTACAAAACGCCACGGCAAGTATACTTAGGAGATGCGTCACAAACAAGTGTAAAAAGAGGAGGTGAGTTGCTGGTAGTTTGTTAAAAAAACTTCACCTTAAAAACTAAAAAAATTGGCCTTGACAAACTAGACTACTTTAACCATCGTTAAATAGCTTCCTTG
>VGAZ01000211.1 GCA_016870615.1 Actinomycetota bacterium | reverse complement strand
AATGGTTGCAATTAAAAAACTTTTATGGACATCAACGCCACAACAATTTGGGTTTACAATCGATAAAGATTGTGTATTATGTGTAACTTGAGTCATGGGTACCTCTATATAAAGAAAAAAAAAATACATTGTACTCATGACTCATTTATAATCAATATTTATTTTCGTTGTTCGTTGTGTCCGATAGGACATGGGAGTTTATATGAAAATAAACCCCTCCTGGGTTTGTTTTCATAAGCAGACGCAAACAACGGCTTGCGGCTGCCTCAAGGGGGTGAATGCGCCTACCGGCGCAGAGGGGGACGCGAGGCGTCCCCTTTATGAAAATAAAAAAAAGGATGCTTTTGTAAAAAGCATATTGATATTGCTATTTCTTTAGATGGGAGGTTTGGAGGGAATTCCTTTTACATTTTCTTGGATTGAAAGCGAACTGATGCAGCTTTCAATATTTAGAAAATGTTAAAGGAAGTTATCCTTTATTAAGAAACGGTTTCCTTCCAAATATTTAGTTCTTAACAATCATAAAAAAAGAAAGGAATTACCTCCTACAAAAGATGAGATCGTTTTTGCGCATATAAAAAGTTTTATATTCGTGGTCAATGCCAACAGTTCGTTGTGCAAAAACAGATAGGTCAGGTTTATACCCGGACTTTTAAAAGTGCCAGTTCTCATTCGACCTTTACTCATCAGATGCTCTTGTTCATTGACAATTAAAAATAACATAACAATTTATTGTAAATGATCCGGTATTGTAAGTGTAATACCTAAAATCTCAGCCTTTTTTTTTATATCAGCAATAATTCGTTTTCTATTTAATAAAATTAAATACTCTTCACCCTTTTCTATGTATTCTGTACCGTCTTTAATCATAAAGTAGATATTAATCAAAATTTTACGAGCAATAGCAATAATAGCTTTTTTAGGGCCGATACGAGCTTTCAGTTTGTGATATTTAGCTTTAAAGTAGGAACCTTTTGTTTTAACAGCAGCCCATGCTGCTTCAACAAGGACGGTTTTAATCTGAACGTTATAACCACCAGTGCGAGTACTTTTTCTTTTGCCGGCGCTTTCATTATGTCCGCTGGAAAGTTTTGCCCAGCTTGCGATAGCTTCAGGGGAGTGGAAAACGGACATATCGATACCGATTAATGATAAAATAGCATAAACCGTGCTATAACCAAGACCTGGGTGATTTATTAATCTTTCAGTTAATTTTTTATAAGGTTTCATTAACTGTTCGATACGCTCTTCTAAAGTTTTAATAGTAGTTTCAAGTTGGTTAAGAGTATTAAGGAGTTCAACTAATATAAACTGATGGTGTACTTGAAAGAAACCGTTCAAAGCTCTAATGACTTCATTGGCATTATTTCTTGTCCGGGCTTTTAAGCAAGATAAGATTTCAGTTTTGGAGAAATAAAACTGTCCGTTAGCTAAACGGCTGAGAATATTTCTTCCGCTTACGCCGAACATATCGGAAAGAACGGAATCGAGATTAATATTGGCTTTTTTAAAGAGTTTCTGAATTCTTTTTTTATAATCGGCAGCAGAATTGACATAAGATTGTCTAGTTTGAATAAGATCACGAATATCCCGAAATTCTTTAGGCACAATAAAACTTGGTTTCAACATGCCGAATCGTAAAAGTTCAGCGAGCCATCTGCTATCGGAAAAGTCGGTTTTTCTGCCTGGGACGTTTTTATAATGGCGAGCATTAACAAGAATAACATTAATATGGTCTTCCAAAATATTAAAAACAGGACACCAATAAATACCGGTACTTTCTATAGCAACAACAGGACAATTGTGCTGAATAAGCCAGTCACGGAATTTAAAGATGTCATCGGTAAAAGTTTCGAATCTTTCAGAAATAATATCAATAAAATTATTGTTGCCAGTCTTGATAATGGTTGCAATTAAAAAACTTTTATGGACATCAACGCCACAACAATTTGGGTTTACAATCGATAAAGATTGTGTATTATGTGTAACTTGAGTCATGGGTACCTCTATATAAAGAAAAAAAAAATAAATTTTATTAATAA
>VGAZ01000210.1 GCA_016870615.1 Actinomycetota bacterium | reverse complement strand
AAAAATTACGCAAGTTTTTGACCTAAAAAACACAATTTGGAAAATGCCTGATATAATTATTGTAATAATAGCAGTCAATTTAAGCTTATTTAAGGTAAAATTGGGCTAAGATGATTAATTGCTGTCTTTGTGACAGCAATTAATCATCTTAGATAAATTTCCTAAATAATAGCACTGTACAGGCCATAAATCATCTAATTTAACCCAAGAGCAAATTCGATTTCGAGCACTTATTGATTTTTACCTTGAATTATGATATTACTTAGTAATATCATAAAAGAAAGGAGGATAAAATGAACAGAAATTATATGGAGCTTGAGCTAAAAAAGGCCACATCACATCTTGCAAAACTTGTATATGGGGGCAACTTTATTAGGGCAAATGCAGTTACTATGAAAAGGGTATGCGGAAACCCAAGGTGCAGATGCGCTATACAAAACAAAAAACACATCTCTTTGTATCTGTGCAGAAAACAGGATAAAAAAACAAAAATGACTTATGTTCCTGTAAGGCTTGAAGAAGATGTTAAGAAAAAGATAAATAATTACCACAAGATAAAAGACCTTCTGGAAAAAATTTCTGAGCTAAATTACAAACAGTTAAAACTGGATAAAGAAAGTGTTTAAAAGAATAATAAAATATTGCTTGAAACACTTTGACCTTTTTGAAAAACTTGCATACGTAACAGACAGAAGAATAAAGCCGCAGATTTTAACAATAAAAATACTATCTGCCATTGTATTTATCCATATTGCAAATCTTGGTTCACTGCACAGCTTTTTCCAAAATAATATAAGCGCAAAAGAACTTCCCTCAGTATCAACAATTGCAAGAGTAGCAGACTCCTTGTCGCTTGATGGCATAAGAGAGGTTGGCTCACATGTTTACAAAATAGCAAGAGCTAAAAAAATGATAGAGCCTTACATGGGTCAGTATATAGCAATAGTTGACGGGCATGAAATTACAACAAGCCAGTACTGTAAGTGCATTCACTGCAAAAAAAGAAAATTAAAATCTGGCAAAGGTACGGCAAAATATCAGTATTACCATAGCTTTAGCGCTTTAATACTTGCAGGAGAAAAATATTCATTTGTGCTTGATATTGAACCAATTGCTCCTGGTGAGAGTGAGATTACAAGCTCATACAGGTTAATTAAAAGGGTGTGTAAAAATTATCCCAGGGCATTTAAGATATTAATTGGTGATGCCCTTTATTTAAATGCGAAAATATTTAAGCTTTTAGAATCTTGTCATAAAAAAGCAATAGCGGTACTAAAAGAAAAAAGAAGGCAGCTTTTTGAGGAGGCAAACAAGCTTTCACTTCTTACTGAACCTAAAATATATGCAGATTCTAAAACCACATATAAGGTTTGGGATTATACAATAGGCAATTGCTGGGATGGATATGGAAAAGATGTGAGGGTTATTGTTTCAGAGGAGACAACTACAAAAAGGGTGCATGCAAGAGATGGCAAGAGCTGGGAGAAAAAAAGTGTAGTTACTAACTGGATGTGGGTAACAAATATAATGGACAGCAGTTTGGGTGATCTTAAAAATACTGTTAGAATCTGCCACAGCCGGTGGCAGATAGAAAACAAATGCTTTAACGAAACAGTAAATACCTGGAAAGCAGACCATATTTACAGGCATAGCGAAAATGCAATAATTGCATTCCTGCTGCTTTTATTTATCTGTGTTAATATCTTTAATATTTTTCTTGCAAGAAATATTAAAGATAAAAAAATCAAGACAAAGGTTTACTTAATAGCACAAATAAAAGCAGAATTCTACAGCTTAAAACGTCTGCTTTTCCTTGTTCCTATTCCGATATAGCACTTGCTTGAATTTCTAAGTATTTAAAAGATCACCTAACCCGATTTAATATTACCACAATTTCTGGTAGTTTAGGCACTCCAAAACTTACAAATTACGCAAGTTTTTACCCTAAAAAATACAATTTGGAAAATGCCTGATATAATTATTGTAAAAATAGCAGTAAATTTATGCTTATTTGGGATAAAATTGGGCCAAGATGATTAATTGCTGTTAGCATCCGGAG
>VGAZ01000209.1 GCA_016870615.1 Actinomycetota bacterium | reverse complement strand
AAGTTGTTGAAATTGGTTTTAAAATAGGCCATTTTGGCGAAGATCTTGGAACACAGACTTCAGGATTTTTTTCCGATAAGATGTTCAGGACCCTGCTTCTTCCAAGGCTTGCAAGGATTTTCGAGGTATATAAAAATGCAGGGGTACCTGTGATGATGCACTCATGTGGAAACATCCTGCAGTATATCCCGCGGCTTATTGATATCGGGCTTGATATTCTTGAGCCTACACAGCCATGCATGGATTTGAAATACCTGAAAAAAGAATTTGGAAAAGACCTTATTTTTTATGGGGGAATAAATACACAGACTTTACCTTATTTGGCTGAAGGGCAGGTAAGGGAAATGGTCAGGGATACCATAAGGATATTAGGTAAGGGCGGAGGTTATATAATTGCCCCATCACAGGAAATTATGAATGATGTGCCTGTTGCAAATATAAAGGTTCTTGTTGAAACTATTAAGGAAGAAAGAGGAACATTTTATTAGAAGCTTTTAATTATGAATATTTTTATTTTGATGAGACTGTAATGGACTATCACAAATTGAGCTAGTTATTGTTTATGACTTTTTTGTCCTTTATTTTAAAGGTATAAAAAATTTAAAAATATATTTAAAATACTTAGGAGCAAAGAACAACGACAAACCACATCCCGTAATTAGAACATCTATCAAAGTATAAAAATATAGAAAAGATAAAATATCATAAATCAGCAATTGGAATATGAATTACAAAATAGAGAATAATTTTGAGAAAATTTAAAATAAGTGCATATTTAAAAATATTTAATTTATTTTAGGATTTAGGTTATACCAACTGTATTGAAAATAGGTAAATTCAGGTTTTTCTTTTTTAGCAATTAAGGCAGCAAACCAATGCATATTCATGTTGAGTCTAATGAAAAATATGCCAAATTTTGGCTTGAACCTGTGCAACTTGCCCGCTCAACAGGATATAGCGCAAAGGAATTAAATGAGATAAGAGGCCTGGTTTAAGAGGATTTAAATCTTTTGAGATAGAAGTAGAATGAGTATTTTAAGTATTAAAACCTCAGATTTTATGGCAACCGATGTATGGTTTGATTCAGATATGATGCATACCCAGCTTCTTGATAGCAGGCAGATAAGTATAACCCTGGAGTGGTTTTTAAGATTGCGTGAAGCAACAAATGAGCAGAGGCTTAAGTGGAGGCTTATCGGAAAGGGTGCAGGAATACACTGGGAAGAACTGGATGAAGATATTTCAGTTGCTGCACTCTTAAAGTGATTGGAAAAAAATGTAACCATCTTTTTATTTAGTAAAAAGTGTTAACAGTATTGTAAACAAACAGAAAGGGAATAACTCATTAATAGTTGGCATAAGATGATTTTCATGAAGAAATTCTTTAAATTTATTAGTTAATCCTATTTATATTCTGACATAATAATAGTATAACAATGGTATAAAAATATGATTTGAGTATATCAAATGATTATAAAATCATCCACAACCCTGCGCAATGACTATAATGCTATAGCAAAACTTGCATATGAAAGACAGGAGCCGGTATATATTACAAGAAATGGTGAAGGTGATATTGTTGTAATGAGCATAGAAGCATTTGAGCGCAGGGAAGCTATGCTTGACTTGCGTGAAAAACTCTTGTTTTTATTTTGAAACTGTCATAAAAGAAACCGTTAATTCAGCTAATATATAGCAGGCGGTTATTTTAAAAAATATGTCTTTATTAGCTTTTTATGTTTTTAAATTATTTCTATTATCATCAGGCCGGGAATTAATTTAAAGTGTGAATCAAATGTAGCAATCCTTCCTCCATTTTCAAGAGCTGTTGCAGCAATCCATATATCATTTGTAGGGATGGGGGCGCCATTATCTTTTTAGGATAACTTTACTTACAGCTTAGGTTATTTAATTCTATTAAAATATTCCTGCGTTACCTGAAGCTGTTTTTCCAGGATATTTATCCAAAGAAATCGGGGTATTTCTTTGCTGCTTCTTGACACTTTTGTCCTTTTTAAAACTTTATTATCCATATATTTTCTAAAGTAATAATGGTCAGTGCTTTTGTAGAGCTCCCATCCATCTTTTTCACAGAATCTTTTCAGTTCCCTCCATGTTGGCATTTAACTTACTTTCTTCCTG
>VGAZ01000208.1 GCA_016870615.1 Actinomycetota bacterium | reverse complement strand
CATAGCTACTAAATTTCTAATTTTTATTATACTACTTTTTATAAAAATAATCTGATAAAGGTTGGGATGAACCTCATAATCCAAATATTATTGCTAACGATTTTGAAGATTTTTGCTTTTGCATCAATGCCACGAGGTTAATTTAAAATTTTAAAAAAGATATCATAAGCATCTTTTTATCTCATTCTTTCCCTAATAGCCATACCTTTAATAACAAAAAAAGGTTTAGCTGAAGCTAATTAATAATCACTTCATTTTTAAAAACCGCTCCTTAAACCCTTCATCCATTCATCTGATTCTTTTTCAGAAACTTTTCCAATTACTGCATTTTTTCCATAATCTTTGGCGCTTTTTAATTCATCCACTGTCACAATAGATTCCAGCGCCTTATCAAATAATGGATTTATTTTATTATTTAACCAGCGAAATACTCCGGATTTTTCTTTAAGTGCGAGTTTGTAAAACCTTATACATCCCCTGCAAGAATAAGTTCTAACTGCATACTCGTCAGGATTTATATGGTAAATCCATGAGAGTGTCCTCATTGCAAATTTAAGAGGTTCCCGAAACAGGCGAAATACAGGTTTTTTCCTGTAAGCAATTGCTACAAGCTTTAAGGTGCATGTATTACATACTGCATTTTTTTTAATTTCCTTAATTGTTTCCATAAATATACCGGGAAATATTTATTTATAAAAGTCCTGATACCATGCCAAACCCCACAAGTATGAGCATTGCTCCAACAATTATCTGTATTGTCCTCAGTGTGACTTTTTTTACAAGCCTTGCCCCTATAAAAGAGCCTGCAAATGCAGCAATAATTGCAGCGCCTATTAGTCCATATGTTTCTTTGGGTATGGTGGCAAATTTAAGAGTATAAAATGAAATACCATATACAAGAAGCCGTGCAATATCTACAATAACAGCCGACACTGTTCCTGTTCCAATAAAGGCATCTTTATTAAGCCCTGCTTTTATGAGAAATGCTGAGCGAAGTGCCCCCTGAATTCCTGAAAGCCCTCCAAAAAAACCTGATAAAACTCCGCCAAGCGGTAGATATTTTCGCTCAAAAGAGAGTTTTTGCAGCCTTGGCAGAATATCAAGAAATGCAAAAATTATAATTAATGAACCAATTACAAGATTAATAATATCAATTTCATATTTATTGGTTCCGATTGAATAAGCAAATGCTGCAGGAATACCGGAAAGCAGAGTTAAAAGCCATGCGCCTAAAATAGCTGCTGCTGCGCCAGGCAATGCAAATCTTAGAACCACATGCCAGTCAGCTTTCTTTCCTACAAGTATTGCCTTAAATATATTATTTGCCAGGTGAACGACTGCAGTAGCAGCTATTGCAACAGGCAATGGGAAAAACAAGGCAAATGCGGGCATTAGCAATGTCCCAAGCCCAAAACCTGAAAACAAAGTCAGGGCTGATACAATTATAGCCACAAGACATATTATTAGATAACTTAGCATATTAAATTTTATCTTCCTCTAAGATTTAATTTCATTCATCAGCTCATCAGCCTTAACAATTGCCTGGCTGAGGGCTTTCTTTCCGGAAGCTGTTGCCTGGTAATATTTTCTTGTTTTTCCATTTACAATCTGGCTCTTGCTTACCAGGTATCCTTCTTTTTCAAGATTGTGAAGTATCGGGTAAAGAGTGCCCGGACTGAGTTCATAGCCATGTCTTGCAAGTTCTCTTAGCATATCCAGGCCGAAAATAGGCTCTTTGCTGGCATGATATACAATATGCAGTCTTATAAACCCAAGAAAAAATGTCCGGATCATTTCATTTTACCTCTATAACTAATTTCGTTAACGAATTACAATAATACTATTATAAATTATTTTTTACAATACTTTATTTGTTATTTGATTAATGGATATATTAGCCAAGTAAAACATCTTTAAGATTTACTTAAGGCAAAGATGCCTTAATTGCTGGCCATAAGCTGAAAAACCTATTATATTATCTATAATAATATCGATTAAAAATACTAATTTTGATTTAATAAAAATAGATTTTAAAAGAAGTTTTAAAATAATAAATAATGATATTATTTATGATATTTTTCAAAAAATAATCTAAAGCATTGATGAATACTTGATTTCTGCTATATCTGATATTAGAATATA
>VGAZ01000207.1 GCA_016870615.1 Actinomycetota bacterium | reverse complement strand
CCTGGTATAAGAATAATCTTATCTGAACCTGCAATTCTAGTTCTAACTCTGTCCACTATGGCCAGCCAAGGACTACTTTATAATACCAAGATATTTCTTAATATGCTTAGCCAGTTCATTATCAATTTCTAAATGTCTAGGTACTGGTTGCTTTTGCCCAGTCTTGGGATTTATATAAATATCATGTCTTGAACCTGGCCTTAAAAATATGCAGCCTTCTTTTTTTATTTGCTTTAAAAGTTCGCTGCGTTTCATACTGAGATTTCTTTTAGCTGATAATCTGAGGGCACATCATCCATTAGCATTAGCTTATAGGCATCTTTTAGGTTTTCTTCAAGTTCTTCAATAGTTTCACCCTGGCTCATAATTTCAGGATGTTCAAGAATTTTACCCAACCAGAATTTTTCACCTTTCCAGTAAACTATTTTAATTTTCGTATGCATTGTACTAACCGAATAATAAAATTAAATTTTAGAATCAATCAACTTAGAGTTATAACGCTTTTTTATTATAACATAATAATGATTTACACCAAACTGGCTATTTTAAAATTTATGTAAAATTTTTTGAAACTTGGTAATTTCCAAAATAAAATGTTTCGAAATTCCACTTCCCTGGCCAACCAAGTATGCTTAATACATCAAAATTAATAGTACTTTTCTATTCCTCCATAACCAATTAACTTATTTGCTCTGGATTTTTCAATAAAATTTGCAAGTCTTTTTTTAAATTCCTCTGGACGTTTTCTTGTGGAGTCTATATAAGCTATCCGTATCCTTTTGTACGAGGGAGAAAAATTTTGATAATTTTTCCATGCCAGGTCATCCTCTTTTATAGTTTCTATAATGTCTTGAGGAAAGATAAAATCATCTTTTAAAATTTCTTTGGCAATTGGCTCTACGGATGGATGTAACCTTTTTTCTTTAAGTAACCATTTTAATCTTTCTTTACTTGCTTGAGAATATTTGCTGTAAGGATTTCTTGGTGAGAAACGTTGAATAATGTTCTCATCATCAAGTCTTTTAACTTTGCTATCAATCCAACCAAAACTTAAAGCTTCCTCAACGGCGTCATTGTATAATAGCCGCTTTTTTATTGAAGATTTTTTTGGAAAGACTAACCAGATTTCTTTTTCTTTTTCAAAATTATTTTCAAGCCAAGAGCGCCATTCTTTGTTATTATTTACATATAAAATATTTTGTTTATTCAAATCTATCTTATTTAGTTTTAAAAACAAAAGATATCATAACTTTACATAAGATATTTTTTATTTCAAGAATTTCCCTAAAAAAATGTTTCGAAATTCCTCTATCCTGGCCAACAATTTTAGTTTTACATCTTTTAATAAAGTTATCTGTTGTATATTATTAATTGGATGAAAAGCATAAAGAAAGTTTTATAGAAAGGATTATAGATGTTAAACAATATTTTAATTTATATCAGCTCAGCAGTAATAATAATATGGGGTATTGCACACATTACCCCAACAAAAAGCGTTGTCGCTGGTTATGGAGATATATCAAGAGATAATAAATTAGTATTCATTATGGAGTGGATTGCTGAAGGCATTACTCTGATTTTTATTGGGGCATTAACGCTGCTGATAAATATATTAAATGGATACCAAAATCCAGCATCATTGAATGTATTTAGAATATCTGCAGTCATGCTGATAATAATGGCTGTTTTAACTGCATTTACAGGTGCAAGAACAAAAATTGTTTTCTTTAAAATATGTCCATTTGTAAAAACAATTGCTGCAGTTCTGTTATTGCTTGCGGTTTATCTTTAAACAATATAACCTCTTCTATAAATTGCAGATACCGCAGTTAGTTATAAAAATATCCAAATTTAAGCTCAATATTATAGTTCGAACTTTGTAAACAGTGCTCAGCCATTCCATATTTCCAAAAGTATCGTTTCTGTATTTGCTGACAGATATTCCCCTGGGTTCATATAAATTTTTATCTTTGCCGGTGGCTGCCCTCTTCCGACTCACTTCAAACCATTGAAATTGTTTTACCCAACACCATATACGGCTGCAAAAGAAAAAATTTAAAACATTTAAAATAATACTTTTTATAAGAGAGGTTGCGAGAACATATTAAAAGATTTAAATTGGGGCCCCGGACCCTTGCGCATTTTGGGTG
>VGAZ01000206.1 GCA_016870615.1 Actinomycetota bacterium | reverse complement strand
TATTCCTTCAAATAAAACAGTAGCCAACTCAAGCCTTTTCCTCATTCCCCCGGAGTATTTTGAAACCATTTTATCTGCGTCATCCAAAAGTCCCACCTGCTTAAGGAGCCCTGTTGATATTTTTGCCGCCTCACGGCTGCTGTATCCCATAAGGCCCGCAAAATATAAAAGGTTTTCCCTGCCTGTAAGAGCTGCAGAGGAAAAATTTTCCTGCGGCATATATCCAATGAGGTTTCTTGCCTGCCCGGGAGCTCTACCGTATATGCTTATATTGCCTGAAGTTTTATCCCTTATGGAGGCAAGTATTGAAGTCAAAGTTGTCTTTCCGGAACCGTTTGGTCCCATAAGACAGTAAAACTGCCCATCGGAAACAGTAAGATTTATACCTTTTAAAACTTCATTTTTGCCATAACGCTTTGTAAGATTTTCAATTTTTACAGCTTCCAAATCCATTCCGCCTTTATAAAAACTTGCAGTCAAGCCATTTTTTAATATTTTATAATACCCGGACAGTATTTTAAATTAGTATTTTAATAAATATTTATAATCATTCCCTTCACTTTACCGAGAACAAAAAAGCCGTGAAAAAATGAGAACCTTCGCCTTGATTTCTTTAATACCTTATCAAGGAAAACCTGGCGGCATGTACCTGCTTTAAGCTTAAAAATATTGATGTTTTTAATATTAGAACATATAATCTTACCTCTGTATAAGCATAAAAGGGAAGATTAATTGGTAAAACTTGTTGCAATAGACCTGGATGGAACACTTTTTAATTCCAGGTCAGTAATCAGTAGAAAAAACAGGCTGGCTATATCTGCTTGCCTTGACAGGGGGGTCAGGGTTGTAATAACTACTGCTAAAACTGTTTACTGGGTGAAAAAACTTATAACCTCGCTTAATTTGAAGGATCCCCAAATAGCATCTGCAGGAGCAGCAATTATAGATACAAATCTTAATCCTTTATATATTAAAAAAATACCTGCAGTGCATTACAGGAAAATGGTAGCACTTGCAAGAAAACATGAAGTAGGATTCTGTGTAAGCTGCCTGGATGGTTTTGTTTATCATGAAAATGACAACCCCAGCCTGGAATATGTGTGGGAAACAAAAGAGAGGCCAAAACGTGTAATAAATCTGCTTTCAGAAGATATTGCAAGCCAGGTTCTGCTTATCACGGTAACTGTAGACAATGGCCATATATTTAATGAAATTTTACGGGAAGAGCTAAAAAACAGAGTAAAAATCAGGCGCGGTGGACAAAATTTCCTGGCTGCATATAACAATAAAACAGGAAAAACAGCAGCACTTAAAAAGATAATGAAGGATATAAAAATAAAAGACAGGGATGTAATGGCAATAGGTGACAGCGAATCTGATCTTGGAATGATAAAACTTGCAGGTTTTGGAATTGCAATGGGAAACGCCCCTGAAAATTTAAAAAATGCAGCCTTTTATGTTACGGGTGATAATGACAATGATGGAGTTGCCGAGGCGATTGATAGATTTGTCCTAAAAAGGAAAAACACTTAATGCACCTGATAATTTTTTATTGATATAAAAAGGCTGCCGGGCCGGCAGCAGACTATTATTTTAAACATACCAGTAATTATCTGTCTATAATATATTTATAAATGACTTGAAGTAATATGACTTATCCTATAAATTTATATATGGTGTTTTTTATTTGTTAGATAAATTTTGTTTTACATGTGGGGATGTAGTTCAGTGGGAGAACGCTTGTCTGGCAGACAAGAGGGCGGCGGTTCGAACCCGCTCATCTCCACCAATTTTATTCCCTGGAATAATACAGGAAAACCGGCAAATGTTTTTTTTGGCTAATTAATTTGTCAACAAAAGAGCAGTATTCACTGGTTTAAATACTATTTAAGTAAAATTGTGTTATTATATAGCAGCAATATCCGGGAAATAATCAAAATAAAAATATAAGTAATACATAAAAAAGGTTTATTTATGGCTAATCTCTGGCTAGATACGTTTTTAGGCAAAACAGGCAAATATATTATACAGTTTATAGACAATTACTATATATACCTTTTGCCGATAATACTTGCTTACGGAATTTTCCTGGCCCTTGCCTCATTTAATCTTAAAAGAATTGAAAAAAGAGTCCTGGGGGAAATAATCAGGCAGGCAAAACATTTAACAAAGGTTAATCCAAATATTAATTATGCAGATTTG
>VGAZ01000205.1 GCA_016870615.1 Actinomycetota bacterium | reverse complement strand
TATTCCCTCAGGCATAAAATAATGTCCGAGCTTCACATAATGTTTAAGGAAATGGGAATAACGCATGCGCAGATGATTGTGCTTCGAATTATACAGAATAATGAAAATATGCATTTAAAAGAAATTGCCACAATTCTTGGCACCTCAAGCAGCGCCGCCACACAGATAGTTAACGGGCTCGTAAAAAAAGGTTATCTTGTAAGAAAAAGAAATCAACTTGACAGAAGAATACTAAAGCTTGCCCTTACAGATAAGGCGCTGGCACAAATTGCCTCAATAAAAAGCAAAAGCTTCAGCGATCTTTATGCTTTGTTTGATGCACTCAGCGATACCGAGCTTATCCAATACCGGGAATTGAGCGCAAAGATTACAGGGGATAATTTCGAAGAAACTGCAATCCGGAAGGATAAAGATTTATGCTGAGGCTCATAAAATACTTAAAACCATTTATTGCCCTCATACTTATAGCAATAGCGCTGCTTTTTGTACAGGCGATGGCTGATCTTGCCCTGCCTGATTATATGTCTGGTATAGTAAATATAGGCATACAGCAGGGAGGTATAAAGGATGCTGCTGTACAGGCTGTCAGCAAGAGCCATATGGACAGGCTGACAATATTTATGGACAAGGATGAAAGCCGGCTTGTACTTGAAGAGTATATGCTTATAGACAAAAATTCAAAGGACTATATAAGGTATTTAAAAGACTATCCTGCAGTTGAAAATGAACCGGTATATGTTCTTGCAGACACCATCAGGGATACTAAAGAAGATTTAAATATAATAATGGGAAGAGCCTTTCTTTCGGTATTTGTAGTAGAGCAGGCAATAGCAGATCCTGCAAAAGCTGCAGCTGCAGAGGGCGGGCCGGGTTTTGACTTTTCAAAAATTCCTGAAGGCGCAACTGCTGAAATGGTTTTTAGTATGCTTGCAGGACTTCCTGAGAGCCAGCTTGCATTAATTCGTAAATCTTTTGACAGCCAGTTTGATGCAATGGGCCAAAACAACATCACACAGTCTGCAGTTATACCAATAAAAGCTGAGTATATGGCACTGGGCGCAGATACCGGCAGTCTGCAGAGCGCCTATATCTGGCGCACAGGGCTTACGATGCTTCTTCTGTCGCTTTTATCTGCAGCTAGTACTGTGGCTGTAGGTTTTTTGGCTGCCAGGGTGGCAGCGGGACTTTCAAGAAATTTAAGGGAAAAGGTGTTTGGAAGAGTTATAAATTTTTCAAATGCTGAGTTTGACAAATTTTCGACTGCCTCCCTTATTACGAGATCCACAAATGATATAACACAGGTCCAGGTGCTTGTCATAATAATAATCAGGATAGTTTTTTATGCTCCCATACTTGGCATTGGAGGGATAATACGCGCACTTGGCAAGAGCTCTTCGATGTCATGGATAATAGCAGTTGCAGTAATTGTTATTCTTTCCCTTATACTTCTGGTATTTTCCATAACCATGCCAAGATTCAGGCGCATGCAATTATTGATTGACCGCCTTAACCTCATAATAAGGGAGGGACTTTCCGGCATGATGGTTATAAGGGCCTTTAATAACCAGGTTTTTGAGGAGAAGCGTTTTGACATTGCAAATAATGAACTGACAAAAACTTCCCTTTTTGTCAACAGGGCAATGGTAGTTATGATGCCGGTTATGATGCTTTTAATGAATGGGCTTTCCGTGCTGATAATATGGGTTGGCGCCCACCAGGTGGCCCAGTCCCGCCTCCAGGTTGGGGACATGATGGCTTTTCTTCAGTATGCCATGCTTATTGTAATGTCATTTTTAATGATGTCTGTCATGTTCATAATGATTCCCCGGGCTTCGGTATCTGCCGGCAGGGTTGCAGATGTTCTTGATACAGAGTCAGGGATAAATGATCCTGAAAAGCCTGTAAAACAAAAAGAATATGATTCTGCAAAAAAAGGCCTTGTAGAATTTGTTGATGTCTGTTTCAGGTATCCAAATGCAGAGCAGGACATGCTTCATGATATAAATTTTACAGCAAAACCAGCACAGACCACAGCAATAATAGGCTCCACCGGCTCAGGCAAGTCTACAATAGCAAGCCTGCTGCTACGCTTTTATGATGTTAACAGTGGCTCAATTCTTGTTGATGGCACAGATATAAGGCAGTTAAAGCAATATGATCTCAGGGATATGATTGGATATATACCCCAGAAAAGCGTTTTATTTTCCGGAACTATTGAAAGCAACCTGAAATTT
>VGAZ01000204.1 GCA_016870615.1 Actinomycetota bacterium | reverse complement strand
CCCGGATGCAACATTTGCATAAAAACTTATATATAGCCCTATTATGCTGGACATCACTCCTATAAGGCTGCTGGCAGCCATCATTGCAGGCAGCCTTCTTGTAATAATATAAGCTGAGGCAGCAGGCGTCACAAGCATGGCTGCGACCATGACAACCCCAACAGTTTGGATTGACGCCACTATTGTAAGAGCCATAAGAACCAGCATAAAATGCCTGTAAAACTCTACAGGTATCTTAACTGCTTTGGCATAAACTTTGTCAAAGGAGATAATAAGAAACTCCCTGTAAAATATAAATAAAAATAAAAGAACAAAAAAGCTTGTGGCGGCAGTAAAAATAAGGTCACTTTTTGATACGCCCAGTATGTTCCCGAATAAAATATGGCTCAAATCAATTGCATATGTCCTTATTGTGCTAATTATTAAAATTCCAAGCGCCAGGAAAGCCGAAAAGAGTATGCCTATAGCTGTGTCTTCTTTTAACCTTGCTATTTTTGAGAGCTGCCCTATGCCAAGCGCTATTATAATTGACGCAATTAAAGCTCCCAGTGCAAGGCTGCCGTTTAAAATGTAGGCAATTGCAACGCCAGGGAGTATTGCATGAGCCATTGCATCCCCCATAAAAGCCATTGACCTTATTACTACATAGCACCCCATTACTGCGCATACAGTTCCCACAATAAGAGAGGCATAAAAACCTCTCTGCATAAATTCATAATTAAATGGAGCCAAAAGCCAGTTTATCATAATTTATTATTCTTCCCCGGACAGCACTGGTCTGCAATAATACTGTTTCCAATATGCAGGATCTGCTGTCCATATGCCTCCAATAGATTTTCTTTTGTAAATACTTTGCCTGGTTTTCCGTAAGATATTATTTTTTTATTTAACAGTATTGCACTGTCAAATCTTTGTGCTGCAAGATTAAGATCATGGGTTGCAATTAAAACAGTTACCTTTTCCTGCTTTAATTTATCCAAAAGAGCCCATATTATATCTGAAGTTATTACATCAATGCCATTAAATGGCTCGTCCATTAAAAATACATGCGGTTCCTGCGCAAGAGCCCGGGCTATAAAAACTCTTTGCTGCTGCCCTCCAGAAAGATCGCTAATTGGCCTGTCTGCAAGACTTGTTATGTCCATGTGCCCCATGGATTTCTTAACAGCAATAATGTCGCCCTGTTTTGGTCTTCTTTTAATTTTCCGGCTTTTAGAATACCTTCCCATGCCTACAACATCTTTTACCGTAACAGGAAACATCCAGTCAACATCTTCTCTCTGGGGAATATAGGCAACACAGTCAAAATGATGGCCAAGGGGCTGGCCGTGTATAAGAATTCTGCCCTGCGCCGGCCGGATAAGTCCAATAAGGGTTTTAAAAAGGGTTGATTTACCTGCGCCATTTGGCCCTATTACTGCAACACGCTCGCCATGGTTTACTGAAAAAGTAATGTTATCAAGTGCATTGAATGTGCCATAACTTACTGACACCCTGTAAATATCCAGCCTTGCAGGTTCAATATTCTTTAGTCCGGGTTCTTCAAAGTTTTTGTATTTTAATTCCTGCATCATTTAAGGGACTCAACAATTTTGATAGTATTATTTTTTATCATATCAATATATGTAGGCGCATCTCCATCAGGGCCCGTTAATGAATGCGTATGCATTCCGGTAATAACAGCCACTCCTGTCTCATTTGCAATCTGTTGCGCTATTTTAGGGTCAGAACCCGTTTCCAGGAATATTGCCCCAACATTTAATGCCTTAATCTGATCTATGAGCTGTGCCACTTCTTTTGCGGACGGAGATGCTGCTGTGCTTGAGCCGGGTATTATTGTACCGATAATTTTAAACCCGTACCTGTCTGCAAAATAGCCAAAGCTTTCATGGTTTGTTATAAGCAGTCTTTTATCTAAAGGAATTTTTTTGACCTCTTCCATAATCCATTTATCAAGCTCCAAAAGCTTTGCTGAATAATTTTCGGCATTTTTTTCATAAAAATCTTTTCCTGGCGGGTCAAAATCTGTAAGCGTATCACTGATGTTCTTTACATATTTTACCACCAGGTAAGGATTCAGCCAGAAATGCGGGTCTTGATTATTATGCTCATTTTCGTCTTCTATTGAGTTTTTTTTATCAGGCCTGAATTCCAGTCCCTTAGAAGCTTCGACTATAATAATATTTTCCATAGCATCTGTAATTGCCGGATTAAGCCATTCTTCAAATCCGGCTCCGTTTATGATTAAAATGTCACACT
>VGAZ01000203.1 GCA_016870615.1 Actinomycetota bacterium | reverse complement strand
GATGCTGAGATAATTGGTATTGCTGCTAAAGATAATAGGGTTATTATTACAATGGATAAAGACTTCGGAGAACTTGTTTACAATTCAGACATGCTACATAAGGGTATTTTGCTTTTAAGAACTGAAAATTGCACTGGTGATAAAAAAGCTAAAATTCTTTCAGAAATTTTAATAAAATACTCCAGTGAATTAGAGGAAAATTTCTGCGTTTTTTCAAAAGATAGACTCAGGATCAGGCGTAAAAGAAAATAGTTATTCTGGATTCATTTATTAGAAAGTAAAATCAAGAAAATCTAGCTCTTTTATTATGTATTGGCCATATATTTAAATCCACTTCATTTGTTAAAGAAAGGCAGTCATGAAATTCTCAGTCAGGGTTTCTTATCCGGAAAGCAAAAATTATAACTGGCTTGAAGCTGTTAAAACTTATGAAGAAATAGGCTTTGCCGAGGTTGCATTTCTTAATCCTGAATTATTTCTGAATGCGAAATTAAAAGATATTATCATGCCCTTCGAAAAAACAAACATTGAAGTCTCATCCATTCACTTTGCCCAGTTTAATCTATCCAAACTTGATTTATTTTTAGAAGTCTTCAATAAAACAGCAAGAATTGCAGGTCTACTAAATTGTAACCATATAGTCATTCATCCCAGCATGGGCAGGTATAATCAAATAGAGAGGTTTTTAAATGAAAAGATAAATCCGGTCCTTCAAAGAAAGGAATTGTATTTATGCTGGGAAACCTTTGAAAGCAGAAGAAGGATATTTGGTGGAATAGATAATATGCTTAAGTTCTGCAAGGATACTAATTTTCACCGTATATGCTATGATTTTTCCCATGTCCATAAGGAGCAGGAAAAAATACTTAAAGATATAAAAGAAAACATTGATATTATAAAAATCTTTCATCTGTCTAACAGATTAAGGGATGGTATTAAGCAGCATTATCCTGTATATTTTGCCGAAGAAGAGGTATCCCTGGATTTTAATAAGATATTATCTTTTCTTAAAAAGATTAAATATGGGGGTCATCTGGTACTGGAATATTTGCCCCAGTTTCATTCACAACTGCTTCCGGATGGATTAAAACTAAAAAATTTATATGAAGAAAACACATAGACTGTAAAAGTCGATTATTTATTAATAAAAAATTCGTCTTATTATACGCTCAAGTTTATATGAAATTGTGTTGGCTTATGCTATATTTAGTGCTACATTTATAATGTTTAATATTAGTAAATATAGGAGTTGATATATATGGCTAAAAAGACATCTACAATTCATTTGCGAGTAGAACCTGATATAAAAAATGATGTAGAAAAATTGCTTGATAGATTAGGTTTAACCACAACAGATGCAATAAATATTTTTTTAAATCAGGTTGTTTTAACTGGTGGTTTGCCATTTCCTGTAAAAATACCACAACCTAATAAAGAGACTTTAGCAGCAATTAAAGAAGCAGAAGAGATAAAAAGAGGTGTGATGAAATCAAAGGCTAAAAGTGTGGATGAATTTTTCAAGGAAATGGAAGTATGAATAAAAACGTTCATTACACAACGCAGTTTAGAAAAGACTTTAAGTTATGTATAAAACGTGGATATAATATGAAGCAGTTAAAATCAATTATGAAACTCCTTGAAAGCGGTAAAGAATTGCCTGAGAAGAATAAAGACCATAGTTTAACTGGTAATTATCTTGACTGCAGGGAATGCCATGTACAATTTGATTGGTTGCTAATTTATCAGTTATTAGATAGTGGTATTATATTTATCAGAACAGGATCGCATTCTGATTTATTCTCATAATATCATCTTCTGGAGCGGTCTCAAATTCCGCACTTCTTGCAGAATAAAAATCCATCTTTTTAGTTAAACAAATATCAACTTGATTGTAATCCCGGAAGCTATAATATTTTATATTAGGCAAGTCCAACAAATACTTGTAATATAATCAATCAGTTATTGGTAAAAAAATCTTAATTTTATATAATACAGTTGATATCTTTTTAAATGTTTTTTTGTTAAAATTTGGCACTGTCGGGCCAGTGGCGGAGCCAGCAGACGCGCTTAGCCTTTAAAGTAAACTAAAATTCCAGTGTTTATGGTCACGAAAATTCCAGGCCCTTGTCTTAAAGAATTATTTATCCTCACCAGCCTTTTTCTTAACATCTCTTGTTATGTAATTTGGGCCAATAATGTGAATAATAATCAGACAATGAACTATACGGCCAAATATTGTGTGTAAAAAATGCTTGCATTTTCCTGATTATGTGTTTAAATATAA
>VGAZ01000202.1 GCA_016870615.1 Actinomycetota bacterium | reverse complement strand
GGAGGATGTAGAAATAATTGAAAAACTGACAGATCTTTACATTATTGCTGTAAGGATAAAACAGGCTGAGCAGGAATTGGAGGCAGAGAAGGAAAAATATAAGGCGCTTATTGAAAATATGTATGAAGGCTTGTGGCAGATAGATAAAAATGCCGTTACCGTTTTTGCCAACATCAAAATGGCTGAAATGCTAGGTTATACAGTTGAGGAAATGATTGGTATAAGCCTGTTTGAATTTATGGATGCCAGGGGAAAAAAATTGGCTGAAAAAAATCTTCAAAGGCGCAAAAGTGGCATAAAAGAGGAGCATGATTTTGAGTTTATTAAAAAGGATGGAAGCAGGATACTTACAAGGCTTGAGACCGCACCTCTTTTTAATAAGAATGGCGACTATAACGGGGCGCTTGCAAATATATCAGATATAACTGAACGAAAGCATATGGAAGAAACACTGCAAAGTAATGAAAAAATGCTTAAGAAAATTTTTGAGATACTTCCTGTTGGTTTGTGGTTTGCAGATAAAAGCGGGAAATTGATAATGAGCAATAAAAAGGGCAGGGAAATATGGGGAGCTGAGCCACTTGTCGGCCAGCAGGAGTATGGAGTTTTTAAGGCCAGGAGGTTACCCTCAGGAAAAGAGATAGAACCTGATGACTGGGCGCTTGCCCATACAATAAATGAGGGTGTCACAGTAATTGATGAAATGCTTGAAATAGATGCTTTTGACGGAAAAAAGAAGATAATACTTAATTACACTGCACCGGTTACGAATGAAAGAGGAGAAGTTGAGGCAGGTATAGTAGTTAATCTTGATATAACCAAACAAGCAAAAGCTGAAAATGAGCTTAATAAAAGTTACGGGCAGATTAAAAAAACCCTTGAAGGCGCAATAAACACGCTTTCTTCAATACTTGAGATAAAGGATCCTTACACGGGAAACCACCAGAGAAATGTTGCAAAGCTGTGCAGGGCAATGGCTGGTGAGCTGTTACTTGATGAAGATAAGGAGGAAATGCTTTACACGGCAGCGCTTATTCATGACATAGGCAAAATCGCTATTCCGGCATCAATACTTTCAAAACCATCAGAACTTTCAGGTATTGAAATATCTATGATACATACGCACAGCCAGGTGGGATATGAGATACTTAGCAAGATAGACTTTGGCTATCCGTTGTCTGAGATAGTGCTCCAGCATCATGAAAGAATTGACGGCTCAGGATATCCGAACGGCCTTAAAGACATGGATATACTTTTTGATGCCAAAGTGCTTGCAGTGGCAGATACTGTTGAAGCCATGGCAAATCACAGGCCATACAGGCCCGCGCACGGCATTGAAGAAGCTTTAAAAGAAATACAGTCCAAAAGAGGTATTTTCTATAATGAATCTGCAGTTGATGCCTGCATGGCAGTTTTTGCAAAGAAGAAATTTAAGTTCCACTCATAGTTTTAATCAGTCTTATTATCATTCTAACCTCAATGTTAAGGGATTTAAGACTGCATTTCAAAACTATATTTTTATTCTGCTATTTAAGAGTGTAATTTGTTTACCATTAAAATGAAGATAAAGTATCAATTGTTTTGTCAGGAGCAAAAACCTTTTATTTATTGTTTAATTTTTTCATATTAATTGATTATAATAAGTGGATTGCTTATTAACTAACTAAAGAAAGACAAATATTTGGATAAGCGGCCAATAGGTATTTTTGATTCAGGAGTGGGCGGCCTTACCGTCTTTAGGGAGATTATAAAAAAGGCTCCTGCTGAAAATCTTTTTTATTTTGGCGACACTGCAAGATTTCCATACGGTACAAAGAATCTTGCAGATGTAAAAAGATTTGTATTTAAAATTGCAGAATTTTTATACAGCAGGGATATAAAGCTGCTTGTAGCGGCATGCAACACTGCATCTGCTGCGGCCCTTGATGATTTAAGAAACAGTTTTAATATTCCGGTAATTGGTGTTATAGAGCCAGGGGCAAAGGCAGCAGTGGCCGGCACAAAAAATAAAAGAATAGGCGTAATTGCAACTGAGGGCACTGTAAAAAGCGCAGCTTATGATAAAGCGATTCATAAAATTGATAAAGAAGTCAGTGTTTTTTCAAGTCCGGCAACCCTGCTTATAGATTACATTGAAAAAGGCGTACTTGACGGCAGGCAGCTGGACGTCGCTATAAATGAGTGCATAAGCCCGCTTGTGGGCCAGGACATTGACGTGCTTATCCTGGGATGTACCCATTTTCCCTTAATTGAACAGCAGATTAAAGCGTGCTGCAATGATGGTTTTTTT
>VGAZ01000201.1 GCA_016870615.1 Actinomycetota bacterium | reverse complement strand
GCGCCGCTTTCCTTTTCATCGATTATATTAAAACCTGCCGACATCCCTGCTATGAGAACAGCCATTAGAATAATAAGTATTGCCAAATATTCCTTTATTAACGATTTGCCGCCGCCTGTGTTATTAATGCTGTACTGGGCAATTCTTTCCCCGCGCATAATATCTGAAAGCACCACATATGCGGCTTCTTTAATCTCATCATTTTCATTGCCCTCAAGAATTACAGTATACTTGCTTTCAGCTGCAGTTATGCCTATTACATCATCAGTTTTGCCCACGCGCTCCCTGACTGCAGCATCATCTTCCATTACAAAAACTTTTCCATAACCTTTCAGTTTTTCTGCAAATTCAGCACCCAGGCTGCTGTCTGCCGCAAAAGCAACTGTGCTGCTTTCAAGCGATGGTATAAAAAGCCTCATTATAAAAGCAATAAGAAGAGGAGCTATTAGCATGTATAGCACAATATTGTCTCGCCTTGCAACAGTTATGTCTTTTAATATAAAATTTATAATACGTTTCACTGCAATTTGCCTTTCGCCCTTGAAACAGCCTGCCTTATAATTGCGCCGCCGCCTTTCATAAGCTTTATTTTGACTGCCAGGTAGCAGAAACCAAATACTGTAATTGTTTCAATTAACAGCACAAGGAGCATTGTCCACAAATAATTTCTGCTTTCCGGAAAAAATAGAGCCTGCCTTACTCCAAAAATTACCGGATATGATGGTATGTACTTTAAATACTGCGGAGAAAAAGAGGGATTAAAATATGATACAAGCGGAAGCTGAATAAGCGCAAGCGCTGTTAAAGATACTATAAGGAATTCAGAGATATTATTAAAGAAAACGCTTAGAGCAAGCCCAAGAAAATTTATAAAAACACTTGCAACAAAAATTATGAGTAGAAGCACAAGAAAGTCTGCACTAAATCCTGTAATAAAAACAGTTGTAAATAGTCCGTAAAGAAGCCCCATCAGGGTAAGAACCGCGGTTTTTGAAAGTATGTAATAAACTGTTCCCGGGGGGCTTATGCGATAAGCTCTTATGCTGCCTTCCTGTTTTTCCTGGAAAACAAGCACAGCAATAAGGATAAAGCCCATCATAATTACCTCAAATGTAATAAATACCGGCAGTAGCGCCTTATTAAATGGAATCCGATTTATACCCTGATTTAAAATCTCATACTCGATAGCGCCAGGCATTTCCTGTCCGCTTATGGCTGCAGCAGCGGTATCAAGGGCGGCTATAATTATATTTTCGGTTTTGGGGGGTATTGCGGACTTTGTAAATATTTCAAACTTATAGCTGCCTTCATAATCGCTAATCATAATTGCTGCGGTATTGCCTGTTTCATTTAGTGCATTTTCAAAAGCTTCAAAATCATTATAAAAGGCTCCAGGTTCAGCACCATTTTGTATAAAAAAATTTTCAAATGCTTTAGAGGATGTATTGTCAAAAAATATTTCTTCCGTAGTTGTTGCTATTGATTGTGGTATCAGGAAATGGGTAAGGAGTATAAAAACAACTGCAAGGCCGATTATTGCATAATGAAAACCGCTTCTTATTGTTACTTTTAAATCCTGGACAAAAAGGTTGGCAAATTTCTTCATTACACAAGCTCCCTGCCGGTCAGCTTGATAAAAATCTGCTCAAGTGTTGCTTCCTGCGAATGTATGGTCTGCAGTTTTTTTGAATTTATTATTTCATCAAGCCTGTCTTTACCGGCTTTTTTGTCAAGAAAAAGAAGCTCGTTTTGGGTTTTGCCGTTTTCTGTGTATTCTATCTTTACTGAACGCTGGCCGTATTGAAGCTTTAAATTCCTTGGAGAATCAATGGCCACAATTCTGCCTTCATTGATAAATGCGACTCTGTCGCATAGAGTTTCTGCAATAAACATATTATGTGTTGTGAGAAATATTGTTTTCCCCTGTTTTTTCTGCATGAGTATAAGTTCCTTAATCCTTGCAGCAAGAGCTGGGTCAAGACCGGATGTGGGCTCGTCAAGAAAAAGTATTTCAGGATTGTTTATAAGCGATCTTATAAAAACAAGCCTCTGTTTCATCCCCTTTGAATAAGTTGAGGATTTTTTATGGGCCGCATTTTTAAGACCCACCATATCAAGCATTTTTAAAGGATCATTTGTCGGTGTGTCAAATAAGCCTGCAAAAAATTTAAGGTTTTCATACCCTGTAAGCTTTAAATAGATTGTGGGATCTTCAAACGATACGCCTATTTTATTAAAAAAGCCTGATTTCATTTTTCTTATTGAAGCGCCATCATATAAAATATCGCCTTTCTGCAGTGAAAGTATTGAAGTCATAAG
>VGAZ01000200.1 GCA_016870615.1 Actinomycetota bacterium | reverse complement strand
AAAGAAAAAGCATCGAAGAAAGCCTGGCGAGGGACTCGCTTAAAGAATTCCCGGAAAATATAAGATATGGCCTTGAACTGGCATTAAGGGCACCCTCTGCAAGAAACAGGCAATACTGGTATTTTAAAGTTTTAAATATTGAAAAGCAGGATAAAATTCAAAGGGGAGTTGCAGGCGACAATATTGTCCGGGCCCAAGATATAAGCACTGAAAGAAATGGCCGTATGGGATATGCTGTTGAAATCAAAAGGAGAAAAGAGCTGGGCTCAATCGGATGGCCGCACCCTGATCTTGACATAGGCATTGCTGCCTCTCATTTCTGGCTCGGGCTAAAATCCCGGGATATTGCTTACAGTATTAACATTGAAGAAAAAGAGGGCAGGGCAGTATGGGAGTTTTTAATATAAAAGTTTTACAAATATTTAAGGAAGACAGGTTATAAAATGGAGCTTAAACCGCTTCTTCTTAAAATCTATGAGGCAGCAAGCATGCAGAGATGGAACGACCAGATACGCACCATAGATATTACAGAGCTTGATAAACAGGCGCATAAAATGATAGTGGCATATACTCTTGGAAAACTGCAGCAGAGCCATGGCAGCCCCGGCATTGACTGGATACAAATAATACAGGCCGGACTTTTTGAGTATCTGCAGAGAATAGTGCTTACGGATTTAAAGCCCCCGCTGTTTTACCAGATAAAAAAAGACAAAAAGAAATACTTGCAGCTCAACCAGTGGGTTTACAGCCGCATCTATCCTTCCATAAAATCTATGGGGGAGCAGTTCTGTGAATTGTTTAAAAATTACATACTTTCAGATGATAAAGCCCCGGAAAACATCAACAGGAAGATAGTGGGCGCAGCGCATTTCTATGTGACAAAATGGGAATTTGATATAATACACCGCCTAAAACCGGGAGGTTACCAGGTTGAGGAAATAAGAAGCAATATTGAAAGAGAGCAGCAGAACTACAGCACGCTTGCGTGCATGCAGGAGTTTTTATCCAGTAAAGAGCTTCTTGCATTTATTGATATTTGTGGGCAGCTGAGGTTCCAGGTAAGATGGAGCCACATTTACAGGGTACCCAAAACTTCCGTTTTGGGGCATATGCTTATTGTTGCAATTCTTTCATATCTTTTCTCTTATCTTAGTAATTCTTCCAGTGAAGTAAAAATAAACAATTATTTCACAGGCCTTTTTCATGACCTTCCCGAGGTTTTGACAAGGGATATAATAAATCCTGTTAAAAGATCTGTTGAGGGTCTTGATGAACTTATTAAGGAATATGAAAAAGAGGAGATGGATAAAAAAATATATAAATTGCTGCCTGCCTCCTGGCATAAGAGTATAAGGCTATATACAGAAACCGAGTTTGAAGATACTGATAAAAGAGACGGATCCCTGGTAAAAGCCGCAGATGATCTTGCAGCTTTTATTGAAGCTTATCTTTGCGTTAAAAACGGCATAAATAATGAAAGCTTAAAAGAAGCCATGGAAAATCTTATAAAAAAATACAGCAGAAGGACAATATCAGGAATAGATTTAGACTGCATATACAGGCAGTTCAGGGATGTTTAATGGCGCCAGAGCTATAACTAAACTACAAGTTACCAGTATTTTAGAACTTTTATTCAACAGTAACTTTTAGCTCAAAGACTTTTTCAGGCTCAATATTTTCTTCCCACGGCCTTACATATTCAAGAATTATTTCAGCCTGCCCAACCTCTTTTGCTTCAAATATAAAAGTCTCTATTCCGCCTGCTCCAGCTATTTCCTTATCTTTTGCAGACTCTTTGTATTCTGAAGATACAAATGCAGCAACTGAGGTGCCTGTATTTTTTGAGAGCTTCCATGAATAACCGGTGGTCATATTTGACTCAAGCTTTATTTCAAGTTTTTCACCTTTACCCAGGCTTACTGAGGAGCCATTATCCTTTTCCGTAAAGCTTGCAATGCCGCTTTTTTGAGTACATGCCGAAAATGCAGTAAACATAAAAAGAAATAAAACAATTAAAACAGGCAGAATTAAAAAAGCCCTGTTTTTCGTCTTCAAGCAATGGCATGTGTTTAAGGATTTGTTTTTATTAATAACCGGCATTTAAAACCTCCTCCAAAAGAAAAAATATTAAAATATATCCAAACTTCTTTTAAAAAATCTGCAAATCTAATCATGCTTTAATATAATATTTTCGTATATGATGCATTTAATTATAAGGTAGAAGCATAAATGGTAAATTTTTAATAATTGTTGAAATGCAGTGTAATAAATATCGAAATATTATTTTATATTATAACAAACAAACGGCAAAATATTGAAAACGGCAAAAATTTGCC
>VGAZ01000199.1 GCA_016870615.1 Actinomycetota bacterium | reverse complement strand
TATTGTAGCAGAGCTTGACTGCAGTATGCTTGTAATAACAATACCGACAAGAATGCCTGCAATGGGATTCTTGCTAAAATATAAAAGGAAATACTTAAATGTTTCATTTTCCTTGAGTGGTTCAAGGGAGTTTTTCATTACAATCATCCCCAGGAATATGAGGCCAAGTCCAAGTATTGCCATTCCTATATTTTTTATCCTTTTTTTTCTTCCAATGAAAAACATCAATGTACCGATTATTATTATCGGGTAGGCGATAGTCTCAACCTTAAATGATACTATCTGGGCAGTAACTGTTGTTCCGATGTTTGCACCCATAATTATGCCAATGGCCTGCCTGAGTGTTACAAGCCCTGCGTTTACAAAACCAACTGTCATAACAGTTGTGGCACTGCTGCTTTGTATGATTGATGTAAGGATAAGACCCATTAAAACTGCGGCCCATGATCTTTTTGCGAGGAAATCGATGATTTTTTTTAGCGTATTGGTAGCAAGTCTCTGCAAGCTCTCACTCAACCTGGCAATCCCAAAAATAAAAACAGCAAGCCCACCAAGGACCTCTACTATAAGTTTAAAAGTTGCAGATATATGCATAAAAACAATAGAATAAAATCAGTTTATATTAATTTATACTGTACTGAAATTAAAGTTATCTTATAATTTGTTTTTGTTGCTTTGAATAATTTTTACGACTATAGAATAAAACAATATCCGGAAATCTTATATTATTAATATTATTAAGCTTAAAAACTGTAATAATGATTTTCTTAATATTATAAATAATTCGTTACTATTCAGCATATAATTAAACGTCTTTATAGCAGCTTAACTACCACAACATTTTTTAAACTTTTTACCACTTCCGCACATGCAAGGATCGTTTCTGCCTATTCTCGGGTAATTGGTGGTTCTAATGGCAAATATTTGCTGATTATATTGCTTCATGTATTTATCTAATGCATCTTCATTTGACAAATCAACACCTGCATTAATTGCACTCATGACAAAGGTCTTTGCAGACCCCCAATTGCTTGGGTCAGCAGCAGCCTTTATCATATCTTTTGATATTTGCTTTAGGTATTTTGCTAATTTAATACCGTTAGAAATAACATTTTTTTCACCCAGAAAAATAAAAAACTGTGATAATACAGGCTCAACATTTTTAAAAAACTGCTCTCCTTCAGATATTTTCCCTGGCAAAATATTAAGGCAGCAGCTTGTTAGGCTGTTTTGATCCCACCCGGACGGGCCCACTCCCTCATAGTTATACATGCATGTGGCAAAAAAATCAGCTATGGATCTGCTGTCTTCCTTTTGAGAGGCAGTTAAGCTTTTAAAATTTGTACTTAACTCAAACTCATCCATCCAGCAAGACACCATATTGCGTATTTTATCAAGTTTTTTCTCAGAGTAATCCTTAATTTATATCACCTTTCAAGTCCTTTTATGGTTACAAAGATTATTCTACCATGTTTTATCTTTATGATAACAATTTGTTAAAAAAACAGCTGGACTCTGAAAAAGTTGTATGCTACTATGGCCACATGAAGAATAAAATAACATCTGCAAGGCCATTAGTTACAGAAAAACAAATAAAATATATCCGAGAAGTAATTGGCAACAATCCAACATGGCATAGGACCAAAATATCTCATGAACTATGCAATTACTGGGGCTGGTGTTCAAGTAATGGAAAACATAAGGATATTTCCTGCCGGGACTTGTTAAGAGAACTTGAGAAAAAAGGAAAAATAACCCTGCCTTTGGCCCTTCGCAAATCAGGATCATCAAACCAAATTAAGCTCCTGGAACATAACAGGACTCCTATACAATGCTCTCTTGGCAGTATATTGCCTCTGCGCGTGAAAGTTGTAACAAGCCCGCAAGACTCAGGAGTATTTAAATCTCTTTTAGCGCAATATCATTATTTAGGATTTAACAGGACGGTAGGTGAAAATATCAAATATTTAATTTATGGCAGTACCGGCACAGAGCTCTCCTGTGTTCTTTTTGGTTCCAGCGCCTTTTCTTGTGCACCCAGGGATAACTTTATCGGCTGGGACAGCCAAAGCCGCAGGTCAAATCTTATCTATACTACCAATAACACCCGTTTTTTAATACCTCCCTGGGTAAGGGTAGAACATCTTGCAAGCCACATTCTGGGACTTATCTGCAAAAGGATTGTCTCTGACTGGAAATCTAAGTATGGGCATTCTGTATACTTGTTGGAAACATTTGTGCAAAAAGACCGGTTTGCCGGCACCTGCTACAAGGCAGCTAACTGGAGCTGTGTTGGCCAGACCACCGGCAGAAGCCGCAATGACCGCTACAGTAAGCTTAAAGTCCCCATCAAGGATATTTATTTGTACCCGTTGTCCAAGAATTTCAGGGAGGTGCTGCAAAATGCAT
>VGAZ01000198.1 GCA_016870615.1 Actinomycetota bacterium | reverse complement strand
GTAGTGCACGAGCCTTTTATGGAACCGCGCATCCACAGGGCCCTTCCCACTGGTCTTGATGAACTGGAAGTTTACAGGCAGGAAGTAGTGCTTGGCATCCACAACCACTGGATAGGAGGCCATGGATGGTCATATTCATATCATGACCGCTTATTTAATTACGGGACTTCCGGAGGACACCTTGACCAGATGCAAAAAGTCATTGATAATCTTACAGACTGCTTTTACACAAGACGCGCCCAGGCAATTACCTGGGATCCGGAGCTTGATGCGGCCCATCATGAACCCCCGTGCCTGCAGAGGATGTGGTTCAGGATAATAGAGGACCCTAAAAAAGGCCTTGTGCTCAACATGAACACCCATTGGAGGTCAAGAGATGCATTCAAGGCTGCATTTATGAATATATATGCCCTGACTGACCTTCAGAAAGTAATGGCACAGAAAATTTCTGCTAAAATAGGCAAAGATGTAGGGGTCGGAAGATATGCAGATATTGCAGACAGCTACCATATTTATGGCTCATATTTTGATCAGTTCAAGGGTTTTCTGGAGACCTTAAAAACCAAGACATTCGAACAGAGAACTTATGAAACCTCATTTGCAGAACCTTTTTTTGAAGAAGCAAGAAAAAGAATCGCAAAAGAAAATAATCCATTAAAATAAAATTTCCAGACTTTTTTAAAGTAAACTAATTCAGCTTAAACTAAAACCTTTTCCCTGTCCATTATTTACCGACTGTAATTGTTTTTGCAAATTCTTCAAGCCTGTCGCGGTACCCTTCTTCAAGCGGCCCTTTTAGGCTGCGTGCCCTGATTTTTAGGCTTTCTGCGGCTTTTACCATGCCCTTGTCGTTTAGAAGGGCCTCCATCTTCTTTAATGCTATTGTCCTGGGATCAAGATATGTCGTTATAAGTGCATAAGGTTTTCCTGAAGGGATATTTAAACCTGTTATAAAATTTTTGACTTCCGGAGGAAGGGAGAATTTCCTCGTTGGCGCACTGAATATATAAAGATCTGCCTGGATTTCTTTTAATGTTGCGCCTGCCAGTATGTCAAATATTTCTACCTGGTTATCACCATATTTTCCTGATTGCAGCACTTCTGCAAGCTCGTCAACGACTTTTTTTCCGTTTCCAAACCAGCTTGCATACATTATTATAATTTTCATTTGCCTTGAGTCCCCTTCTCATGCAGGTATTTTTACATAAAATAAGTTTATAAAGTGTTCCTTTTAATATAAACTAAACAATTGCATTATTATACCACATAAAAAATGCTTCAAATAAAGGTAGTTTCCTGGAATTCTCCAGGAGTTTGTGACAGGCAAATAAGTTGAAAACATCTTTTAATAAAAGTTATAAAGAGTTACAATAAATATCAACAAACAGGGGAAATATAGTTCCCCTGTTTGTTGATATTAAGAGGCTTTTATGAGATCTGATAAAGAAATTAAAAAAAGGAAAAACCACCTTATAGCCCGGTTTGCAAGAGCGGTTTCATATATCTTTGACGGCTCGGTTCTTGCAGCTCCGGTATTTGCAGCAACATCTTTTTATAACCAGGCAGATTCTAAGAGTGTTTTTCCATCATTTATCACAGCAGTTATTTTTGCTGCATTTATACCTTATTTTTTAATCCTTTTCCTTTATAAAGCAAAAAAAATAAGCGACCTCCAGATTGCCAGGCGAAAAGAGAGGCTCTTTCCTCTTCTCATAATAAACATCTGTGTTGTGGCAGGATTCTTTGCCCTTTTATATCTTCAGCCCCAGAGACTTATGATGAGCGTTTATTCCATTTACCTTATAGGGCTGCCCATAATAAGCCTTATAACACTTTTCTGGAAAATCAGTTTTCATGCCACATACATAACTCTTTTTTCCATGGTATTTATGATTGTTTTCGGCAAATGGGCCGTTATTACTATACCCCTGATACCGCTTGTAGGATGGTCGCGCATAAAACTCAGAAAGCACACGCTTCCCCAGGTTATTGCAGGAATTTCTGTAATCGGCATAATTTCACTTTCAGTATTTTATATAACAGGTTTTTTAACCACCAGTTACTGGTCAGTAAATGAAATATCATACCTGTTTAAAAGCACATCAAGTTACCTGGGCCTTGTGCTCCCGGGGTTTGGGGCATGCCTGGTATTTATTTTCCTTTATGTATTCCTTAAAGAATACATAAAAGGTAAAAAAAACAAGTTTATATTATTTGGAAAAACATATCAGCTTTCTGAATGATAATTAAGAAAATTTAAAATAGCTTAATAATTAAAACCGGTCATTACTTTGTGTTCAAAAAAAGTTTTCAATATAAAAACTGACAGGAATAAAAATGCCAGCTTTTTTGACCCACTGCATTTTTGCAGAAGAGGTATTTGAATTAATTGATTTTAGCAGGATTGGCGCGTCA
>VGAZ01000197.1 GCA_016870615.1 Actinomycetota bacterium | reverse complement strand
TTACCGGAGCTGTCGCTGGTTTGTCCTGAGGTTATAGCGGCAGCAGCATTATCAGGTATGTCTTCGTTTTTGCAGAATAAAAAAAGTAGAAGTATGGCTATCAATAATATTGCCAAAATAATAGCTATGCCTGCAATTATAAAAATCTTTTTATTGCTTTTTTTGTCTTCTTCCCCGATATGTTTATCTTTTTTTATATCGATAGTTGTGGTTTTATCTTCAAGGTAAACATTTTCTTTGCCGCTTTCCGGGACATCCCCTGAAATATCATCTTTGACTTCATTATCTTTTATGCCCTCGTCTTCTGCAGCATCACTTTTATCATTGCCTGTTTGATTTTCCTGAATGTTTTCGTCCGGTTTTTCTTCAGGCTGCCCGGTTTTACCATTTGGATTATCGTCCAGCATTTTTTATCCTCCGCTTTAAAATTTTTATCAAAATAAAGCATTAAAAATAAACTGCCAGTGGTTTTACCATTATATTATTTCACAATATTTTAAAAATTTGTATTATTTTATCATAGAATTTAAATAGCCGAAAAGTTTTCATTTTTAAGAATAACTGTGGTTTTAGAAATGAAAATATTATTTTAAACTTAAATGAAAAATCAAACAGGCAGGTATAAAAAATTGGGGTTTAAAATGTAATATAAAAAGTATATATCTTGAAATAAAGCAAACACAAAGGATGCAACCGGGCGCTGGCGGCCTTAATTGAATATTTATTTAAAACAACAGCGCCCAATTTTTTCCTTTTCATTTAATTTTACCTCACAACTTAATTTGCTAATTTGGCTATCAGAACAATAATGCCCACAAAAGGCACCAGCCAGAAATTAAGCAGGAGATCTATTGCTATGTTTTTTATTTTCTTCATTGTATTCACCTCCTTAAGTTTAAACACTTTTTACCTTTACAGATTTCCTTACTTCCAGTAAATCCTGCATTATAATTCTTGCAGGTTCACTTTTGAAATCAGAGAATTTTCTCTGCTGTGATATCCTTTCAAGTAGAAGGGAAACTGCAGTTTTACCTGTATTATAAAAAGGCCTTTTTATAGTTGTAAGAGGCGGATTGAGGTATTTGCTTAAATAAATATCCCCGAAACCCACTATTGAAATGTCTCCGGGAATTTCAAGCCCCCTCTCCCTTATCGCAGCAATAGCCCCAAGCGCTATCAAATCACTTGATGCAAAAACAGCATCAATGTTTTGAAGCTTTCCAAGAGCTTTATGCATAGCCCCGTAACCGGATTTTTCAGAATATTTGCAGGAGAAAACAAGAGAACCATCGTATAAACCTTTTTCCTCCATGGCTTCCTTAAAACCTATAACCCGGTCTTCAAAAGACCTTGAATGTTTCGGCCCCGATAATATGATAATCTTCTTATGATTATTCTTTATAAGATAAGCTGTTGCGTTGTATGCGCCCTTAAAATTATTAAAAACAACCAGGTCCCTCTTAACTCCCCTGATTTCCCTGTTAACAAGAACAACCGGGATTTTTAATTCATTTAAAATACCTGGTTCATTTTCCCTTTCATAAACCGGGACAATTATCAGGCCGTCAACCCAGGAATACATCATATTCTTTATTAAACTGGTCTCTTTATCTAAATTATCATTGGATCCGCTTAAAAATATATTTAAACCATTTATTTCAAGTGTTTCAGATATTCCTTTTATCATTTCTGAATAAAAAGGGCTTGATACATCCGGGACAATTATCCCCATATTCCCGGTTTTTTTGCTGGAAAGGCTTGAAGCTATCCTGCTGGGTTTAAAACCCAACCTGTCTATTACTTCCTGTACCTTTTTCTTGTTCGTCTCAGATACAGTTTCAAGGCCATTTATAACATTTGAAACTGTGCCCACAGAAAGACCTGAGATTTTTGCCACTTCTTTAATCGTTACCATTTTCATTGTTAAAAAATTTTCATTAAATACTATGAATCGGTTCAATGAACCGTTTCATTTTATTATTTTATATATTTTTAATCATATGTCAAGAATTTAGTTTAATATTTTTGATTTATTTTAATTATTTGTATTGCCTTGATATACACACCCAAGTGGCTTACCAAAGGTACTGGAACTTCATGTGTTTTTAAATGCGCTAATTTCTTTTAAAAATCTCTTTGGGAAAATTTAATGCGGGAATATTAATTCCCCGAGTATGAAAATAATTACAATAATCCTTATAATAAAAAAACCGACTAATGATTTAGTCGGTTACGCAATTAGCTTAGCTTTCTTACTTAAAGCGTCCACTGTAATTAAGAAAACCTCATAGCTACTAAATTTCTAATTTTTATTATACTACTTTTTATAAAAATAATCTGATAAAGGTTGGGATGAACCTCATAATCCAAATATTATTGCTAACGATTTTGAAGATTTTTGCTTTTGCATCAGTACCACGAGGTTAATTTAAAATT
>VGAZ01000196.1 GCA_016870615.1 Actinomycetota bacterium | reverse complement strand
TGCAATCTCTACAATAAACATGGGTTCGGTCCAGTGCCAGCAGCCTATTATGACAGCTTCAATATGATTCTGGAGAAAATAATCGACTGCTTTTGAAATGTCTTCAGAGCTGTAAAAACTTACCCAGCCTGGTTTCCTCTCTACTGCATCTGCTGCATCAAAAACATCTATATCATTTTCAATAAGAAATTTTTTATAATCGATGTGTTTTTTTGTTATTGCTTCTTCCCTTTCTTTTACAACCAGAAGGGCTCTTGGGACATCGGTTAGAGTTATAAGGCCGACTTTTGGTTTAAGTTCAATGTCATACATATTAATTCACCCCATTAGTACTATTAAAAATAATTTTTTAAAATAATAAAAAAATTCCTGAAAATAAAAGCCTATTTTTTATTAGCAAAACACCAACAAACCCGGTAAGTATAATTATAAAATCATCAATAAACCTTCCTTTAAAAAAACACGGTAAAAACATGAAAAAATAATATATGAAATTAAAAAAAAATTACAATATTTTAAAAGTTTTCAATTTATATTTTGCAGCATGGATTATATCTAATATTTGCTGAAGTCAATTTTACTGATTTAGACACTGTTTTTATCTATGCCTGTTTTCAAAATCAGCTATTATAGCTTTTATCTTTTCTTTTTTATCATTGCTTAATAGTTTAGGTATATGAGAACTGATTATCTCTGCTGCAACTTTTTTTGCATTATCAACAATAGTTGGTTTACCTGCATTTTTCCATATCTCATATACATCCCTGTTAGATACTCTATAAGGCACATGTTCACCGCTTCTCATATATTTTAAAGTATGGGGTTCCATCATGAAGTCTTTGTGCTGACCTACTTTTTTTATTACATCTTTTGCTATTGTATCTTCATTGACTTTCATGCCTTCCACATACCTGTATGCAAAAGTCGCTATCTCATGATCTATTATTAATTGCTCATAGCTTACAGTAAAACCGGTTGCAAACATGCCGGCATTCATGAGCAGGTTTATGCCTGACTGGAGGTTTGCAATAGTGTTGAATATTTTTTCAAAGCCGTTCTGCTCATCATAAATATTTGCATCAGTGTCAAAAGAAATACAGTGTGAAGGCAGGTTGTAATATTTTGCCATTTGAGAGCCCGCAACTGACAGTACACAACGTTCAGGAGTGCCTATTAAAACAGTTCCTTTGTTCATCTCAAATGTGGTCCATGCTGCACCGTATATTACAGGGCTTCCCTCATTTAAAATCTGCGATAACACCAGTCCTGAAAGTATCTCTGTATTATTTATGGTAAGCGTACCTGCAAGAGTAATGGGTGATGTAACACCTGAATATGGCTGGGGCAGAAAACATAATGGAATACCTGATTCCGATACCACGCATACTGCCTCAGCGGTGCCCTGTGACCATGTAAGCGGACTTATTGGGGAAAGCTGGCATATGGCAACAGGTTCTTTTCCCGGATAATCCTGTTCGCTTACGGCTTTGGTAATTTCAATAAGAGCTCTGGCCTCTTCGACATTTTCAGGCGAAAAAAACACATGCTTTGAAGTGTTATTAAAAACAGCATCAAGCGCATGGAGTATCGAGGCGCGAGCAGGAACATCCTGCGGCATAGCCTGTATTCCTACAATATGAATATTATTTAAAGCATCTGATATTTTTGCAAAATTGCCCACCTCTTCTTTATTTATTGGCCTTCGCTCATTAGTATTCTCATCCAGCATATAGATTGCATTATGACCGCTTGCACAATAACCAAGGTTGTTTCCAAATTCAAGATAACTGTCCCTGTCTCTTGAATATAGCTTGTAATTTGATGGAGCAGCTTTTAAGCTTTTGTCTATAAGGCTGGATGGGATTTTAACTATACGATTCTCATAGTCTACAGCTGCACCTCCATTTTTATATATATCCAGGACAGGGCTGCTGTAAACTTTTATACCTGTATCTTCAAGTATTTCCCTTGAAGCCTCATCTATCATTTTAATTTCTTTTTGTGACAGTACTTCCGCTTTATTTAATTTCATTTAAATCTCCCTGTAAGTTAATGAAAAAATTCATATTTATGTATTTTTCAATGTTTTATGATAACTTAATATATTCAATTTTATTCCAGTTGCATAAAAGTTCTACTTCATCTGCAACATGTCCATTTACAACAATCCAGTGCTGGCTAACGCCTATTCCCAGCACTTCCTTAAAGAAAAGATTAATTGGCTTTTTTAGGCTGAAATGAACATGCGGATCTCCTTCAAGAATTGGCGGCCCTTCAAGAGAATTTCCTTCAGCAGCGGTCCATCTTAACTTACTGCCATCATATATGGAGTTAATAATTGTTACAGGCCCTGGTTTGTACTTGTAGTACATGCAAGCCCCCGTGAACCTGTCGGTGGTTTTATATTCAGGATCTGATATTATTTTAACAGGATAAGCGGGATCGCTATTTATACAATCATAATAACCCATATGCCCCATGATTAGAGAGTTATTTTTTAT
>VGAZ01000195.1 GCA_016870615.1 Actinomycetota bacterium | reverse complement strand
ATATCCTCAATTGAATGCGGCAAAATTCCATTTGCCCATAAAAACTCTTCAAAATCCAAAGAGTACATTTCTATGGTATCTACATATCCAACAGGATATGAAGGCACATCTTTATAGTGAATGCCTAGCATAGAGCCGGACGCAATTACATCAAACCGTTTATCAATTGCAAGAAACTTTAGCGCTGTTCTTGCTTTTGGACAATTTTGAATTTCATCAAGAAAAATAAGCGTTTCATGTGGCATAAGTTCTGCACCCGGGACACGCAATGAAATCTGTTTGATAAGCGTTTCGACATCCAAATCACCATCAAAAATTGCTTTATATGAAGGATTCTCATCAAAATTGATAGGAGTGTAATACTTATAGTTTGCGCGGGCAAACTCATCAATGATAAAGGTTTTGCCTACTTGTCTTGCACCTTTGACGAGTAGGCATAATTTATCTTCACGCTTTTTCCATAAGGTCAAATCATTTGTAATTTTTCTTTTTAACACATCAGCTGCCCGCCTTTAAATTTATTAGGTTGATTATAGCAAAGAATATGCGTTGCGGCAAGACTTATGCATATTTTATCCACGAATATAGTTATTGATTTGCATATTTATACCACGAATAACACGCTATAATTGCACTATTTTTTATATATCTAATATTTATTCTTCAGGGGATTAATAAAAATGTAAAATATACTTGACAATATGTAGTATATATATTACTATATGTTCATAATATATTACATATGAAGGGGGAATTATGTCTTACCAGGAAAAGAAAACAATAGTATCAGTATTAGCAGCAATCATACTTATAGCTGCATACTGCATATATGCATTCAGCAGGGTCCGGCTGGGCACGGCAGATTTCGGTGACCTGAAGTTCTGGGCAATTACAATATTGATATTTATAGGTATTGGTATAGCTGTAACAATTATTATTCAAATCGTATTCCATATTTTGCTTTCTATCGCAATAGCTGTCAGGAAAAAACTGGAAAACGAAAAGTGCGACGACAGGGATATTGAAAAAACAATCAAACTGGAAATGGTTGAAGATGAAATGGATAAGTTAATCGAGCTCAAATCAATGAGGATTAGTTTTATCATTGTGGGAGCCGGATTTGTCTCAGCGCTGTTATCCCTGATATTTTATTCTTCCGTTGCAGTATTGCTAAATATCTTGTTTATTTCTTTTTTTGTCGGGTCCCTATTTGAAGGATTAGCCAAACTTTATTATTACCGGAAGGGATTAAAAAATGGCTAAAACATATGAAATAAAAAACAATATCAGAAAACTGCGCTTCTTTGCAAACGAGATGACCCAGCAGGAGCTTGCTGAAAAAGCTTCAGCATCGCGGCAGACAATTATTGCAATAGAGGCCGGCAAGTATACGCCATCCCTTGAACTTGCGTTTCGTATTGCTGATGCTTTTGGTGTAGAAATAGGCGAAGTCTTTGAATGTGAAGTGAAAGGAGAATAACAATGAAGTTAAGTTCAGCACTGGTTTTTTATTCATATCATCACAATAATACTGAAAAAATTGCAACGACAACTGGGGACGGTTCTTTTTGCTTATCTTGAGGGATAAAAAAGGAAGTTCTTATAAATCTTTTTGGCCAAATAATCATTAACTGGGAAAAACTCCACCATTTATTGAATTTTATACCTGTAGAGTTTAATAAATACAACCGTATATAATTGTATATTAGAGACAAAAAGAACCGTATATAATTGTAATTTATCTTGCAACTAATCCTGTAAAGCAATATAATTTGGACCATGAAAAGATTTATATCGCATAATTTAAATGAATGGTTTGAAAAAAATGACAGGAAACCAGTTGTCCTGAGAGGCGCAAGGCAGGTTGGCAAAACCTGGCTGGTAAGAGATTTTGCAAAATCCCGGAACTTAAATCTTGTTGAAATAAATTTTGAGAGGCAAACAGAGTATTCTGAAATATTTAAAGAAAAATCACCCCAAAATATCCTGATAATTCTTGAAAGGCTGAAAGGCTTTAGAATTGATAAATCAAAATCACTGCTGTTTCTTGATGAAATACAGAAAGCCCCGCACATACTGGCTAACTTGAGATGGTTTTATGAAGAGGCTGCTGAGCTTGCCGTAATAGCAACGGGCTCACTTCTTGATTTTGTATTGCAGGACCACCAATTTTCAATGCCTGTTGGCAGGCTGTCATATTTATTTATGGAACCAATGTCTTTCAAGGAATTTTTGTTTGCAGTGGGTGAAGAAATTCTTGTTGAATTTATAGAAGAAACAGAAATCAATTCTATCGTAAACGAAAATATCCATAATAAATTAATGAGTTATTTTATTGACTACTTAACTGTGGGCGGCATGCCTGCAGCTGTTAAAGAATGGACCGATACCCGTTCCCCTGTAGCAGTTGCAGAGATTCACCAAAACCTGGTAAATACTTTTATAGATGATTTTAATAAATACAGCGGCAGGGTTCCAACTGAGAGGTTAAAAAAAGTTATGGTGGCAATT
>VGAZ01000194.1 GCA_016870615.1 Actinomycetota bacterium | reverse complement strand
AGAAGCAATTGGTCCAGTGAATCAAGGTGTGAAAAAACCATTTTTTGATTTGAGCAGAGGCTGTAGTATTGATGATATTGTAAATACAACTGCTATTGCATGTCTTATGGCTGAATAGTTTTTCTAGTGAGGCAGTGTTACTTAAACCGCTTCTTTATTTTGGATTAATTTTTCATTACATCAATTCAATTTGGGAAATAATACTAGAAGTGTTTGAGAATTTTTGCTGGGTTATACAATTTAATTGCATTTTACTAGCCCAATCATTATTTTATTTAGTAGGCATTGTAAAATTTGAAATATAATATCTAACGAATAATTATTGTGATATTTCATTTCTTGATAAGAAACATTTTTATGTACTAAGCAAATATTTAGAGGGATCGGCTTTGACAATGTTAAATTCCTATCTCAATCAACTAATCTTCAATTACGCCAATCTTTTTCTAAACACACAGTGGTACTTATTTTTGTTTACTCTAATTGGTTATAAAAAAGATATTTACAAAAAAAAAGGAGAGAGACAAAACTTTTTGCATATTGTTTAATGCCCCAATTGCTCAGTTCTTAAAAGAAAATTAGTAACTGACAAATGATATCAGAAATCTTAACATGTATGATTAATATGTCTTTTAGTAATTTTATTTTTTTTATTTAGAGCAAGTAAATTTTGCAACAAATTGAATCGAGGATGTCATGGAAATAAAACCTAATTATGTAATCAACGAAAGCGGACAAAAAATATATGCCGTTATACCAATAGATATATATAACGAGTTGATTGAAAAATTAACTAAAGAAGGGAAAAGAATCGCTGAATTAGAAGACGAGTTGGATATTAAACTTGCAAGTGATGTAGTTAATAGCGGCGAAGAAAAAATTGATTTCGATATAAAAAATTATGTATAGAATCCAGATTTTAAAATCTGCTGATAAATTATTAAGATCGTTGCAACAAAAAGATAGAATTAAAATTGCAGAAACTATTCAACGGCTTTCTGGTAATCCGAGACCGGTAGGGTGTATGAAACTGAAAGACACTAATCTTTATAGAATTAGAATAGGCGATTATAGAGTGATATATAAAATTGAAGATGAATTATTATTGGTACTCGTCATTCGCATTGGACATAGAAAAGATATATACAAATAAAAGGAGAGATACAAAATTTTTTGCATATTGTTTAATGCCCCAATCGCTCAGTTCTTAAAAGAAAATTAGTAACTGACAAATGATATCAGAAATCTTAATAATGCTGTAATTATACCCCAAAATAAAAAGTGGTGAAAAAACTGTGGATAACTTTTAAAAAATAAGGGTTTTTTGATACACCCATCCTTCTTGACATTGACGATCTTTGTTAAATCTGGTATACTATTGACAAATTTAGGGAATTGTTTCTTTGAAAAACATTTAATTTGGTTGCAAAAGTGCGAAATTATGTTTTGTGTTTCTGCAACTAAATTAAATAATAATAATGGGAGCAAATAAAATGAAAAAGATATTAATTCTTTTTGTTGTTCTATTCCCTCTTTTTCTAGGGGGATGTGCAACGGAACCACCGTTGCCCATAATTCCCCCAGAGTCAATAGTAATTACCTCTACTACCGTAGAGGAAATTACCGCAACAACTGTGGTAATAAAAACCACAGTTATAACAAGTAAGTCTATAACTGTGTCTTTTGAATATGGAGTAAGTGATTACATAAATGTAGTAACCACTATTCCAAATCCTGTTGTTGGCGGGAAAATGTTGGTAAGTGCAAAAATATCCGACCTTTTTCCCAACACAAAATATAAATACAGGATAAAAACAGTGGGAGAAATTACAAAATATTTTAGTGAGCCCGATTTCTTTTTTGTAACAGGTAACCAGTTACAAATTGGTAACAATCATAAGAATGGGATTATAATTTCTATAAATCCCAATCTGGTTGCTGCCAAGACAGATTTAACCCCAACTTTCGGAATACGGTTTAATTATTTTACAGCAACAGAGGAGGCAAAAAAATACGGAGAGGGTTATCGCCTCCCTGATTCTACCGAAATGAAATTAGTTAAGAATGCTAAGGAATTAGGTATTTTGACTAATTTTGTGGACCCAAATTATGATTCACATGGAACTTATTTTACTTCCACTGAAGTAGCTGGGAATAAAGATTGGGTATTTTTCATTGAAATTCATGGCAATTTAAAAGGATTGATCCATAAAAATAGTTCTGCATCATCTCGAGCGGTCTGTTCTTTTTAAGAAAATACTCTTAATGAAATAATTTTTGTTCTTTAGATTCAAATCCGGTAGGCCCAGTTGGATTCATCCAGTTGGGCTTTTCTCTTTTCAATCCACTTATCGCTCCCCCCCAACAACTTATCACTACCTTTTTCCCTCCCAACCCGCTTATCACACGCACCTGTAAAATACGATAATATAGAAATATGCAATATGGCCCAAATTATTAGGGCGGAGGCAATTCCTCCGCCCTCTCCGCCCTTTCCTCCGCCCTCATTTCTACTTTTACCATCTACGCCATGGCGTAGATATAAATCG
>VGAZ01000193.1 GCA_016870615.1 Actinomycetota bacterium | reverse complement strand
AAATACTTTTTAGCTTAAGCTTATTAAGCATGCATTTTTGAAAACTTAATATTGCTGTAAAACCTGTGATCAGGAATAGTAAGTCATTAAGTGGCATACAGAGAGCTGCTGGCGGTGAGATGGCAGCTGCATTACTGATGAGTGAATGGACCTGTGAGGTGACCGGCACAAATCTTTTAATAGCTTCAATAAAAGAAAGTATGCCGGTACGGATTCCCCCGTTATCATGGGATAGGGTATAAAGTGTACCTGATTAAAAGAGCACGGCTTTGCCGTGAAGTAGGGTGGCACCGCGGGAATTTAACCTCTCGTCTCTACAGTTACTGTAGGGATGTCAGAGGTTTTTTTATTTTCAGGAGCAGTTTGCAAAAATTATCTGAAATGGCTGCTCCCTGGAAGTATAAAAAAAATAATAACGCAATCTATTTTTATAATTAATAATTTAAGGACGAAGGCTAGAGGAATATGAAAGGAAAGGTGATAAAAAGTGCCAGTTAAAAAAATAAAACGGCTGTTCTTATGGAAATATTATAAATCTTAAAATAAACAGCAAACAGGGGCGGCTGCGAATTAATTAATTGAAAAAAAACCCGCGCCCCGGCAAAAAATATGTAAATCATTTAATAAAAACAAATATAAGCAAGGAGAAAATAAAATGAGTTTGGACGAAAAAGAAAAAAAGATATTTCTTACTGAAAAGGACATGCCAAGGCAATGGTACAATATCAATCCTGACCTTCCAAAACCGCTTGCTCCACCGCTTCATCCGCAGACCGGAAAGCCCCTTACACCGGATGATCTTTCCGTGCTTTTCCCGATGGAGCTTATTATGCAGGAAGTATCCATGGACAGGTTTATAGACATTCCAAAAGAACTGGTAGAAATCTACAGGATGTGGAGACCAACACCTCTTGTGCGTGCAGACAGGCTTGAAAAATACCTGGACACGCCGGCAAAGATATATTACAAAAATGAAAGCGTGAGCCCTGCAGGAAGCCACAAGCCAAACACTGCAATTGCCCAGGCATATTACAATAAGAAAGAAGGCACAACAAGGCTTACAACTGAAACAGGAGCGGGACAGTGGGGAAGCGCCCTTTCTTTTGCAGGCAGCCTGTTTGACCTTGATGTGACAGTCTATATGGTAAAAGTAAGTTATAACCAGAAGCCATATAGAAAAACAATGATAAGGATGTGGGGCGCAGAAGTATTTCCGTCACCTACAGACAGGACGGACTCAGGAAGGGCAATACTTGCCCAGGATCCGGACTCGCCAGGCTCACTTGGAATAGCAATCAGCGAAGCAGTTGAGGACGCTGTTAAGAGCGGCGGGCACACAAAATATTCCCTTGGAAGTGTATTAAATCATGTACTTCTTCACCAGACAATTGTGGGTCTTGAAACAAAAAAACAGCTTGAAATTGCCGGAGACGCCCCGGATATTTTAATAGGATGTGTGGGCGGAGGAAGCAATTTCGGCGGATTTGCTTTCCCGTTTGTACCGGATAAGATGAAAGGCAGCAATATAAGGATTATTGCAGTTGAGCCAGACGCATGCCCCACACTTACCAAGGGCCCCTTTGCCTATGATTATGGAGATACCGCAAAAATGGCCCCTATTGCAAAAATGTATACTCTGGGCCATGATTTTGTTCCTGCCGGAATCCATGCAGGAGGGCTCAGGTATCACGGAATGGCTCCCCAGGTAAGCCTGCTTAAAAATGAAAATATTATCGAAGCAATTGCTGTACCGCAGACAAAAGTATTTGAAGCAGGCATTATTTTTGCCAAAACTGAAGGGATAATACCTGCTCCGGAGACCACGCATGCAATTGGCGCTGCAATTGATGAGGCGCTCAAATGCAAAGAAAGCGGACAGTCAAAAACAATAGTATTTAATTTCAGCGGACACGGACACCTTGACCTTGGCGCATACGAGGCGTATCTTGACGGTAAAATTGAAGATTTTGCATATCCTGAGGAAAAGATAAAAGAATCACTTGAAAAACTGCCGAAAGTTGGATAATCATTTCAGTATAAGATATTTTTATTTATAAAAATGCCGGCAGGCCATATAAACCCTGGGTAGAAACTGGCATTAAAGGCCGGTCCGGAAGCCTTAACCGGTGATTTTGAAACAGCGGGAACTGGAAATGCGCTGGATAATTCAGTGGCGCGCCAGTTCCCGGTCCTGCTATAATATTGCTATTATATTAAAATACTATAAAATAAAAGTTATTATCAAGTATTATTTTAGGAGCAGCTAAAAGTGGGAAAAAATATCTTTTACATTATGTTATTATTAATAGTCATACTTCTGGGTTCTGCATGCGCGCCCATTCCTGCTGATAAACCTGCTGCTGTTAAAAACCAGGAAGATGTAATAGAAACAGTAAAAGAGGATTCTAAAGAAACTGCCCCTGCAAATGATGAAGGAACCGGTAAAATAAGTGTAGATGGCACAATTGATGAAAGTGAATACCTGAATTCATACAATGACAGCTCTACAGGATTAATACTCCACTGGCACAATGATAATTCAAATTTATACATAGGGCTTCAAAGCAAAAACAATGGCTGGGCTTCTATAGGATTTGATCCGGAGAAAGCAATGCA
>VGAZ01000192.1 GCA_016870615.1 Actinomycetota bacterium | reverse complement strand
GGTGAGATAATTTCAGAAAAGGAATTTATAATTGGAAAAGAAGGTAAAATAAATGCCAATGTAAAAACTGCAAATGCAATAATTTCAGGGTATTTTAAAGGCGAAATGATAGCATCCGGCGAAGTTGAAATAACTTCTACCGGAAGATTTATAGGCAATCTTATACAGAAGGATGCTCTTCTAACTATTTCAAAAGGCGGACTTTTTAAGGGTGAAAGCATAATATCTGATAACCAGGAAATCTTTAAAAAAGAGATACCCGAAAAAACTAAAGCTCCTGACACTCAAAAAGAGTCTGTAAGGCCCGTAAGCACAATAAGCAGCCAGGGAGTCTCGGCTGCAAGAGGTTCTTTTTCATTTAATAATCCCTCAGCAGATCACAATCCGGGGAGTACTGGCGAAACATCCAGGTAATAAATATATAATAAATTAAACAATCTCACTGCCCCTGATTCATATTTGTACATAACTTATTTTAAAACATGTTTATAGCTTAATTTATAAAAAACTTTTACGATGATAATTTAATATTCATACAGAAAATTTCTGTTAAGAGACTTTAAAACAAAAATATGTATCTTTAATCCTTCAAAAGCAGGTCGCGCTAAAATGTTTTTAAAAATCAATTGATATTTATAATATTTATAATATAATTGTGGATTAATATATTAAAAATATATTAAATATAATATACTGGTGCTTCGTTTTCATGAAAAAAATTGTTTTCTACAATACTAAAGGAGGAACAGGTAAAACAACAATTTGTTTTAACTACGGCTGGTATCTTGCAAAAAAAAGAAACAAAAAAATCCTGTTTCTTGACTTTGATCCCCAGATTAGCCTGGTACAGGCATTTTTTAAAAAATCGCGAATACCGAAGAATAAATGTCTTGAAAACCTTGTCGTTAACCATATTAAGAATGAAAGCATTGATTTCAGGGATTATGTTTTAAGAATAAATAAAAACATAGATCTCCTTCCCTCCTCAAACAACATATCTCTGCTGGAAGAGTATCTGACGGATTATTTACTGAAAAGAACGTCTTCAGAAAATAATCTTTACCAGTCATTTCATAGAAATATAATAATCAAGCAGATACTTGATGAATACATAAATAAACAAAATTATGACTTTGTAATTATTGACTCTCAGCCAAATTATTCACTTCTCTCAGTGTCTTCTATGATATTTGCAAAAAATATAATTATAGTTTTAAAACCTGAAATATTCTCTTTCCTGGATGTCAAGTATCTTTTAAATATAATAAAAAGCCTTGAGGAAAAATTTCAAACAAAACTAAAAATCCTGGGTGTTTTAATAAACGCATATGAAAAAAGAAGAAGGACTTCCGAGTCTATCGTAGATAAGTTCAGGCACAAATATGGTGAAACTTTTAATCTTGTAAACCAGAAAATAAGATATCTGTCGCATTACCAGCTTTCAATATCATTAAGTAAAAGTCCGGTTTTTGTGACTTACCCGAAGTCTGAAGCAGCTGCTGATTTGCTTGCAGCATTTGAAGAGCTGGACATGCTTATAGAAAGTAAAAGCGAATAAATATTTGTAAGAAATATTTATAAATTTTTATTTATTTGTGTTAAAATTTAATTATATTAATTGTATTTAAATAAATTAATATAATAGATTTGACAAGGAGGAATCATGAATTATTTTGAAGAGGAGAATGCCAAACTTCCTGAAGAGTCGAGAGTTCTTTTAACAATTATGGGAGACAGCGCAGTTCTTGATGGAAAATTTAAAATTTCACAATCAATAGATATTGACTGTGAAGTTAGGGGTAAGCTGAATGTGGACGGCAAACTCACAATACAGAAAAATGGCCTTGTAAGTGCTGATGTAAAAACCACTGATGCTGAAATCATAGGAACTTATGAGGGTAACATGGAAGCAAGTGGTGTTGTTGAAATCAAGGAAATAGGTATAGCCATCGGCAATATGAAAACCGATTCCCTTATAATAAACAAGGGCGGAATCTTCAGCGGAAATGTCACAAGGATGTCTGGAGATGAAGAAAAATCAAAAAAAAGAGGCAAAGCTTCAAAAATAAAAAAAGAATATAATTACTCAGATGATACTGTTAGTTCTACAGGAAATGAAGATTTACCAGAAACAAGTAAATACCAAACTGGCGACCAGGAAAATGAAGAAGGCCTTTCCCTTTAATAAGTATTTATAAAGTTTAAAAAAGTTTGAAAAAAATATAATTAACAGAAGCTGTAATACCAAAAAAGTCTTTATTCAACTTAATCAGATGGCAGCCTTACTGTAGTTACAATGCTTCAACAGGTACTCGATACACTCTTTTTGTTTCCTTATTCTTTCATTTAAAACAAAATCTTTGCTGAATCCTATGTTTTTAAGCATTTCCCAGTATTGGTCAGAAAACATAATTTCCCTCAAATCAACATTGCATAATTCGGTATTATTTTTCATTTAACACCTCCTCCAGCTAATTTAAATTATTATGAAGTTGTTATCTTTCTTTGCAATTGTTGAGTTTTAAATATAAGATTACCTTTTTAAAACCCTTGAATTAAAAAAGGAGACAATGCAGTCTGAAAATAATAAAAAACTTATAGCATATTTTTCAATGGAAATAGGC
>VGAZ01000191.1 GCA_016870615.1 Actinomycetota bacterium | reverse complement strand
GGTTTTTAATGATGGGCATTATTTCTAAAATAGATTTCAAGGATTTTGAAACAGGTATTCCTGCATTTTTAACAATTATAATAATGCCTTTTACTTATAATATTTCATACGGCATAGGTTTTGGTTTTATAAGCTACACCCTTATAAAACTGTTCAGGGGAAAAATCAGGCAGCTTCACCCGTTAATGATTGTATCAAGCATATTCTTTGCAGCCGCCTTTATAGCAGTAGCACTGGCTTCACGATTTAAAGGAAACTGATAAGGCGTTTTTATTTATTTTTATTCTTAATGCTTGAGATAACTTCATTTGTTATCTGGTTAACGATATCTTCATACAGAACCGTTTGTGCGCCGGGCCTGAATTTCGGGTCAGTAAATCCGCAGACAGAATCGCTGCATGAAAAGCAAAGTGTTTTTTCAGGCGCGCACATATCTTTGCTCCCGAATACCTCAAGCCGTTTTTTAACTACATTTTTAACTTCTTCAAAAGCCCTGCCAATAACATCAGGAATACTTGTGACATCAGGTTTTTCATTAATGAGATAATTTTTTACCCGGGCAACTGCTGCAGCAGACATCTCAGTATAAAAGTTAATCTTGCATATTCCAAGGCTTATGGCTTTTTTAAAATCATCATCTGAAATACCCGATCCCCCATGAAGCACCAGGGGTATGTTTATTGCGCTGTTTATGGCTGAAAGCCTTTCATAATCAAGATTGGGATCGCCTTTATAAAAACCATGCACATTTCCTATTGATACCGCAAGTGCATCTATGCCTGTTTCTTTTACAAATCTCTTGGCTTCAGAAACATTTGTGAAAAGTTCCTTGCTGGCCGCATGCGCTGTTGGGGCAACCTCGCCTATAACCTCGCCCCCGACATTCCCAAGCTCGGCTTCAACGCTTACATTTACTGCACCGGCAATTTTTACAACTTCTTTTGTCGCAGCAATATTTTCCTCAAGCGGCATGTGGCTGCCGTCAAACATAACAGACGTAAAACCAGCCCTTATTGACCGCATGAGAGTTTGAAGGGTCTGGCCATGGTCAAGGTGAAAACAAACAGGGATGTCAACTTTCTTTGCCGCGCTTATAATTATTGGAGCAATCTCTTCTAAATCCACATATCTTAAATGCACCTCAGCTATTTGCAGTATTATGGGGGAACGCTGCTCTTCTGCAGCTGCTATTAATGTGTCGATAAAACCAAGGTTTGTTACATTAAAAGCACCTACAGCATACTTGTTTTCCCTTGCATGTTTTAAAAGGTCCTTTAAATTGATAAGCGCCACGAAGTTTCCTCTTTCCTATTTTTATGTAAAAAATAATTATATAAAATTTTTTTATAAAATTCAGGAAAAAATTTAACAGATTAATTACAGTAAATTTATTAAAACCTCAGTTTTCTTCTGTTTCAAATTCAAGCATATCAAGCATTTCCTTTGCTGCTAAAAAATCTTCTTTTGTTACAAAAAGCCTGACACCGCTGACAATATCAGCGCTGGGGTACATATTTCCGGCATCATCAGAAAAAATATATGAGCCAATGCCATTGCTTTCAAGAAAGCCTTTTGCTATCTCGGCATCAATCCTTTTACTGAAAGTTTTTAAATTTTTTAAATTTTCCATATCAATTATGATATCATATTTAATCAAAGCGCAGTATATGTGCAATAATACAGTAAAAGAAAAACTTATATTTAAAAACATTATTTAATAAATGATGGCATGAAGTATTTAAACGGAAAATATTGCAGCAAGCATAAAAAAGAAAAAAAAGGCAAATTATTGCCCATTATAATTCTTATGGTTATTTTATTTATGATATCCGCTTTATTTGGCGGCTGCACGGATACAGTTTATGATAAACAGGACTATGGGCAGGAAACTATAGAAAAACAGTTAAGTGGCAATGATAATCATAAAGGCAGCAGCAGCGATAAAAATGGCGGGACTGGCAAAGAAAGCAATAAAGGACAGCCCCAGGACCCCAAGGGCAGCAGCTCCAACGGAAATTCCGGTGGCAATACACAGGATGAAGAGAAATACAGTACCCATGAAATACCCGCAGATACAACATCAGCAGCGCAGGAAGAGAAAATGCCGGTTTTAAAACCGCCTGCAGTAAAACTTGAAATAATTTCAGGGCCTGAGCCTGCGCAGGATAACAATATTTATTTTTACAGGATAAAAGCTGTTGCAGAAGGCCAGCCTTTCCCGCAGATACAATTTAACCGCGACGACAGCAATGGTGCATGGGGGAAAAATATTGCGCAGGTAAATCTTTTAAAAGGGCAGTCATTTACTCTTGTCTGCAGTGTAAGCAATACAGAGGGAACAGTTCAATCAAGCATAGAAATTGAGTGGAAAGAGCCCGGGCAGGACCCCGAAACTGCAGAGCCTTCAGCGCAAACCGGGTACAGTGATCCTTCAAATTATTATATTGATGTGAACCTGTCACTGCAGAAAGTGACAGTGCTGTATAATGGAAGCCAAATCCGGAGCATGCCATGTTCGGGCGGACTGCCCGAAACACCAACGCCACTGGGCACATATAAGACAAACCAGAAAATATACTGGTCATATGTTCCAAGGTTTGGGCAGGGGGCATATTACTGGACGCGTTTTTACGGCTCTTACTTATTCCATAGTGTG
>VGAZ01000190.1 GCA_016870615.1 Actinomycetota bacterium | reverse complement strand
CCATGCTGATCTTTTTAATATTACTTCAAATTTTAGAAAGAATATTTCTAAAAGCGGTAAATGTTTTTTATTTATAGATGAAGTGCAGAAAATTGAGGGCTGGGAAAATGCTGTAAACTCACTTTCACAGGATTTTACAGAAGAGTGGGAGATTTTTATCTCAGGCTCAAATGCATCTCTTTTGTCGGGTGAGCTTTCAACTCTTTTGTCCGGAAGATATGTAGCTTTTACCCTGTTTCCGTTCAGTTACTCTGAATGCTGCGCAGTAACCTCACAAAAATCTTCCCAAAAATCTTTCAGTGATTACATGCGAACCGGGGGAATGCCTGAATGCTTTTCACTTAATGATGATAACATAAAAATCAACTATATTTCAGATTTAAAAGATTCCATAATTCTGCGTGATATAGTTAATAGATACCAGGTAAGAGATGTGAGAATACTGGATACACTTATTGAATTTCTCATAGATACAGTGGGAAGCTATTTTTCTATTTCAGGAATTACCAGTGCTCTTTTATTAGCCGGCGCAAAAACCAATCCTGTCACAATAGGTAATTATATCGAGTATTTAAAAGATGTCTTTTTTATTCATGAAATCCCAAAATATGATGTGTCGGGAAAAAAAATAATTACCGGTGAAAGAAAATTTTATTTAAACGATCCTTCTTTCCGGTTTTACAGTACATTTATTAGGGATTCTTCTCCGGGAAAGTACCTGGAAAATGCTGTACTGCTGCATCTTTTAAGAGAAGGATATTCTGTTAAAGCAGGATCAATTGCCGGTAAAGAGGTGGATTTTGTTGCGCAGAAAAAAAATTCCCTGCTTTATGTCCAGGCAGCATATTTATTAAACAATGAAAAAGTCATTGACCGTGAATTTAATAATCTAGGACTAATAAAAGACAATTACAGAAAGATTGTGGTAACACTCGATCCTGTTTCTTTTGGAAACAGAAATGGCATAGAACATTTTCTTGCCTGGGAATGGATAAAATAACAATTTTTAAAAATCTTCCTGGCAGGATTTTTTTAAGCAAAAAAACTCCTGTATCTGTTGAATATAAAAAATAGAGTTATAATATAATTGTTTTAGCAATATTAAGAATCAATATAAAAATGATTGCAATGCAAATAAGTCTCTACCCTCTTGGTGAGGATGAAATAAAGGAAAAGCTTGATATTTTCTGGGACACTTTGAGAGAAGAAAATATTAAGTTTAAAATAACACCTCTAAGCACAGTTGCATGGGATGATGATGAAGAAAAATTATATCTAGCTGTCTATAAAGCCTTTCAAAATGTAAGAAGTGCCTGCAGGGCAGTTATGGTAACAACAACCACGACAGGCAGTCCCGATGATATTAAAATTCTCCTTCAATATCTGTAAAAAGGCATAAGAGTTTTTATGTAAGACAAAAAACATTTATCAGCTGATGTTTTATTATAATATTTATAGTTTTACCTATTATTCCAGGACCAGCTTATACATATCCAGGCCAGCCAGCCATAAATCAAGTTTTCTTATCTCTGTTTTATCAGGATAGGTTTTTTCTTTATTTATTTCATCAACAATATATCTTATTATGCTACTATTATGTATTAATTTCCCGAATAGTAAAGACTATTATGTATTACAGGTTGTTATGGTTATATAAGAAAAAAATGATATTTATCCTTGTATTATATAGATATTAATTAAAGCGGGGTATTTTGCAATTGAAGCAGCATGGTAGTTTTAGGTTAACAATTGCCGCTGGACTGGCTATCCAGAAAGTTTGTACAGAATTGTACCGGAAACTTTATCTCCGCTTATTTTTTCCCAGTACTCTTTGTATATTTCCAGCTGCCTCTCATAAGCTTTCTTGCGCTCATTATCTTTTTCAAAATCATCTGTTTTATAATCAACTATTATCCATGAACCATTTTCCTTAAAAACTAAATCAATAACACCGTGCATTATTTCTTTATCCCGGCCCAGTGCAAAGGGCACTTCAAAGTACCTGCTGGCTGACATACTGATTCTTTTTAAAAGACCGCTTGCAATAAATTTATCTATAATCAAGCATAACTGCTGCTCATGCTGGCTGCTAAGACCGGCATCGCTTAGCCATTTGCCGGCAAGATTTTTTACCTTGCCTGCTACCATTAAATCATGGCTTTCTTTGTCCGGCTTTGTAATATATTCTGACTCTTTGCTTGTATTATTTGACGGGCCGCCGGATCCAGGTTTTAAGAACAATTCCCTGCATATAAGTTCAACTGCCCTGTGGGCAATTTTTCCAAACTGGGCGCCCTTGCCGATAGCTTGCGTCCCTGCATTAAAAACATAGCCTTCTTTTGCTTCTGAAGTTACACTTGTTACGCTGTAACTTTGCCTGCATATATTTGATACATCTTCCTGTATCTGTTTAACTGTTTGCCGCCACCCTGAAACAGTAATATCCACAGATTCAATTTCTTTTTGCCCGATTAGGGCGGGCAATTTAAGTTTAGGGGCATTCTGAAGTAAATCGTATAATAATTCCCATGCTTTTTGCCTTGAACCTTCCCTGTAAGTGCTCACTATCAGCGCATTTTTAGCTCTTGTAACTGCAACATATTCAAGCCTGTCTCTTTCAGCCCTGTCATATTTTTTCTCCTCAGCAATTTTCTCGTCCCATTGAGGCGGAAGCCCGATTATTTCCCT
>VGAZ01000189.1 GCA_016870615.1 Actinomycetota bacterium | reverse complement strand
GGATTCCGGAAAATGCAATGTTTGAAAATATGGGCCCTTCGCTCAGCCAGTCTATAGGCATAGGTCTCCATTTATCTGATGCAAGGCTTTTTCCGGTAAAAGCAAGCCCTTATATATGTGAATTATTGAATATACCTCCAAAAAGCCTTTGCATTTGCCTTGAGGAAACAACATATGATATGGATGATATGCCTCTTGATTACTCTCATGAATATTATCCGGGAAATATGTTCAATTTTAAACTCTTAAGGCTCAACAGGGAGGAACTGGAAAAATTAAACCTTAAAAAAATAATTTATTAAAAAATGAAAATTATAATGTTTAAAATATAACTTTTAAAAAAAGATAAAATGACATGAAATACAGGCTTGCTGCAATAGACCTGGATGATACGCTGCTTGACAGTGAAAAGAAAATTTCACGCCCAACCCTGCAAATAATCCGGGAAATGAATGATAAAGGTTTAATAATTGTTTTAGCAACTGGAAGAAATTACAACGGCTCCAGAAGATACCATGATGAGCTGGGTCTTTCTACCCCAATGATAAACTGTAGCGGAGCAGTTGTTGTTGACAGCAGAAAGAATGAGTTGTTCAGCCTCCCTGTAAATTTTAATGATGCAAAAAAAGTGCTTCTTTTCGCAAAGCAAAAAAATGTTCATGCGCAGATCGAGTCAAGCTATGAGTATTACTTTGAAAAACATAATGAATATACTGAAAGGCATGCATTTTTCTATGGATATAGAGGAGTAGAAATACAGGACCTGTTAAACAGGAACGATATTGAGGTGCTGAAGGTCCTGATACTCAGTGAACCCCATATAATAGGTAAAATAAAATCTGAAGCTGTAAAAAAGTTTCATGGTTTAAAAGTTCTGCAGTCACTTCCTTCTTTTCTTGAGTTTAATAACCCCGGGACTTCCAAAGGAATGGCGCTGAAGTTTTTATCTTCTTATTATTCTGTAAAAAAGGAGGAGATAATTGCTTTTGGCGACAGTGAGCTTGATGTTTCAATGATGGAGCATGCAGGGTTTTTTGTAGCAATGGGCAATGCTTCAGATGAAATAAAGAAAATGGCGGATTATGTTACGGATTGCAATGATAATGATGGGGTTGCCAAAGCCCTTAAAGAACTGGTCAAGTAGTATGCCTAAATAATTTACTGGATATATTCAAGTATTTTAAAATCTAAATAAAATTCTTTCAACAAGGTCCTTATATGATAAAATCAATCAATAATGTTAATTATTATCAAGATGACCAAAAAACCTGGAGGGTAAATGTTTTTTAAACAGGTAAAATCAGGCGGTGACAGGAACTTTGCCTATATAATTGCCTCAGGTAAGACAAAAGAGGCTGCTGTAATAGATCCTTCACCTGATGCATGGGGTGTGCTGGATATTATTAAAAGAGAAAATCTAAAAATAAAATACTTAATCAATACGCATTCCCATTATGATCACAGCAGCGGAAATGAGGATATAAAAAAACTGGCGGGTGCTGAAAATATTAATTATATAAACTGTTATGGAAGTACTCTTAAAGAAAATAAGGTACAGTTGCATATACATGATTTAGTAGTTGAAGCCATCAAAACGCCTGGCCACACGCCTGATTCCATATGTATTAAAGCGGGAGATAAGATAGTTACCGGCGACACGCTTTTTGTTGGAAAAGTTGGCGGGACATATTCTGAAGATGACGCAAGGGATGAATTTGAGAGCCTCAAAAAACTTATGGAATTGCCGGAAGAGACAGAAGTCTGGCCCGGCCATGACTACGGTGTTATGCCCCACTCCACGATAGTCTATGAAAAGGCTAATAATCCCTTTATAAAAAGGCTTGGCAGTTTCAGCGATTTTTTATGGTTAAAACAGAACTGGGCACAGTATAAGATCGAACACGGGATAAAATAGTTAACTGGATTTTATTTTTTCTAATTCTGTAAAAATAAAAACTATATAATAAATTTTTACAAATAGATATTTTGTTTTTCTAAAGCCCAAGTTTTATTTGGAATTTTGATATAGAATCAAAGAGTTTATTATCTTCAAAGCTTGAATAGATTCTGCAGTAAATGTCATAAAGTTCATCATATATCTCAACATTTTTTCCTGCTGGTATGAATTCCTTATCTGTTTTTACCATTTTATCAGCGCCTTCTTTAATATCCTTAAAAATGCCTGCACCTGCGCCTGCCATTATGGCTGCCCCCATTACGGCAGCATCTTTAAATTTTAATGTTTTTACCGGCAGATTATACATATCAGACTGGATTTGGTTCCATATAGAAGATTTTGATGACCCACCCTGAAGCATTATTTTTTCTGCTTTAATACCAGATGTAAGCAATGATTTAATTATGTCTTTCATTTCAAGCGTGATCCCTTCAAGGAACGCCCTTGCAAGACAACCCCTATCATGCGCAAACGTAAGACCGGAAAGCACGCCTTTAGCATCAGGGTTCCATCTCGGTGCAGCTGCACTCGCAAGAAAAGGCATGAATATTAGACCTCGGGAACCTGCGGGAGTATTTATAACTAATTCATCAAGCAGCTTATAAGCGTCAGTATTGCTGGCAGACGCAATAGATTTCTCGTAGGCTCCTATTTCATCACGGAACCACCTGAATACTCCTGCAGCTCCAGCTTGATGGCCCTCAAGCTGCCATTTGTCATGTATAGCATGATTTACAACCATTATTTTTCCTCTTGGATCCCTGAAAGGTTTATCAATATATGCAT
>VGAZ01000188.1 GCA_016870615.1 Actinomycetota bacterium | reverse complement strand
CTCTGTTTTTCCCTTTCTTATATGGTTCCGGTCCAGCAGGTATTCAATATTTTGGTCCCTGGACCCATAGCGAAGTAATAGCATATTTTGGAATTTCAACTATGCCCTTTGTTATTTTTGGGTTATTTGATAAAAACAAACATAAATATTTTTGGATATTTATTGCTATATTTTCTTTTTTGCTGGTGTTTGGCGGTACCGCGCCATACTATAAGCTTATGTACCATGTCCCCTTATATAATAAATTCAGGATCCCAACAAAGAATTGGTATGAATTTGGAATGGCATTTTCTATTCTTGCCGGTTTTGGTTTCAATTATTTTATTGAGAATGTAAATAAAAAAATAAAAAAATCTATAACTGCTTCAATTATCTTTTTGGGTTCAATAGCTTCTATTTTTGTCATAGTAAGCAAATTTTTGATACAAAAAACAGATGGAAAAATACTTTACAGATTAGGGCTTGAACTTGAGCAGGTTCAACTGCTTGTCAAAAATATTAAAATATCCAGTCCGTCTATTTTCATACCCCTGGCCATTTTTGCTGCAGCAATAATATTGCTGGTCATTTCATTGATAAAAAAGAACAAAATTATTTATTTTCTGTTTATCGTGCTTATTTTCTTTGATTTGTTTACTATAAGGAATTATACGGAAGGCAACACATCCAAGGAATATGTTTATAAAAGTATAGAAGATACAACTGATTTTAAATATTTGAGCAGCGAAAGTGAAAATTTCAGGATTTATCCTCATGCAGACTTTCGCCCGGAGGGCTTAAGGATATATCCCAATGCAAATACTCATTATCATCTGGATATTATTACAGGGAATGATCCACTTGCGTTAAGTGTTTATAGTTGGGTAACAGGGTTAGGATATTTTGAAAGAGATAATGTAGAAAATTTATTAAAAAATAATACTGTACTTTCAATTTTAAACACTAAATATATTTTTTGCTATGAACCATCCGATAAGACTCAGTTTTTTAAAGACATAAACGTAAAAGCAGAATATAAAATATACTGGGAAAAAGAAGGTGTATTGATTCTTGAAAATCCTAATTATATTCCCAGGTTCAGTTTTGTAAGCAATATTATAGAAGTTGCAGATGTTGAAGACGCAAGTAAAATCTTATGGGAGGGTTCAGATATAAACTCCAGGGAAAGTTTTAATCCCAATAAAACGGCTTTAGTTGAAAATCCGGAATTTAAAAATAGTTTTTTTGATACAAAAGAAGCAGGGCTTCAGGTCCTGCAGTACAAAAATAATAAAATAGTTTTAAAAACACAATCGCCCCAGGACAGCTATCTGGTTTTTTCGGACACATATTATCCAGGATGGAAAGCTTATATTGATAAAGAGGAGACAAAAATATACAGAACTAACGGTATCATTAAAGGGATATATATCCCGGCTGGGAATCATGAAATAGTATTTAGTTTTTTGCCGACCAACTTCTGGCTGGGATTTTGCGTCAGCCTGATTAGTTATGTTTCAATAATAGTTGCGATTTTTGTTTTGTTTTTAAAAAACAGAAATTTTAGATGCTAACAAATACTTACTATTTGGCATAAAAAAGTATAAAATAATCTATATATCAAGAGCGACTTAGCTTGGGGTGGAAGGATGCAAGCAAGGGGTACAAAATATGCAGCAATAAAGTAATATAGTTGTCAATTGGTTGTAAACTCTTAGATAGTTCAATTTAACAAATAATAAATAAAAAAGTAAAATAATCATAAATTTATATTTTTATAAAAAGGCTGAACTATTTTAATTGTTAATAAGCATATATATAGGATAATAATTTAGTAAATGGAAATTCTATTTATTTATTCAATTGAAGGTTCTTCGTCTATTGAAAAACCTTTAGGTTCTCCACCTGGTATATGCTTTAGTATCTTATATTTATCATCTTTTTTAAAAAAATTAGATCACAATACGAAGTTGCTTATCTTAAGTAGAAGTTTTGGTAGAACTATTTGAAGAATTCAGTATTTTTTATAACGATACTGTTTTGCAGCTAAAGAAAGATGGAATTAGATATTAGTTTGAAAATGAGACATATCAATACTCTGACGCTATATTTTTATACATCATGATTAGATATTTAAAGCTCGGAAGAATAGCAACAATAGTTTTCAGATAATGTTTCATAATATTTACCTTGAAAAGAAATATCCCGAAATTTTTTATAAAAAAATGTCTTTATATATGACACGCTGTGGTGGTAGTATATGGTTAAAAAAGTATGAAAAGAGTATTAATAATTGGTGCATCCGGCTTCACAAGCAAGTATCTATACAATTTTATCAATAGTCCTGATAAAGAAATATTTTTTTGTGACCTGGTAAATGCTTTTGATAAAAAACTATTAAGGAGGTGGTATAAAACTGATTTTTCAGATTTTAAAGAAGCTTATAGGATAATTTCTGAAATTAATCCAGATCAAATATATAATTTAGCAGGAAGTTTTTCGAATGATTTTGAGACTGATTACAGAAATAATGTATTACTGACAAAAAATATATTCGATTCTATTTTAAAATTAAATATAAATACTAGGGTTCTAATAATTGGTAGTGCTGCAGAATATGGGGTTATAAACATTAAAGATAATCCTATTAAAGAAGATTATAAATTAAATCCTGCAAGTATTTATGGTTTGACTAAGGTATTTCAGACTAATTTAATGACCTATTATTTTAATTCTAAAAAGATTAATGTTGTTATGGTAAGAACATTCAACTT
>VGAZ01000187.1 GCA_016870615.1 Actinomycetota bacterium | reverse complement strand
GCCAAAGAAGACAAGTACGAAAAGTTCAGCCAGCCCGATATAACCAATGGGCTTGGGACCGGCGGTATAAAGGATGCCGCAAGCTATTGCTGCAGCTCCTGTTGCAAGAACCGGCCAGCCGCCTCTTAATACAAGTACTATCCCTAATGCGGCAGCAAGGCCGAAAGTGATGATAAAGGAAAGTAACATTTCTTTTTTTGAAACAAGTCCCGCATGTATTGCCCTTAAGGGGCCGACCCTTTTTTCATTATCAGTGCCCTTTAAGTAGTCAAAATAATCATTTGCAAGGTTTGTGCCAATCTGGATGAGTAGCGCACATGATGCTGTTATAATTGCTACCCATACAATAAATCCGCCGTAGCCAAAAGATTTTAAATCGGAAAATGCCATCGATAGCCCGATTATAACTGGGGCAAGGGCTGCTGGCAGGGTCTTTGGCCTTAAGGTGTGGAACCATATTGAAGCTTTAGATTTTATCAGGGCCTTCCTTTCAGGATAGAGTATGTAAAAACCTTTTAAACATATAAAGATGCAAGTTCTTAAATACCTCTTTGCTTTTTCCAGATTTTTTTAAAGTCGGGTTTTCTTTTTTCAAGGTAAGCATTTCTGCCTTCCTGTGCCTCTGGATTCTGGTAATAAAGCATGGTTGCGCACCCGGCAAGCTCCTGCAGACCCGCCTGTCCGTCACAGTCTGCATTTAAAGCAGCCTTGAGGCACTGTATTGCAGTCGGTGAGTTTGCAAGTATTTCCCTGCACCATTTGACAGTTTCATGTTCAAGCTCTTCAAGAGGAACAACGGTATTTATCATCCCCATTTCAAGGGCCTCTTTTGCAGAATACTGCCTGCATAAAAACCATATCTCACGTGCCTTTTTCTGGCCGACCAGGCGCGCCAGATAGCTTGAGCCATAACCGCCATCAAATGAACCGACTCTTGGCCCTGTCTGGCCAAACACTGCATTGTCTGCAGCAATTGTCAGGTCGCATAATATCTGGAGGACATTTCCGCCGCCGATTGCATAACCTGCCACCATAGCAATGACAGGTTTCGGGCATGTCCTTATCTGTCTTTGAAGTTCAAGTGCGCTGAGGCTCTCGGCACCTTTTCCATCCTTATATCCCGTGTTTCCCCTTATTCTCTGGTCACCTCCCGAACAAAATGCTTTGTCGCCCTGGCCCGTAAGTATAATAACGCCAGTGTCAGGATCAATTGTCGCGTCGCGAAGGGCAGTTGAGATTTCCTGAAGAGTCTGTGGCCTGAAAGCATTTCTTACCTCAGGGCGATTTATTGTAATTTTTGCGATTCCTTCCGCTTTTTCATATATTATATCTGTGTAATCACCGGATTTTTTCCACGAAATCAGTTTTGGATTTTGTATGTTTTCTGCATCTTTTTTACTTTTCAAGGACACCTCCTGAATTTAGCCAGTCTATTATTTCTTTTTTTATTTTCTTCCTTAAAGTTAAATTATGCTGCCTGTCTGTCACGACTTCGATTATTGTAGCAGGGCATGCTGCCTGATTACCGTTGTCACTATTATTATTTATTGGGCCTTTACTTATTAATCCAGTGCTCATAGAGTTTGTATTGACTGACCTGGCTGCCTTAATGCAAGTGGCTTTATATGCAGACTCAAATTCGCTGCATGTCTTTGGCATAAAGTAGCTGATGCCAAAATCAGATGCAGCACCTTTAAAGTTAAAACCGTGTGGCGCTACGAAGTATTTTTCAAAAATACCTTTACATGTAGATATAGGAAGGAAATCAAAGATGCCGCCGCCATTGTTATTTATAACAATAATTACAAGCGGTAATTTCTCTTTTTTAATGAAGGACAGGGAATTCAAATCATGTATAAAAGCTATATCACCTGCAATTACTGTGCAGGGTTTTCCTGCTCCTGCGCAAAAACCTGCAGCAGATGATATTATGCCATCTATTCCGCTTGCGCCTCTGTTTGTGCCGACCCCGATATTTCTTTTTAAGCCTGAATCGCCATAAAGCTCCATATCCCTGATCGGCATGCTGCTTGACAAAAAAAGCGCTGAGTTATCAGGGATGTGCCTTGAGACAATCCTGGCCACTGAAATTTCGCTTACCAGGCATTTGTTTTTGTCTGTGACTGAAATTCTGGTATCTGAAGTGTTTGTACCAGAAATATTATTATCACTATTAAACTCATTTTTAAAATACCTCTCAATTATCTCCTGCGCCTTTGCAGCGCTTTTTCCATAGAAGTTTCTAAAATCCTGCATCTGCTCATTAAATCTTGAACCGCTGCACGAAATGACAGAACTTACGGCATTGCAGAAATGTGATATATCGGCTTCGATAAATTCTGTAACTGCATAAACAGGATCATATCTTGTGCTGTCGGGCTTGATTACAATATAATTTTGGGGCCGGTTCTGGGATAAAAACTGGGCATATCTTTTAGAAGTTATAGGGCCGCCTATATGGATAACAGTATCAGGCGCTGCCGCTTTGTTTACTGCAGAGCTTAAAAGCTCCTGGTCAAAATGTTTTATTATATTTGTGCCAAAGCTTCCAAGCCGAAACCCAGAGGTTATGTCTGCATAAACCGGCCAACCAAGCTTGCCTGCAAAATCAGAAACTGCCTGTCTGTCTTCATCGCATGTGAGCCTGCCTACTGAAAGAAGACCTGTGCTTGCTGAATTAATTATTTCCCTTACCCTTCCTGCAGCTTCCATGTCCGGAAGCTTAACAGGAATGCTGTATATTGTATGGGGCGCGCCTGTTATGT
>VGAZ01000186.1 GCA_016870615.1 Actinomycetota bacterium | reverse complement strand
CTTTAAATCTTAGCTTTATGGCGGAGAGGGAGGGATTTGGTCTTTCGTCTCGCCTGCTGGCTCGCTGCAGAGCCGCGGACTCACTCGCCTTCGCTCGCTCCGTCCTTTCAAGTCCCGTAAAATATGCGCTTATGGCATATTTTACAACCACTGGCAATACTTTAAATCTTAGCTTTATGGCGGAGAGGGAGGGATTTGAACCCTCGAGGCGGATTTTAGTCCGCCTACTCGATTTCGAGTCGAGCGCTTTCAGCCAGCTCAGCCACCTCTCCTAATTAAAATTAAAAACTTAAATAGCAGGAAATTATATTTTTCCTTTAAGATACGCCTGCCTCAATTTTTCAGGCAGCTTTTCAATAGCATATCTTAACATTGTTCTTGGCATGATTTTATAATTCTGGTTTAAAAACTCAAGCAGTATGTCTGTTGATACTCTTTTGCCTGCCTCCCTTAACATCCAGCCAACTGCCTTATGTATAAGATCGTGTTCATCTTTTAAAAGCATTGCAGCAATTCTTATTGTATCTTTGGCGCTATTATTTTTAATGAAATGAAATGTTGCCAGTACAGAAATCCTTCTTTCCCATAGATTATTTGAATTGGCCAATTCATACAGTATATCCTTTTTTTTATCCATTAGATAATTGCCAACAATTTTATCAGCTGATAAGTCAACAAGATCCCAGTTATTTATATGCTTTGTATTTTTAAGATATAATTTAAAAATCTCGTCCTTTGTTTTTTCATCCCCTTTTTCAAACTTAGAAGTTAAGATAAATAAAGCAACCATTCTGTGCTCATGTTTAGCAGAATTTAGAAATTTGACAGTATCATCTAAAGAAATTTTATTATATTTATTAGCAATTCTTCTTAGTGCCGGTACCTGTATTCCAATAAAAATATCACCTTCTCCGTACTGGCCGCTGCCAGTTTTGAAAAATCTCATTAGTATTTTTGCCTTTGCCGGATCAGCAAGGCTTTCCATCTCTTTTTCCAGGCTTTCAAGATTTTGTGCCATATCTTCTTTATATAAATTAATAATAGTTGCTTCCACCTTTAAATAAATATATTAAAATGCCCTTATTTTTTTTCTGCAATAACCAGCATTTCAAAATCAGCAGTAGTTAATTTATCGTTTCTTGAAAAAGCGCCAAGCCTGGCACCAAATATTTCTATCTTAACGTATCCAAGGGTTTTTAACATCCATGTTATCTCGGGCGGCGTATAATACCTTTCATTGCATTTCAGGACTTTTTTATTCCCGTTATCATCTTCAAACTCAGTTATATTGTGGTCACGAAATGTCATAAAATCAAATGTATTATTTTTATAAACAGCATTTCCTTCCAGGCCTGATGAATTGGTGAAATCCTCAATCGAATTACACAAAGGAAATAAACCATTCAGCGTTGTAAATATGAGTTTACCATTTTCTTTTAAAGACTTTGCTGCATTTTCAAGTATTTTAAAATTCATTTCATCAGTTTCCATTAAAGGGAAAGCGCCTTCACAAATCATAATAACGAGTTCAAATTCATTTAAGAATGACAGGTTCCGTGCATCCTGCTTAATAAAGTTAATGTCCAGCCTGTTTTTTGCAGCTTTATCTCTTGCTCTTGAAAGCTGGGAATCTGATAAATCCACACCGGTAACATCATAACCTCTTTTGGCCATTTCAATTGTGTGGCGCCCGGTTCCGCAACCCAAATCCAGGATTTTTATTTTTTTATTATAGTTAATTTCTTTCTCTATAAAATCACATTCACCGGATGTTCCCTGGGTAAATACTTCCCCGTCATATTTCTCTCCATAATTTTCAAATAGTGATTCATACCATTGTTTCATTTACAATCTCCATATTTATAAGCAGTTATTGATTTTATATCGATGTTAATTTAAGAAAATTTGAACTGATTTAAAGTTTTATATACCCACTTCAGAATAGTTTATTTACATTCAATTTTTAATTTCATTACTTTTGAAAAGTCATTGAGGTTATTTATATCTCTTATTTCAAATATGCACGGTTTTGATTTACCTACATATTTGGTTGATTTTATCTTTATTTTTGTTTCCTCACTAATTGATAAATCATACACTTTTTCAAGATATTTTTCAGGAAAATATATGGTTGCTTGCATGTATCCATTCCATGCCGACATCCAAACTATTGTACGTTTTTTTATCTGTACTTTACATAGCCATGCTTTCCCGTCTCTGTAATAGCGCCACTCATAAGACAATTCATTCTTTTTAAATAAATCCAATAGCATGGCATAGGAATCATATCCTTCATTTAAAACCTTCCTAAGTACTTTTTCATCAGGATAAACGTTTCCATCCCTCAATTCGATGTTGTTTATTGTCTCCATTTTTTAATTTTTTGATTTTAAGTATATTATGATAATAAAACTGGAAATGCTGTTTAATTTAGCTTCATGGCGGAGAGAGAGGGATTTAAGTCTTCCGTCTCGCCTGCTGGCTCGCTGCAGAGCCGCGGACTCACTCGCCTTCGCTCGCTCCGTCCTTTCGAATCCCGTAAAATATGCGCTTATGGCATATTTTACAACCTTCGGCACTACTGTTTAATTTAGCTTCATGGCGGAGAGAGAGGGATTCGGTCTTCCGTCTCGCCTGCTGGCTCGCTGCAGAGCCGCGGACTCACTCGCCTTCGCTCGCTCCGTCCTTTCGAATCCCGTAAAATATGCGCTTATGGCATATTTTACAACCATCGGCACTACTTTTTAATTTAGCTTCATGGCGGAGAGAGAGGGATTCGGTCTT
>VGAZ01000185.1 GCA_016870615.1 Actinomycetota bacterium | reverse complement strand
AAAGTTTTGCATCAAAGTAAAGCTTAATATGTAAAATAAATTTACATTAAATATTTTTTATTTAAACTCTTTAAAAATTTCTCCAATAGTATCGGGTAGCAGCAATTTAATATTTTTAGCATACTTCAGAATTATTCTCATAAAATATCGTTGGTGATATAAAATGGCCCATAAATCCTATTTTCTGGTTTAAGTTTAGCATTATATTAAAAAAAGGCCCGGCACCTTTTTAAAATGATTATCCATTGTTAAAAGTTTTATGCCATGCTGCAGCGCAAGTGCCGCAATCCATATATCATTTGTAGGAATGGGGCTGCAGCTTGATTTAAGCTCACTGACAATTTTGGCATAAAACTCTGCTGTTTCTGAATCAACATCATAAATAAGCAATCTTGAAGAGTTAAAAAATTCTTCAATTTCACTGAAATATTTTTTTTCGTTTTCACTTAAATAAAAACCGGTAAAGATCTCTCCAACTGAAATTACACCGAATGCGACAATATCTGCAAAATCAAGTATGTCTTTTACTTGCTCGTTTCCCCTTAAATATTCAATATAAATATTGGTATCAATCATAAGCCTTTTTATTTCCATATTTCCTCATCGATTTCTCTTTGAGAGCTTACAATAGCTTTCATTTTTTCATACTCCTGGCTGCTCCACTTTCCAAAAAGCCCGTCAAGTTCAGCATACCTCTTTTTCTTTTTAAAAGGTTTTCCAGTAATACCAAAGTTACTTTCAAGCATCAAAAGAAGTATTTTATTCATACTTATTGATTCCTTTTTTGATCTGATTTTTAATTTATTGTAAAGCTCATCAGGAATGCCTCTTAAAACTATAGATTTCATTATGCCCTTAAATATTGATATCAATTAATAATATCATATGATATCATAAATTGATGTCATAAGGCAATATATTTTTCCTGAACTGGTTTTAATCTATTTAAGTTTTCTGCCAATTAATTCTTTTAAATCCTCTATAACTGATTCATAAGGTGGCAAATCGAGCACCTGGTTTTCAAGTCTTATTTTCCAGGTTTGCTTATAGACTTTTGAATTAATTTCATCAATCAGGTTAGGGATTTGTAAATAAAATCCAGATCTTTTTTTAAAATAATCTTTTAAATTATCAGTATTCAAGTAGTTAAGTCCTAAAATAAACCATAAATCATAGATATCCCTGGCTTCCTTGTCCACGTCCAGTATTCTCAAAATTTTATCTGCAACCACTGACTCTAGCGTGTAGGCATTTAATTCTTTTTCAATTCCAACAAAATCAAAATGAGTAAAGACAATATTTTTTATGACATAAGAAGGAGTAAAAATGTCTTTTAATACATCCAGTTTTAGCTCCTTGTTTATTTTTATTTCTGGAACAATTTCATAATTAACAAAGACCTGCAGTCTTTCGTTTTTAATACTCGAAACCTTTGTGGGTTTAAAAGGAAAATCATTTGAAATATTCATAAAAACTTCGTTTAGTATTTCATCTATATCTCTAAGATCTGCTTTCTCTTTTAAAACAAAATCCAGGTCTTCTGAAAACCGGTACTCCGGGAAATAAATTTTCTTAAGAGCGGTACCACCTCTAAAAATCGATATATTTTTAAAAAAAGGATTACTGCTCAAATAAAATAATCTTTTTCGATTATTTCCTCCGATACTCTTTTTTGAGCTGCAATTCTTTGGATTTGAAAATAGTTAATCATTTTTTACTCACCTTAGAGGTTTTAAATTAGTATTTTATTAAATTAAGAATTTGTTTTTTACCTATATTATCAATTAGGCGCCATGTATTTTTATTCTTATTTTCAATAGGCATTGCAGGATCCAATATGTCATATCGCTCTTTAACATATCGTCTTAAATCTAAATTTAACGGAATTGTACCAAGCTCTAATATTTCTAATATATAGCCCAATCTTTTTGCTATTACATTTTTATTATATTTTTTAACGTATTCCCCTAGCTTGCTAAAATCAATTTTTTCCCTGGCTATCCATATACCTTTGGAAATCTCAGTAATTCCACCACAATGCTGTGGATATAATAGTCCGTCAAGAATTGTTTTTTCGAGGTTTGATATCCTTACCCTCTGGGTTTGCGTAACCCATTCTTTACTTACTCCCCAAATAAATTTTTTATTCATATAAATTATATAAAGGATATCTTTTAACTGCTTTGGCACAAACTGTCTTTGGGGTGAAACAATAAAAATTTTGTGTAATGGTTGCGTAAGCATAGCCCAATGGTTCATTGCACTGTAAAATCCCAAATAATAATCTGGTGAATTAATAACTTCTCTTGCTGCTACAAACCAGTTTCCAATATACCTTTCATTATTTCCAGTCTCTCTTGGGATTATTATAAACTTGCCATTTTTTAGTCTGCTTAAAACTTTTCTTTTAACTAACTCACTTAGAAAATCGGTTATCTGGTTATAATCTTTATTTAGAATTTTTTTAACATCTGGTATTGTAAAAATAGTTTTATTATTTTCATAAAGCTTGTTTATTAAATAAGCGCTAACCTTACCAAGTGTTCCAAATTGATCCATGATTAAGCACATTTCTACTAAATGTGTAATATTTATAGTATTATATACTGTATTATATACAAAATTAGTAGATATTAATAGAATTATTTTTAATAAGTTTGTACAGGTTAAATTATAGCGCAGAAAACAATTACATATAGTAATAATTTGGGACAGGGGTAAATATTATAAATTTATTATATAATTATAATAATAAAATATAATATTGGGTTGACATGGTAACATTTTTCTT
>VGAZ01000184.1 GCA_016870615.1 Actinomycetota bacterium | reverse complement strand
GCGCCGCCATGATAAGAGCCGCATGCCATTGTTCCAGTATGTGAGGCGCCGGTGGTCACAAATGATGTGCCGTGATAGCCCCCGTACAGCGATATGAAATTATGGGCTTTGGGCCTGTTAATGATTGCAACCTTAAGCGCTGCTTCAATACTTGCTCCACCTCCAATGGTAAAGAGGACCCTGTTCATCTTTTCCGGAAAGATGTCTGCGATCTTTTTTGCAAGGAGGTATCTTGGAACTGTATAAAAACCGGTATGAAAATGGTGGGCCAAATCAATTTGCTCCTTTATTGCCTGGTTAAGCTCAGGATGCGCATATCCAAGGTGAAGCGCCCATGACTGGCTGGTGCAGTCGATATATTTTTTGCCCTCTATATCATATACATAAACATTTTCTCCTTTTACAAGGTTTACACCAGGGGTTCCTCCTCCGAGCATAAGGTACTTTTCATATTCCGGAATATCTTCCTTCTTGAATTCCACTATTTTTTTTATTACAGTATCCATTCGCTCTCCTTGACTATTGCCTCATATTTATAAATAAAAAACTTTTAACCTGCCAGCATAAAAACTGTCTTTATATTATGAACTTTTATGAATTAATTTTTATTATAATGATTTTTATTATTTTAGTCAACCTTAATGATTATTTATTTGCCAAAAATAAGCTCCCTTATAAAAAGCATGTTATCAACATAATTGTGGTTTTTTAAATTATTATCCACTTCTTCTTCGTGCTCCAGTAGGATATTTGCCATGCGCTCATAATCTTTAACAAATTTGACGGCAAGCTTAAGCATTTTGGCCCTGTCATTTCTCGGGGTTACTGTATCGATATTTAACCAGCCGCTAAAACCTGCTTTTCCCAGCCAGTAAAACATCTCCAGAGTGTCCCAGAAATTGATAGAACCGAAAAGCAAATCCGGGTCCGCATCCCTGTAATTGTCGTTTAAGTGCACCTGGTACAGTTTTCCGTATTTATGGTAAAGGGCCAGCGATTCGGCGGGCCTCTCCTGCGCAAAAAGCGAGTGGCCAAGATCAAGGGCGGCTCCCACATTATCTACATCAAGGCATTTGATGAAAAATAAAAGCTTTCCACAGTCCTCAATATACTCTTTTGCGCGCGGGTCCTTCTGCTTTGGCTCAATTGCTATTTTTACTTTCGGGTTATGTGAGCCGATTTCGTTAGCTGACTGCAGCATATAATCCCATGCAGCGCCGTAATCGGCCTGGAAAACATAATCAAATCCGTCATGGGCCGGCCATAGAAGCACACTGTAAGCATCAAGTTCAACTGCCAGGTCCATGTTCTTTTTTGTTATATCTATGGCTTTTTTCCTTATGTTTTTATCAGGAGAGGATATTGAGCCATATTTAAACACCGGGTCGGACCATATATCCGGCCCGATATCGGAAACCCTGAGCCCGTGATCAGATAGTATTTTTTTAAGCCTTGAAGGTTCATCTATATAAGGATGTCCCGGCCACCACACGCCAAGGCCCTCCAGGCCGTCTATTTTAGACATGACCTCAAGCATTTTTTCAAATTCATAAATATCTTCATAGCCACCCGGAACATATCTTTCAGAAAATGTGCCGAAGCAGCCGTAATGGCAGTTTATATTTAATTTCAACTTTTTCACTTTCATGCCTCCTGTGCTTTTAGTCGTTTAGTTAGAATAATAACTATTTTATTAAATTAGAATTTTTAATAGACTGCCGATTATGGAGATGCGCCCTGGCCTGCAGCATTATCCTGATGTACGGGAAAATATCTGTATTTATAACAATTCAATCATTCAAAGCGATACAGCTTTGCAGCAGTATTATAAAATATGTCTTCCCTGTCGCTATCTTCAATATCTGCAGCCAGCACACTTGCTATGTGATACCTTATATCCATCATAGGCATGTCAGTTCCAAACACTATCCTGCCTTTTCCGGCTTTTTCTATTACCATTTTAAAAACAGGGGGATATATTGTATCACCGGAAAAATCCATATATACATTTTGATGTCTTGAAACAAAATTTATCACTTCAGGATAAAAACTCACTTTTCCGCCAGAATGGCCAAGGATTATTTTCAGCCCCGGGTATTTATCCAGCACACTCTCAAAAAGTAAAGGGTTTCCGTTAAACTGTTTGGGATTGTCAGTATACGGGCTCCATGTATGTGATGAAATCACTATATCATTGCATTGGGCATATTCCCAAAGCGGCTCATAGGCCCTGCTGTCAATTTTTGTCTCATGCACGACCGGATGTATCTTTATCCCTGCAAAATTTATTTTTGTCCTGTTTTTTTCGATAATATCCAGGGATTTTGCCGCTTTTTTAGGATCATAAACAAGATTCCAGTAAAAATAACTGCCAAATCTTTCCTGAGCCTTCTTTATCTCGTCTGCCTGGGATGCAATCTCCCCAAAAATAGCTATACAGTGTGAACAGATAGATATTTTTACATTATATTTTTTTTGCAGTTCATAAACCCGGTCATCACTGTAATTGTAATACAGTACATTTGGGCCAACTCCTAAATGCATGTGTGAATCGATTATCTTTAAACTCTTTATTCTCTCAATTATATCCATACTGTAATCCCTGTAATGTTATTATCTTATTTTAGACCCGCTGCCGGTTTCTGCTACTGCGCTTTTACTGATGCTGCTTCAGCTGCAAATAAAACAATTTAATTTACCTGCACAATCTGCAGCCCTATATTCTGATTGTATTAAAAATCCTGTTTATATTATTAAAACAAATATTGCCAATATCTGTTTTGCTGCTTTCCAT
>VGAZ01000183.1 GCA_016870615.1 Actinomycetota bacterium | reverse complement strand
CTGCAGTATCGGGTAACCCTTTGTTTACAGACAAAAACCCTTAGCTTTATTCTTATGTCAAAGAACAACAATATACTCATTTTTATTGCTACAACTATTTGCTATAATGTGATGCTGAATAGTAACTATATTTTTTACTTAAAAAACTCTTAAGTAAACTTATTAATTCTTCGTCAATTGAAAATATTGAAATATCAGGCATATTGTTAAAATAATCAATTATTTATTTTTTAATTATAAAATATCCAATTTATTTGCCCTGTAATTTTAATAAATCAGGAAATCCTTATCCGTGATATATAAAACAGTAAACAAAGACTATAAATATTAGTTAAACAGGCACTCAATATATAATATATTTTACCAAAAAACTGCTATAATCTACAAGAATAAACCAATATACCATTTCAAACAAAAATATCATCCATGCCCTCAGTAAAATCATCCAGCTCTGTAAAAATTTCACGAATATTGTTTTCAGTCAACGAGAGCATGTTCCATGCGCTTACATCAACTGGCGGAACAAGATTATCCCCGGGAAAGCCAAAACCTTTGGCTCTTACAAGGACATCAGCAACATGGACTATTGCAGTTTCAAGTGAATATTTTTTTGAAAGTGAAGGCTTGTGGTGAAATTCAAGTATTTCTATAAGGTTGCCTGGAAAATTCCACTTATTCATTATCCATGTGCCCGCATCTGAATGCGTCGCATGAAAAAACCTTTTTTCAGCTTCTACAATAAGTATATTATTGTTTTTGCTATCTTCCAGTATCGCATTTACCGGAATATTTGAAATACGAGAGTGTCTAATGAGAACGCAGCAATAAAGAACAGCATGGTTGCATAGTTGGCAGCCGCTGCTGCTTATTGCAAGCTCGAGCATAAAACCATTTATCTCATTCTGTAATCATACATATTTAAAAGAATTTGCAAGATCGTTTTTCAAGTCGCTCTTATTCTCAATACCCACCGATACTCTAATTAAATTATCTGTTATTCCCCGCTTAATTCTTTCTTTGCGGGGCATAGAAGCATGTGTCATCAGCGCAGGATATGAAATCAGTGATTCCACGCCTCCAAGGCTTTCTGCCAAAGTAAATAATTTTAAGTGAGCTAAAAACCTGTCAACAGCCAAACGGTCCCCTTTTAATCCAAAACTCAGCATGCCGCTAAATCCCGACATCTGCTTTTTAGCAACTATGTAATTACTGGCTGAATCTAAACCAGGGTAGTAGACATTTTCAACCTTATTATGTTTACTTAAATATTTTGCAAGATATAATGCATTTTCTGCATGTGCTTTCATCCTGACTGCAAGTGTCTTTAAACCGCGCAGTGCCAGCCACGAGTCCCAGGGCCCGGGGACAGCGCCAGCTGTATTTTGATAATACTTAAGCTCAGTATATAGTTTTTCACCTTTGAGAATTATAGCACCGCCGATTATATCACTATGGCCGGCGATGTATTTTGTTGTGCTGTGAACAACTATATCAGCTCCCAGTAAAAGCGGCCTCTGAAAATATGGGCTGGCAAAAGTATTATCTACTGCAAGGATAATATCATGTTTGTGCGCAATTTCTGAGACTCCTTCAATATCAATTATCTTAAGAAGAGGGTTTGTCGGTGTCTCGATCCAAATTAATTTAGTGTTTTTCCGTATAGCTTTTTTAAAAGAACTCAAGTCATCAACATCTGCATAACTCGTGGACACCCCCCATTTCTTGAATACTCGTTCCAGTAGACGATAAGTTCCACCATACATATCGTCACCGGCTACAATATGATCGCCTGTTTCAAATAGACTAAAAACCGCATTAGTCGCCGCTACACCTGAGGCGAAAGCCAAACCATATTTTCCTTCCTCAAGCGATGCCAAAGCTTCTTCAAGTGCGGTTCTTGTAGGGTTACCTGTGCGCGAATATTCATACCCTCTATGCTTTCCGATAGCTTCTTGCCGATATGTCGATGTTTGATAAATAGGAATTATGACAGCACCGGTTTTTGAATCGGCCATTTGGCCATCATGAATGGCACGCGTCTCAAATTTCATAAAAAGCTCCCTTCTGGGAAATCCAATAGTTTAACAAATCTGATCGCGTTACAAAACCAACAGGAATACCTTTTCTTTTTACAACAATTCCGGTATCGCCAGATAAAAGCACTCTGTATGCTTCGGAAAGATCAGTATTTTCATCAAGTGAAGGCGATGGCTTACCCATCACTGATGCAATATTCTCTTTATCAAAATTGACACTGTCATGCAATAATTTCATAAGTGATGATTCATTAAGGCTGCCGACAACTTCTTCTTTATTGATTACAGGAACCTGGGAAATATTAAATTCCTGTATCAGCGAAATAGCCTTGATTAATTTATCCTGGGAAGATACTGCCAAAAGGGAGGGGAAGCCTTTCTTTTGGTCAAGTATTGCTTTTATATTGACAGGCTGTATAGCTTTATCCTCCAGAAAACCATTTTCCTGCATCCACTGGTCAGAAAAGATGCGATTTATGTAATTACGCCCTGTGTCTGGCAAAAGAACGACAAAAAATTTTGGCTGCTCCAGGCGCTGGGCGTATTTTAAAGCTGCAGCCAATGCCGTGCCTGCTGAACCGCCTGCCAGCAGCCCTTCTTCTATTGCCAGTTTACGTGCAGTATTAAAAGACTCCTTATCTGTGACTCTTACCATCTCATCAACAATTTGCCGGTTAAATGTCTTGGGAATAAAATCTTCGCCTATGCCTTCCACCTTATAAGATTGCGGGCTGTCGCCGGATAGTATTGATCCCTGAGGATCTGCACCGACAACAATAATATTTGGGTTTTTTTCTTT
>VGAZ01000182.1 GCA_016870615.1 Actinomycetota bacterium | reverse complement strand
CCGATGACCCAGCCCCAGGGCTTAAAAAGGCTTATATAGGATTCTTTTGGCTCCAGCCGTTCAAAATCGTCTTTCCACTGCCAGACATAACTTACATAGCCTTCTCCTGTCTCCTGGACTACTTCAGAGAACAGGACGAATATCCTTGTGCCTTCATTGTCCACAAAATCAGAGACATCCTCGCCTTCCAAATCCGGCCTGTAAGGATGCATAAGGATGCGCGGGGAAAGGTCCTGAAGCCAAAAATAGTCTTTGTTCTCGCTTCCGTAACGCAGTGCCCTTATATGGTTTTTTGCCAATTCCTGCGCCTGCTCCAAAGACATTTTGCCATTCTGGACATCAGTTTCAGCTTCATTTAGTACACTCAATGCCACTTGTGTTAATTCCCGTATACTATCCCTTTTACGATCCATGAGCGTATTTTCAAAATAAGGCAAAAAAAACATAAATAATGTGATAATAAACAATAATAATGAAAGAGCAGCAGGCAGGATTATCCTGAAAATAAAGGAAAACCATTGGTTTTTTATTTTGATGGGATTTTTAGGAAGTGGCGGATTTTTCTTCTTTTGTGCATGCATAGAGCATTGCAAAAGCCCATTTCTAAAATCCTTCCATTTTGAAATTTCCAGATGCATACCTGGAGCAAGCCAGTCTTGCTTATGATAATCAGTACCGGCTGTAGCAATAAGATTTAATTTTTTTGCAATCTGCAGCAATGTATGCTGAACTTCTTGAGGATCAGGCCCATAAAAAGCCTCAATCCCGTCTAATCCAAGTTTTTTTAATTCCTCGATTAAGATTTTCAGGTTTTCAATATCAGGCTCTGTCTGAAAAGGATGAGCCAGGATAGCCATTCCCCCGGCATCATGGATAATCTTTATTACCTCAACTGCACTATAAAATCTTCTTGAAGTCACATTATAAGGTGTGTCGCGGCTGCTTTTCTTTCCATTTGCAATCATTTCATTTAATGCAGGGTGTTCCGGGTCAAATCCATAAGCCAATAAATGAATCAAGTAATTGCTGTTTAATGCGCTTATTTCAATGCCTGTGATAAATCCTATGCCGTATTTGGATAGTGCCTGGCGGAAAGACGGCAGTCCGGCAAGTGTGTCATGGTCTGTTAATGCCGCATACTTGACGCCCGAATGAAAAAGTTTTTTTACGAGCTGCTCAGGCGCCATCGTGCCGTCACTAAAATTTGAATGACAATGCATGTCTACACAGATCGTTTTTTGGCCTGTATTGCTGGACTCATGTTTATCTTTCATAGAACCGAACCCGTAATATTTATAATGCCGGAATTTTTAAAACTGGCTACTTAATAATATTCTTTTTAATACACTTATTGTCCCTTGAAAGCTAAACTCGCGAAGTCCAAAGCTGTTTTGCTTTTATGCCCCAAAAGCAAGATATTTATGCCTTCCTGCTTAGCCTGTCAGGTTTTATTTTTCAAAAAAAATTATTTATCTTATTATACGGGCGAATCCTTATAAATTGAACTAGAAATATTTATTATTGAAAAACAAAATATGATATTATTAGGCAATTGTACTGTAAACCTTGAGCAGGATTGAAATAATTGGATATATAAAAAACCTTAAGATTTTTTAAATCATTAGTAAGATAAAGCAGGCAGGTATGAGAATTAACATAATAATGTTGTGGGTTATTCTGGCAGCAGCCATAGTTATTTTTAAAGCAGGATTTTTTTACCGCATTTCAATATGGCTTGAAGGCAGCAAAGGCAGTGGCACAGAGAAGCCGCAATCAAAATTAACCAGGTTTTTCAACTATTCTGCCCTTCTTTGTAAAAATGTATTTAGCCGCAACTTTAAAAGCACAGTAAAAAGCTTTTTTTTGGATGGTATTATACATGTTAACCTTTTAAAAGATAATTTATTAAAATGGCTCATACACATATTCATGTTCTGGGGGCTTTCTTTATTTACCCTTTTAAGCACCCTTCATTTAATTGCAATAGCTTCTGCCCCGGGCGGGCTGGCGCTTGAGAGTTCCTGCTGGTTTGTAAATGTATTCGGGACGCTTGAAAACAGGTTTATGCTCCTTGCAATGGATTTGGCAAGGCTGGCAATACCCGGCGGGGCGCTGCTGGCAGTTATAAGATTTCTGTTTTTAAAGAAAAAACTCAAATCTGTGGAGCTAAAAGATAAATCTGCCGGCGTTATAATCTCTATTATTACTGTTTTAAGCTTTATTTATAGCGCCGCTTTTATCCTGGCAGAATCAATCCCGGCTCAAAGAGCAGCTTTTGGGCCCGTAAGCTTTATTATTTCACGCATATTATCATTTATTCCTGCCGGCCCAAACCTGTGGGCCATAATTGCTGTTGTATTTTTTTACATATACATAATAACGATTTTTTTATTTGTTTCCTTAATTCCATACGGAAGATATTCCCACATGGTATTTGGCCCTGTTATTGTCGTTTACAGCAAACTCAAGCAAAAATCTTAATCTTATAAAATTACAGGAAAGGCCTGGTTTAAAAAATGAAACTGGATAAATTAACCGTTAAGCAAATTGCAGAAATAGATGCATGCACCCGTTGCGGCAATTGCCTGGATTTATGCTCTGCCTACCTGGGAAGTTCAGATGTAAAGATTTCTCCTAAAAAGAAGATGGAGAAGCTCAAAAAGGCAGTAAATATCGAATATGGTTTTCTTTCTAAACTGTTTAACAAAAAACTTTCAAAAGAAGATATTGAGGCATTATCAAAATCTGCATATTCATGCACTATGTGCTCGAGGTGCGAGGTTGACTGCCATATTAATATAAAGCTGCAGGATATATGGTTAAAATTAAGGGAGGCCCTTGTAGATGAAGGGCAATACCCTGAAATTTTAGACATGATGAGAAAAAGGCTTAATTTGGCA
>VGAZ01000181.1 GCA_016870615.1 Actinomycetota bacterium | reverse complement strand
ATCAATCGAAGAAATATCAAACCTGCCGCCCTGCATAATAATATTTTTACCATCAGGTGCAAGCAGCCTGCAGGCCTGGGTAAATGTAAGTCTTGATAATTTATCTTTAAGCGTTAATTCTTTTTTAGGCATTGTAACTCCATATACATTATGAATATTTAATATCTGTCTTACGTGGACAAATTTCTTATAATCTCAGAATACTTCTTTTTGTCCTGGCCGTTTTTCATGGGATTATTTTATCATAAAACAACTGGGGACAGTTCTTTTTGCTTCAATTTTTTTCCGGTTAAGACCTTCTATTAGAACTCCAACTTTTTACAATAAGCCCAAATTTTTTGAGTTTATACGGACAGTTTTTTTAAAATTTCTTTCATACATAAACTGATGCAGGGATTTCAGGCTTCCGGAAGAGCCTGATTTTTAATAAGCCTTGCTAAAGGATTTGCTGCAGCACTTATTATTCAAATCATCAACTATGGAATAGCCAGACTCATCCACTTCCTGCTTCCTGCGATTGCGCAGGCTCTTATTGATGCCGGTTTTAAAAATATTTACAGGCTTGAAGACAATTATGCTGCCTGGGTTGATGCCGGATACCCTGTGGGAAAGTAATATGATTTAACCTAATTGGTCCGTTCTCAGTAGTCTTTCTTGAATGAGTCATTTATATGTTTCAGTGGCCTCTCCTCCTGAATTTGCTTTGCTTTATCTAAAATTGCATAGGCAGACTGGATGTAATATCGCTTTGAACCTTTGTTGCATACAAAATCGATGGTATGTGACGGGATAATTTACTTAAAACTGGTAATTCATTTACCAGAAGGGATGAATTTATAATAAACAAGGGATTTTGGATAAAAAATAAGCAAAAATATTACTTTGGTAATATATTTTATGTGAAACCAGGATTGCACCAGCGGATTTTAGGCAAGGTTTTATTTAAGGGAATTTTTAAAAATCCACATAACCACAGTCTATATATTCATTTTGCCCGTAGTCATCAAATGAATCTGCAACTGCAAGTCTCTTGGGGGGAGGCCTGTCCCTTTGAGTCTCATATATGCCCAAGCACTTGTTTCCTCAATGATAAATAATCTTTCCAAAATATTGAGATATGAATAAAGCGAACTTTCAGAAATATTGATATCTTTGCTTTTTACATCTTCTAATTTTATATTATTAGATGCCAGCGTTTGTATGTTTCTTGCATATGAGCGAACCTAAAATATTGACAAATCAAAGACGAATATGATAGCATACAGTTACTAAACATGGAGCGGATATTTCGTATGTCCGCTTCTTTTTTTTGTACCTACTCCTCAAATCTAATATCTTTTTTTAATTTCACAAAATCTCTAAAATTATTACCGGCAAATTGACGGATTTCCCTGGCGGTTCTAAACCCACGAGCTAAAACAATAATTTCTTTTCCTGCTTGTTTCAGGTATTTCAGTACGGGCAAAAAGTCGCCATCTCCGGAAAGAAAAACTAACCTGTCAAAATTTTCTTTTTCTTTCATCAAGTAAAAAGCCATTTCAGCATCACAATTAGCTTTTCTTTGTGTTGATCCGTCTTCTTGATAATAAAGCTTTACTGGCTTTATGAACAATTTATAGCCAAATTCCTGAAGCTTTAGATAAAAATGTATTCGCGCAAGGTGTCTTGAGAATAGAAGCAGGTTGGCTTTATTGAGTTTTTTACCTTCTTTATCAATATAACTTACCAGTCTCCTTTCCAGCTCTCTTAATGGGACTGTTTGGTTTTTTAAATAATCATATTGATAATCATGAGTTTCTACCCCTCCAAAATAATAAACCTCTAAAACTTCATATTTCTTTTTAAGGTATTTGAAAAGTTTTAAATAATCTATTTTCCAGCCCAGGCTTTTTTCTCCACCATAAAATAGATTAGATGCATCAATAAAAGCAAATGTCTTCATTTTTAAAAACTTTCTTCAAATCTTTTTTATTATTTTATAAATCCAAACTAATTTAAAAATTCTTCAATTTTCTTTTTAAGTATTTAAATTTTAATTGATTAACTTATAGGATCCCTGCCCCATCTAATGATTGTTTGGCCAAAAAGATTGATTTTTTATAAAAAAACAAGTTTAAGGGATAAAACCAGGCGAGGAATATCTTTTGGATGGAGCTTATGGGGAGCTACCCATAAGCATTTGATGCACGCAAATCCTTTTGTAACTATACCACAGTCAAGATACTGATATATTACTTCTGATACAACCTGTCTAAAATATCCAAATTTTTCCTGGTATTTTGTACTGTATATTCTTTCAAATGCTTCATAATTATCTTCAATATACCGGTAGTATGGGCTGTACTGGGGCTTACGGCTGCGGTACTCTTTTTTATTTTTACTTGTTGCTAAAGTATCTAAAGACATGAATTATACTTTAGCATATATGTGCAAAAAGATAAATAAGATAATCTAAAATGCTAATTTTTATTGTACAAGCTTTGAAAGTACCGAAGCTATATTATCCAGCGCAACCTCATCAGGAAGTACGACCTTTAACTCAAGATTTCCTTTTTTATCTGTAGTTATGTATTTTTGCAGATTGTTTTTGATAAATTCTTTCTTCTGTCCAATCGCGCCATCACCCGGGCTTTTTGCTTCATATAAAAAACAGGTGTATGAAATAATACCAATAAGAACTGCCTTCCAGAAATCTAATTTAGATAAATCTGTAAGTGTTTAAACCTGTTTTGGTATGAATCTTATATTGGAAGCAACAACTCCCCTTTTAAAAATCCTCATAACCACAGTCTATAATCATTTTGAGCATAATCATCAAATGAGTATGCAACTGTAAACCTCTTAGGGCGGAGGAATGCCCTATTTAAACTCATTTATTGAAAGTCAATTCAGCATTATCTTGTAATGGCATT
>VGAZ01000180.1 GCA_016870615.1 Actinomycetota bacterium | reverse complement strand
AGATCCATGTGTGGGTATCGAGAAGATATTTCATTTACATACCTCCCAAAGCTCAGGCCCTAATGGTGTAATAATATCTTTTTCTTCGACAAGTGCTGAGGATAATTTTCCGGGAATTGCTTCATTAGTCGAAGATTGATATGGAATCAGCTTTGCTACAGCCTTTCCCCTTTTTGTTATTATTATATGTTCATGTGATTTTGAAATTTCATCAATAATCTTTAATGCAGTGGTTTTAAAAATACTTACAGCAATAGTTTTCATAAGACCCCCTTCCTTTTAACTATATACAGTAATATAGTCAATTCAAGTGGTCATGTCAATATGCTTTCGGAAACTTTTTAGATGACGCAACATGTATGCTTAAAAAATATTTTAACCTTGGCCTATGCGTGCATACGAGCGCCCGCGGGAAAGCCTGGCGCCAATATCAAAACTTTCAAGTGTAGATATCCAGAGTTTTCCCCACCACTTCTGGCTAAAAGAACCTGGCTCACTAGTGGCTGAAAATAAAAAAGTCATTTCTTTATTTTATACTTGACATTAGGACTTTTACTTAGGTATTTTTAACCAACATGGCAATAAACATGGCAAAATTATTTTGTTGCCATGTTTATTGCCATGTTGCCATATCCAATGGGGACGGTTCTTCTTGCTTTTAGTCTTTTATGTATTTAAACTTAAAAACTTTTGTGCATTTATATAATATTTTTGATATAATGATCATGATATTAAAAATAAGGTTAAGAGCATGGCAAGACAAGCAAGGAAAATAAGCCCCACAGGTTATTATCATGTACTGTTGCGTGGAAATAATAGGGAAAAAATATTTATACATAAAGACCTTAAATCATATTTTATGGAACTTTTAATCAGTGTTAAAAAAGAATTTCATGTAGAAATTGCAGCTTACTGTATTATGGACAATCATATTCATATTGTAATTTCAGGAAAGATAAATGATTTATCTGAAGCAATGAAAAGAATAAACATTAAATATGCAGTAAAATTTAATAAGGAGGCTAATAGAACCGGACATGTATTTCAGGACAGATATAAAAGTGAGGCAATTTCAAATGATACATATCTTCTCCAGGTAATTAGATATGTCCACAATAATCCGGTAAAAGCAAAAATAGTAAAAAGTCCAGAGAAATATCCCTGGAGTAGCTGTAGAGAATTTTTTGGATATAAACCCAAAGCAGTCAATCAAAAACAAATAGACTTTATAATGGAATTCTTTTTAAACAAAATAGATTTATTAAAAAGTTTTCACCAGCAAGAAGATAACTGTGAATATTTAGAGTGTAAAGACGAAATAGAACAGAAAAGAATAGAAGCTGCCCACCATATAATAAACAATTATTATATAACGGAAAATATAACTGAAAAAAAAGAAATTTTAAAAAATCCACATTTTGAAGAGTTAATAAAAAAACTATTGACTAATACAAAATTAAGTCATAGAAAAATTGCAGACATATTGTGTGTTAACAATAATGCTGTTCACAAAGTAAGCTTGGGAAAGAAGGAGGAAAAAGCAGGAAGAACCGTCCCCTAAATTCCAAAAACCTCGCTTGCAAACAGGGCTATTTTATCAGTGTATGTGGCACCAGGCGCCCATCTGCCGTTTAAGAACCCAAGCCTTGTATCGCCTGTATAGTGTATGTGGGCATTCTCAAAATGCCTGGGGTCATATTCCATCGTGCAGTACTGGTTGACATGGTTTGGAAAATAATACCAGGCTAGGTGGGCATACTGCGCAATAATTCCAAGTTCCTCTGTTGCAAAACTGTTGCCGGGATTTCCGCCGCCTGTTGCGCCGATTCCGCCAAAATTATTCTGGTGGGGCTTAACATCACCTGTATATTCCAGAAGTCCTGTCTCATGAATCATCTGTGCCCAGGCAATGTCTGCCCTTATATTAAACATCTTACCGTATTTTATATAAAGCGGGGCAAGCCTTGCGGCCCTTTCTGTTTTGGATGAATTCCTCCTTGTAAATAAACTGACAAGCTGTTCCTGGCTCACATCAACATAGCCCACAACGCTAGTATTGTTTGTCACCGGGCCTGATGCTGCCCTTACAGTAACTTTTAATGTTTTTGGCTCTGACTTATTTCCCTTATCATCACTTGCTGTAAGCGTTATATTATAATCGCCCGGTGATGATGGAGCCTGCCACCTGGCTGGATTTGAACTGCTGCTTGAAAGTGATCCCCCTGTTGCGCTCCAGGCATAAGAAATACTGTCACCGTCAAGGTCTATAGCGTCTGCAGATATTTCATATTGCCCGCCAGCATAAACCGTGCCGGGTGAAATATTTATGCCTCTTATATCAGGGCTTCTGTTGCAACCCCAGGAAAGATTTAAACTGCCTGAGGCCTTACCCAGGTTATTCTGGGCCGTTGCAGTAAGAGTATATTGCCCTTCATTTCTTTTAAGGTTTACCTGGGCTTTTCCCTGGCCCAGCCACCCACGGCTGTCGTCCTTGGAAAAACTTACCTTTGGCTGGGGATTTCCTGAAACAATTGCCCTTACCCTGTAGTAGCACACATCATCTGCTTCTGAATATATGGGGCCCTCGTATATTTCAAGCTTAATAGATGGCGAGGTGCCCTGCTCTTTTTTATCATCCTCTTTTTCTTCTTCATCGTTTTTTTCTTTATCTGCAGCGGGGCTTTCATTGCCTGTGTATTTAGATATTGTTTCAGCCTCATTTAAATCATCTGTGCTAACAGGGAGGCTGCCCTCATCGCTTTGCCCAGCCGTATCTTCGATTTCACCATTATCTGTTATTTCTATTTCATCGCCCTCATCAATTGTCTCCTGCGTATCTGCCCTTGCGCCGTTAAATATCCTTGACGTAACAGGGCTTATGACACCATAAACATAGTTATAGTTGAAGAATACAAATAC
>VGAZ01000179.1 GCA_016870615.1 Actinomycetota bacterium | reverse complement strand
ACAGATTATGCCTGCAGCAAAAAGCCCGGCAATTCTTGCAAGGTCAACAGCAGCCTCAGTGTGGCCTGCACGCGCAAGCACGCCACCCTCATGGTATTTTAAGGGAAAGACGTGGCCCGGCATTATGAAGTCCTGTGGTTTTGAATCTTTGTCAGCAAATGCTTTTACAGTAAGCGCCCTGTCAGAGGCAGATGCGCCGCTGCCTTTTCGTTTTGCAGAATCTATTGACATTGCAAGGGTGGGGCCTGAAGTATTTTTAATCGGCATGCTAACATCGCTGATGTTTTTTGCATGCTGGCCGGAAATTGTAAATGCCGGGATTTTAAGCTCCTCAAGCCTTTGATGTTCTGCCGGCATATAAATGAGGCCCTTGCCGTGTGTCATAAAAAAATTCATTGAATGGCTTGTAACTTTTTCAGCAGCCTGGAAGAGCACACCTTCATTGTCGTTTGATTTGTCATCTGCAATTATTAAAACTCTACCTTCCTTTATATCTTCAATGACATCATCCACAGCATAAAAATATTTTATTCCCCCAGTGCCGCAATTATTATTTAAAGAATCCGTATTCAATTAATTTCTCCTTTAATTTTTCGTCTTTTTGTCTTATATCATCAAGGTTTTTCTCCGTAAGTTTACCCTGCAACTGGCCCGGGCCTGAAAATTTAAGTATATTTGCAATATAGCGGGCAATAAGGTCAGCCTCTATATTTAAGAAATTGCCGCTTTTTTTATATTTAAGAGCAGTATATTCGTAAGTATGGGGTATTACAGATACTGTGAAAATATCCATATCAAAATCTGCAATTGTCAGGCTTATTCCGTCAAGGCAAACTGAACCTTTTGGCGCGATAAACGGGTATAAGCTGGCTGGAGGCTTAATTTTAAAAATATATGAATTACCTTGCTTTTTTATTTCCGTAATTTCAGCAATGCCGTCAATATGCCCTGAAACAAAGTGGCCGCCGAGCCTATCTGAAGGTTTTAATGAGTCCTCAAGGTTTACAGCATCATTTATTTTTGCATTGGCAAAATTCGTGGTTGAAAATGTAATCCCTGAAAGATCTGCCCTAAAACTATTTTGCGTGAAATCTGTTACGGTAAGGCAGCAGCCGTTAACTGCAATTGAATCACCATTATTAATGTCATTTATGATTCTGCTGCAGGAAATTTCAAGCGTTTTGCTTTTGCCTTGACCGGAAATATTTATTATTTTCCCTATCTCTTTTATTATTCCTGTAAACATAATTAAAACCTGTTGTTAAATAATTATTTGCGCTTATATTTTTTAACTATATGAAGGATATGCGGCAATCATTAAATCATCGCCGGTCCTTTTAATAGTTTCAACCTTATTTTATATGCTTTGTTTACATCAGGCACATCCAGGGACGAAAACATGCTATATGGGCTGCCGCCCCCTATTATTTTTGGGCCAAAAAAGAAAATAAATTTATCTGCAAGCTTTTTTTTGGTAAAACATGCAGCAAGAGTGGGCCCGCACTCAACCAGCACTGATGTTATTCCATATTTTTTATAAAGACTTTTTAATATAAATCCAAGGCAAAGTCCATGTGCGCCTTCTGCCGGCGCAAGCTCAACATTTATTTCCTTTTCTTTCAGTAAATTCATTCTTTTATTAAAACCTGCATCTCTTTTATTTTCCAGGGATGCAAATACAACAGTTTTTACCATGCCTGCTGTGCCGGCTATTTTTGAATCAGCGGATATTTTAAGTCCGGAATCAAGCACTACCCTGAAAAACTTTTTATTTTTTAAAGAAAGCGGCTTTCCGGATGATAAATTTCTTGGATACAGTAGCGGATCATCTGCAATAACTGTATTTATGCCTGTAAGCACGCAATCGCTTTGATAACGTAATCCCTGCACAATGCTCCTGGATCTTTTGCCTGTTATCCACTTTGAATGCCCGCCCGCAGCAGCAGTCTTTCCGTCAATGCTTGCTGCTATTTTAAGTGTTACAAACGGTGAGCCTGTCTTAATATGCTTGAAAAAAACTTCATTTAACCTGGTTGCCTCGTCTCCAAGAAGCCCGGTATGCACATCAACGCCTGCCTGCCTTAAACGCGCAAATCCTTTTCCGCTGACACTGGGATTTGGGTCAGTAACTGCAGCAATGACTTTGGCAAAGCCGCATTCAATTATGGCTTCAGTGCAGGGCGGCGTTTTTCCATAAAAAGAACATGGCTCAAGAGTCACATACATAACTGCACCTTTTAAGAGCCTTTTGTCGCTGCAATTGTTTATTGCCTCTATTTCAGCATGGGCAAGCCCCGCCTTTTTGTGATGTCCACTTGAAATTATGGTTCCATTATTTACTATTACAGCGCCAACAAGGGGGTTTGGGCTTGTTTTGCCTTTTGCTTTTGCTGCAAGCTTTAAGGCAAGCTTCATGTATTTACTGTCCTGCCCTGTAAAAGGATGACTATCTTTTTCCATGCCTTTAAATAAATACAATAAAATTAAATAAAAAAGCCATGGAGAAAATCCATGGCTTAAAAACATTAATTTGCTTTTTTATTTTTAATAAATAATCCTGTAAAAAACTTGTCCCAATTTACATGCATTTAACTGCTTGATTTTTTACCGCCAGTATAAAAATCCAATCACACAGTTAATGCTTTACAGGCTTATTCTTTAAAGCATTTAAGTCATAAATTTTCTCCCATCCAGACTTTAACTGTCGGTTTTAGAATTTCACTAAATCAGCCTTACTTCGGTCAAATAAGGTTTGCGGACTTTACCGCCGGTAGGGGATTTCACCCAACCCCGAAAATTTATTTTTCGCAAAAAGAATTATAGCAGAAGATAATGCCATTTTCAAAATAAAAAAATAAATGTGTAAATAGATATATAATATGTATAATTAGCTACATTAAATGATTATATATGCGATAAT
>VGAZ01000178.1 GCA_016870615.1 Actinomycetota bacterium | reverse complement strand
TTCAATGGAATTAATATATCTTTAACCAAAACCATTTAATCCTCCAAAAATAAAATTTATATAATTACTATGACTCTTCATCAATATAATACTTGTTAAGGAATTCATTATATTAAAAATTGGAAATCCCCAATTATTTATTTTATAGTCAATTAATTTTTTTGTTAAATTTTCTGGATATTCAATATAACTAACATTTCTTAAATACATTCTAACTGAAGTTGAATCCTTGGCAAAATATAGCCAAGCTAAGCCAAGTTGTCTTTTTGATATCCTACTGCTTGAATGAGTATAAAAAATAACCATGGATTTAAGTGGTTCATTTTTTGTAATTGGGAAGTTTCCTGACAATAAAATATAAATTTCTTTAAAATAAGCATTTCGATTGCAAGAGTGTATAACATCTTCATTATCTATTCTGGAGTTAACCGCTGGTTCTTCAACATTGAAGATAGAAATAATTTTTTCCAATTTATTCAAGTCTTCATCTTCTGTTTTTATGGTAGTACTGATACCATCTATAATCGTTTTTATGGTTTTCATTATACCTCCATCCCTTTTTTTTATAATTGCTATTTATAAAAAGATTTTTAACCATCATAGCAAAAAAAAATGGCAAAATGTCAAGTAAATTTTTTAAAAAATCATGCCAATTATCTATGAGGTTTTAAAATATATTTAACGATAGCATTAAGCAGGTAGAATTCTCAAAAACTATTCTTTTTTAGAATGATATAATTCACAGTAATCTCCTAATAAAAAATAATATAATAATTATAACCAATAATGTTTGTTCTATTTAAAAACTTAAAACCATGACCATAACCAAAACCCAAAACACCAATACCCTAAAAATAGTTTCCTGGAACGTAAACGGGCTGCGGGCAATAAGCAAAAAGGGATTCCATGATTTTATTGGCCAGGGAGATTTTGACATAGTCTGCCTCCAGGAAATAAAAGTGCACCAAGACAAAATCCCTGATGAACTAAAATCAATTGGCAAATACTTCTCATATTTCTCATGCGCAACAAGGCCCGGTTACAGTGGAGTTGCCATATATTCAAAAATAAAACCCTCATGTTCTGGGCAGGGCTTTGGAATAACAAGATTTGATGATGAAGGAAGAGTGGTCTGGCTTGATTTTAAAGACTTCATCCTTTTTAACACTTATATGCCAAACGGCGGGCGGGACAAAAAAAGGCTTGACTATAAGCTTGATTTCTACGATGAATTCCTCAAATACTTAAAGCTCCTTATAAAAGAAGGCAGGAATTTAATAGTCACAGGAGACATAAATACGGCCCACAGGCCAATAGACCTTGCAAGGCCAAAGCAAAATGTCAATAATACAGGTTTCCTGCCTGAGGAAAGGGCATGGATAGACAGCCTCCTTGATGCAGGGTTTCTTGATTCATTCAGGATGTTTAGTGATGAGCCCGGCAATTATACCTGGTGGGACTATAAGACAAGCTCAAGGGCAAGAAATGTCGGATGGAGGCTGGATTATTTTTTCATAAGCCAGGGCCTAAAAGACAGGGTGATAAACTCTCTTATACTTTCAGACGTTATGGGCTCTGACCACTGCCCGGTGCTTCTTTATATAAAATGATTTTAAATTTGTGTATAATTTCATATAAAGATTTCATTTCTTAAATTCATATTAAACCGTGGTTGCGGATTTTTAAACTGATTGGCCCGAAACTATAAAAGAAGCAATATGTTTAAAAAACAAACCCTGAATTTGCTGCAAGGCTTGATTTAAAAGCAATTCAATATGGGGAGCTTGGGACCGAAGATTTCGCTGTGGGAGGCACGCCTCTCACATCATGCTCGACGGGCCTTCATGAATTTTCCTTTAGCAATGATGCCCTCAAAAACACTTTGCAGCAGGTTATAAATGAGGATAATAGCTATTACCAGATAAAGTTTGGGCTGAGCAGCGCAACAGATAGCGACGGTGTAAATGATGTTTTAAGGATAAATTATTGTGAGGCAAAGCTTACAATTAACTACACTGCAGATTAAAATTTTGTGCATGTCCCGCCACCTCCGCCACCTAATAAAAAGCGGCCCAAAAAGAGCCGTCTTTTTATACTATCCTGTCAAGTAATTAAAATTTATCGGAAGCATCTATTATTCCGTGATGAATAAATAGAAATTTATAGGCCCCTACTTTAAAATAGTTGTTATTACACAAGACAACTTAATAAAGGGGGCCAATATGAAAAGCATAGAATTAAGCCTGGGAAAAGTCAATGTTAGCATTGAGAATTTCAGCTTAAGCAACATAGAAAGCCAGGCTATTTCATTAAGGCAGGAGATCTTTGAAAAGATAATAAAAGACATTGAGAAGAACTAATAAATCCAGATGAATTTATAAATTATAGTACATATTTTTTAATGAGCATATCTGATATATGGCTTAATTCAGAATTTGATAAAAAAAGAAAGCTTCAAGAATTGCTATTTCCAGAAGGAATCTATTTTGAAAATAACAAGTTTCGAACACCTAAAATTAATCCTATTTTAAGCTTAATTAATAAAGAAATTGAGAGCAAAAATTATGATGAGTTACATTTGGCTCCCCTCTTCCAATTCACATCAAACCATTGAAATTGTTTTACCCAACACTATACACGGCTGCAAAAGAAAAAATTTAAAATATCAATAGTAGTGATCACTTTTTTAAAAAGATATTGCTGACAACATTAAAAAATTTAAATTAGAGCACCTGGTAAACGGCGCATTTTGGGTGGGGGCAAAATGCGCCTTAAGACAATTCATGAGAATTTATTTACAAGGTCCATAAGCATAGAGGGCTTTTTATTGCCGGAATTTAGTGCCATTAAAAAAATAGTGAGTTTTTGCGTATTTATTGCAGAATGAAATAGGTTTGCTTATTTTTTTTTGGATAGTAAGCAAACTCATTAAAAACAA
>VGAZ01000177.1 GCA_016870615.1 Actinomycetota bacterium | reverse complement strand
ATTCCAAGGGATACAAAAAGAGACTTAAAAGCTAATAAAAAGAATGTAAATCTTCTAACTAATTTTGAGCTTGAAATATTGTGCAATTCTACATCCAATCCCATTCTATTACATAACTCTTTAGCACTATAACTACTTAAAAGGTGTATTCTTATCCCTTGATTAACCCAATTTTTTGCAATTTCTATAAACCGCATTTCTCCACCTGATAAACCAGGTTCTGTCCCAACAATTCCACATGCAATAAAAATTGATTCATAGCCTTTATATGTTATCATTTTAATAATTTATTTTTCTCTGATTAAAAAATGATATATAAAAAAACATTAAGAGTAACAATATAAAAAACCTGATAGAAAAGTAATGCCAAATTTTTAAAAAAATAAACCCTAAAATAGTTAAAAATTAATGGAATTGCAAAAAGTGTAAAAAGTACAGATTTTATAATTCCTTTATTATTTTGTAATTATTTACATATAAAACTTAATAAATAATACAAATTTAAATAAAAATAAATTTTTCCTTTTGCCTCTGGTTTCTCTTCTGTATATATACTACTATATCTGCATAAACAAAACAATAATTATCCAGAGTCAAAAGATAGCACATAAAGATATGGAATTAATAAAACAGTTAATTGACATAAACCCATCATGTAGGCGCACTCGCCTCTCAAAATAACTCTGTATTTTGTGGAACCGGCAAAGTTTCAAAGTAAGGGATGTGCCAAAATAAGGGGATAGCAAAGCAAATCAAAGCTTAAAACTTGCTTGACTATTTAAAAGAGTACTGGAGAGAGACACTTTATTTTATATACGACTTTATCATATTATTTGGTAATAGCTCAGACCAAATGTGATATTTGGTTGACAAATCTAAAGTAGAAAAGATCTGAAATAATTTTTAGTGTTGATGAACCTAAAATATTCTGTTGAATAAGAGGCAGCATCTTGACTGTAAATAAGAACTCATTTTCTGTAATTGATACTATCCTATCTGCATTTAGAGGAAATCCTTTTATTGGATTACCCGAAGAATCTTAAACTTCTCAATTGTTTTCTCAAAAATCTTTTTTATATTATATACTAAGCTTAAAAGATTAAATAAAAATTATATGTATGCATGATTTTTTTGATAGTATTAACAGTTTATAATATATATTGTATTTTCAACTTGCACAAAATAAGTTGAAAAATCTTATTATTTAATTTGCCCTTTGCTATAATTAAGCGGACAATTTATATTTAGTTTTATAATAAAAATGTTTTTTAAAATGACTAAAGAAAAGATTTCTATTTTAATACCTGCTTTTAATGAAGAAGATAAAATACTTTTAACAATCAAAGAGACAATAAACGTATTTGATAAAATTGATTATGATTACGAGATTGTTATTATTGATGATGGAAGTATTGATGGTACTTATAAAATAGTGCAGGAAAACCTTAATTTTTTTAGTGGAAGGGTAAAAATTGAAAGATACAAACCCAATGCCGGCAAGGGTTGTGCAATAAAATACGGCTTTGATTTTGTGTCCGGTGATTATGTACTATTTTTGGATGCAGACTTGGACCTGCACCCCTCCCAGATAATAAATTTTTTAAAGTTGATGGAAGATAATAAAGCAGATTTAGTAATGGGCTCTAAACGGCACAAAGACTCAATTGTAAATTACCCAAATAGCAGAAAATTTATAAGTAACGGGTATTATCTCTTGATAAAAATTTTATTTGGATTACCTGTTAAAGATACACAAACTGGATTTAAACTCTTTAGATATGAAGCTTTAAAAAATAGCATATCGAGGATCATAGTTAAAAGATATGCTTTTGACCTGGAGTTACTTGTGGTTTTACACAAACTGGGTTATAAGATAATTGAAGGCCCAATTTATTTAAAGCCAACTAGAGCATACTATAATAGAATTGGTTTAAAAGCTGTTTATGATACATTGATTGACACATTAGCAATTTTTTATCGTTTAAAAATAAAAAGGTTTTATGATTAGACAGCTTTTATAAAAGTCAAAATACAAGGTTTACCTTTTATGTATTTTAAAAAATATTTTTCAAAATATTTTAATCTGACCGCTAAAAACATAGGTATTATTTTTGTTGCTTCCATTCTTGCAAACCTGATAAATTTTTTTTACCAGATTATTATGGGAAGGATGTTAGGTCCCTCGGAATATGGTATTTTAACTACATTAATTTCACTTCTTTATATTTCAGGAGCTGTCACAGGAACATTTCAAACTTCGACGACAAGATATATTTCAACATACTATGCACAGGACAATAAAAATAAAATAAAAAAATTTTTCATCATGATGACGGTAAGATTTTTTATTTTATCTTTTCTTATTTTTATTTTGATAATATTACTTTTACAACCAGTTATGTCCTTTCTTCAAATGGATTCTAAATTACCATTTATTATTCTGGGAATAGTTATAATAGCGGGTTCATTATCTTCGGTCATAGCTGGAGTTATCCAGGGGACGGAGAGATTCAAGGCCTTTGGAGTTTATTCAGTTTTAGGAACAAGTTTGAAGCTTCTTTTAGGTGTCCTGTTAGTCTATCTGGGCTTTAAATCGCTTGGTGCTGTTATAGGGATAATATTATCCATATTTATCTCATATTTAATAATCCTTCTATTCATAAAAGATATCCTGAGATTAAAAATCTCTGATAATGCTGGCAGCAATATTGACCTTAAAGATTTTTACAAAAGTATGGTTATGATTTTATTTTCTACTGTTTTATTTACCCTGATTTCTTATATTGACATAGTGCTTGTAAAACATTTTTTTTCTTCAGAAAATACAGGGTATTTTTCTGCTGCATCACAAATAGGAAGGATTATTTTATTTTTCCCAAGTGCTATAGGAATTGTAATATTTCCTGCTCTTTCAAAAAAGTTTGAAAAAAAGGAATATCTTAGAAATACATTATTAAAAAGTTTTCTTG
>VGAZ01000176.1 GCA_016870615.1 Actinomycetota bacterium | reverse complement strand
TAAAATAATAAATAATGATATTATTTATGATATTTTTCAAAAAATAATCTAAAGCATTGATGAATACTTGATTTCTGCTATATCTGATATTAGAATATAAGTAATTACTTAATATCTTAAATAATAATGCCTGACAATATAAATAAAACAACAGATTTCTTCAAGGCTCTTGGTGATCCTACGCGTATCAAAATTTTAAAGCTTCTCCTTTCAGGTAAAAAACTTTGTGTTGGTATGATTGCATTTAAATTAAATATTACCCAATCTGCAGTTTCACAACATTTAAAGGTTTTGAAATCTAACGACATTGTTGATGGCACAAGAACAGGATTTAATATGCATTACAGAGTCAATGAAGATGTTTTTAAAAAATTTGGTATTGACCTGCGAAAAATAACAGATATATAAATTTGACGGGGCATGTATGGAATCTATTATAGAAGTTAAAAACCTGACAAAGAAATATGAAAGCCTGACCGCAGTTGACAGCATATCATTTAGCATCAGCAAAGGTGAAATATTTGGTTTTCTGGGTCCAAATGCTGCAGGTAAGACAACGACAATTAATATGCTTATTGGTATGGCAAAAATAACTGATGGGAAGATATTTTATAAGAATAATGATATAACAAATAAAATAAAAAAATTCCAGGGTTGTATAGGTGTTGTCCCTGATGAAAGCAACTTATATGAGGAGCTTACAGGTTTTGAAAACTTGTGCTTCTGTGCCTCACTTTATGGAATAAAACGTTCCAAAAGAGAAGCTAAAGCCAAACAGTTTCTTGAAATATTTCAACTCTCCGATGCAGCAGACAAAAGATTTAAATCATACTCCAAGGGCATGAAAAGAAAGCTTACAATTGCAGCCTCTCTTGTTCATGACCCCGAAATATTATTTCTTGATGAGCCCACAACAGGTATTGATGTTGCAAGCTCAAGACAGATAAGAAGCCTTATTAAAAATTTAAATGAAGATGGAATGACTGTTTTTTTAACAACCCATTACATTGAAGAAGCAGAAAGGTTATGTGAGCGGATTGCATTTATAAATAAGGGAAGGATAATAAAAATAGGTAAAGTTCAAAATTTCATTGAAGATATAAGCCAGTCAAATATTATCGAAGTTCTATTTGAATCAACCCCCATTGATAAAAATGTCCTACTTGAAAAATTAAAACAGAGTTTTCCTGAACTTGAATGCAGCTTTAAAAATGAAAATACAATCAAACTCATAAGCACGTCCAAAATAGATGTTTCTCCTGTTGTATCTTTTTTATCATCAAACGGCATTTATATTCTTGAAGCAAAACTTATAAGGCCAACACTTGAAGATGCATTTGTAAAATTAACTGGTATAGAGTTAGATGTTATGAAAAAGGAGAAAGAGAAAAAATGAAGTCTGCCATTGCATTCTGGAATATTCTCCTGAAAGATATGAAAAATTATTATCTAAAACCGCCAAATATTAGCTGGGGAATAATATTTCCTTTTGCCTGGATGCTTATGTTTTTTTTCAGGTCCGGAAAAGCTTTTCAAATAGAGGAAATATTTGCAGGTATTGTTGCCATGTCAATTCTGTTTGGAACAACATCTATGCTTGCAGTAACAATTACATTTGAGAGAAGGGGTCGCTCATTTGACAGGCTGCTTCTTGCCCCAATATCCACTGGGCTTCTTGTATTTTCCAAGATAAGTGGAGCAGTTATCTTTGGAATAATTAACAGCTTTATACCAATACTTATATCTGTATTATACTTTAAGTCTCCTGTTGCAAACTGGTATTTATTATTTATAGGAATAATTCTTTTATCAATTGTCTCGACACTTCTTGGCCTCTCCATTGCGGTTTCTGCAAAAGAGGTTTTTGAGGCACAGACATTTTCTAATTTTTTCAGGTTTCCTATGATATTTTTATGCGGGCTGTTTATCCCGCTTGCATCAATGCCGGTTTATATCAGGCCGATTTCATATATATTGCCTGTCACATATGGAGTCGATATTTTAAAATATTCAATTTCAAAAGCAAATTACCTATTTGTTTGGCTTGATATAATTGTCCTTATAATATTCTGTGTTGGATTATTTTACTTCAGTATTTTCAATATCAGAAAAAAATGGATTGTTTAAAAAAACATTAAGTTAAATTCTTTGCGATATAATTTTGAATTTGTAAAGCACTTGATTTTTACTGCAGTAGAGTACATATTTCTACGCTATTAGGAGCTATTGATAAAATATTGCTCTTTATTTTTATGACATACATGCCGAAATGGCTGGCCATAGCGAACGAAGTTAGAATTGCAATTGTAAGCTCGGACAAGATTATTTTTGTACCAGATCTATTATTTACGGGTCAATTGCTTTAATTATTTTACTTTTAAATAAAACAATAGCATAATAGGATTATTAAAAACTTTAAAAATACGAAAGCAAAAGAGTGAAAATATTAAATTATAAAATACTTCTAAAAAAGGAACCTGAAGGTGGATATACAGTATCTGTCCCCTCTCTTCCTGGTTGTATTACTTATGGCGAAACAATTGATGAATCCATAATAAATGCAAAAGAAGCAATAGAATTATATATTGAGAGTTTAAAATCTCACGGTGAAGATATACCTACTGAAGAAAATATATTAGAGTATACTTTAACAGTAAGTGAGAATGCCTGATTTACCTATGTTAACATCTGCAAAGATTATCAAGATATTAAAATCAAAAGGATTTGTTCTGGACAGAACTAAAGGAAGTCATCATATTTATTTCCAGCCAGAAACAAAAATAAGAGTTGTTGTTCCATTTCACAAAAGAGATTTACCCATAGGCACTTGTATTGCAATTTTAAAAAGTGCTGGTATAAGTAAAGAAGAATTAAAGGAATTAATATAGGATTTGACTGGCAACAAGTATTAAAATTTCTATGACATACATACCGGAATGGCTGCCCAGAGCTTACAATAGCAAGAACTTTTAAAATTATTATTAAAATAGAAATTCTTTAAATTCTAGTACCA
>VGAZ01000175.1 GCA_016870615.1 Actinomycetota bacterium | reverse complement strand
TAATTTTATTTTAAATATCTTAGCCGCATTAAGATTCGGATCTTTAATCGTGCAAACTAATTGTTTTGTAATTTTACCTAGTATCATTATTATATAATTGTATGTCAGGGAAACACATTCTCGTTTATTGTTTCTAATAATTTAACCTTAATAATATTAATAATTATAAACTAATATTATCTATTCTTGCCACTATAGCAGCATCTGTATGCGTTGGTTTTGATATCTCTGTAAATCTAGCTCCACTACCCTGAGTAATGATTACAATATCATCTGGGCCAACACCAATAGCATCGATAGCAGTAATAAAATCATCTTTCAAACAACCCTCACTATCAAGGACTTGGACGAGAAACATTTTTACAGGTCTTAATTCCTGTATTTTTGAAACAGAGACTACGCTTCCAACAACTTTTCCAATTTCCATTTAATATTTTATTCGTTTTTAAAAATATGAATATTATCAACTTTTGATACTATACAAAACCTAATTGGAATATCTTCTTTACCATTTAAAATATTTGCAATTGCAATTTCATCTTCAGCTATGAGAACCTTTTCCCCCGTCCCTGCGTTAATTGCATCCTCAACAATCGAATAACTTCCATTAAAAGTACCATCAGGGTTAAGTAATTTTACAATTTTTAATTTTGTGTTTTTTATAGATTCAACTTTTATTGTACAGTAGATGGAACCTATTACTTCTGCTAATAACATATAAAAGATGTTTTTTTGTATTGAGACCTTAAATCAACAAATTTTAAATCCAGCATGTTGTGTTATTTTATATTATAATAATAATTATATCATTATTGATTTTTACAAGTTAAAAATTTTAGCATTCTTTTGATTTTTAATAAATCATTAATAATTCTATTTTTGCATATAGCGTTAAACTGAATATAGAAGTGCTTACAGGTACCAGTAAAAATAAGGCTATTAACTCAACATTCTCCTATATTAAAGTGTATGCAATTTTAAAATTTGTCTTATTTTAAAAAAGACCATAGCAATATATGCAAAAGAGGTATCCGGTTTTACCTCCTCTCTGTATGAATCCTGAATTATTTTATCAATGACTTTTTGAAGTGTAAGTTTAAGAAACCTTCAGCAGCAATTAATCATCTTAAATAAATTTCCTAAATAATACCACTGTAGAGGCTATAAATCATCCAAATTAACCCAAGAGCAAATTCGATTTGGAGCATTTATTGATTTTTACCTTCATATATGATATTACTTAGTAATATCATAAAAGAAAGGAGGATAAAATGAACAGAAATTATATGGAGCTTGAGCTAAAAAAGGCCACATCACATCTTGCAAAACTTGTATATGGGGGCAACTTTATTAGGGCAAATGCAGTTACCATGAAAAGGGTATGCGGAAACCCAAGGTGCAGATGCGCTACACAAAACAAAAAACATATCTCTTTGTATCTGTGCAGAAAGCAGGATAAAAAAACAAAAATGACTTATGTTCCTGTAAAACTTGAAGAAGTAGTTAAAAAAAAGATAGATAATTACCACAAGATAAAAGACCTTCTGGAAAAGATTTCCGAGCTAAATTATGAAAAGTTAAAACTGGATAAAGAAAGTGTTTAAAAGAATAATAAAATACTTCTCCAAACACTTTAGCCTTTTTGAAAAACTTGCATATATAACAGACAGAAGAATAAAGCCGCAGATTTTAACAATAAAAATACTATCAGCCATTGTATTTATCCATATTGCAAATCTTGGTTCACTGCACAGCTTTTCTCAAAGCAAGGCAGGGCCATCAGTATCAACAATTGCAAGGGTTGCTGACTCTGTATCGATTGATGGCATAAGAGATGTGGGCGCACATGTTTACAAAATGTCAAGAGCAAAAAAGATGATAGAGCCTTACATGGGTCAGTACATAGCAATAATTGACGGCCATGAACTTACAGTATCAGATTACTGCAAGTGCAGCCACTGTAAAAGACGAAAATTAAAAACAAAGGATGGCAGCATAAAATATCAGTACTACCACAGCTTTACAGCTTTAATACTGGCAGGAGATAAATATTCATTTGTGCTTGACATTGAACCAATTGCCCCTGGTGAGTCTGAAGTTACAAGCTCATACAGGCTGCTTAAAAGGGTGTGCCAAAATTATCCCAAGGCATTTAAGTTATTAATTGGTGATGCACTTTATTTAAATGCGAAAATATTTAAGCTTTTAGAATCTCATCATAAAAAAGCGATAGCGGTGCTAAAAGAAAAAAGAAGACAGCTCTTTGAGGAGGCAAATAAACTCTCACTACTTTCAAAGCCTGAAGTATATCAAGATAAAAAAACAATATATAAGGTTTGGGATCATATAATTTCCGGCTGCTGGGATGGATATGGAAAAGATGTAAGGGTTATTGTGTCAGAGGAGACAACTACAAAAAGAGCACATGCAAGAGATGGCAAAAGCTGGGAGCAAAAGAGTGTTTTTTCTAACTGGATGTGGGTAACAAATTTTATGGATAGCAGTTTGGGTGATCTTAAAAATACTGTTAGAATCTGCCACAGCCGCTGGCAGATAGAAAACAAATGCTTTAACGAAACAGTAAACACCTGGAAAGCAGACCATATTTACAGGCATAGCGAAAATGCAATAATTGCATTTCTTCTGCTTTTATTTATCTGTGTAAATATCTTTAATATTTTTCTTGCAAGAAATATTAAAGATGCAAAGGTTAAAACCAAGATATATTTAATAAACATAATAAAGGCAGAATTTTTAACCCTTAAAAGGCCGCCCCCGCTTGTGCCTATTCCGATATAGAACCTGCTTGAATTTCTAAGTATTTAAAAGATCACCTTACCCAATTTAATATTACCACAATTTCAGGTAGTTTAGGCACCCCAAAACCTAAAAATTACACAAGTTTTTGACCTAAAAACACAATTTGGAAAATGCCTGATATAATTATTGTAAAAATAACAGTTAATTTATGCTTATTTAGAGGTAAAATTAGGCTAAGGTGATTAATTGCTGTTATTATTGATATAAAGTTGATA
>VGAZ01000174.1 GCA_016870615.1 Actinomycetota bacterium | reverse complement strand
TGATATGGAGACTGATGCTATACAAAAAGTCATCAGGTTAAATCTTTTTGGCGGCGCAATACTGCCGGCGCAGGTTTTCGGAAAGACAATGGCCGCAAATGAAGCAGGCGGCTCGATTATTAATATCTCTTCCATGAATGCTTTCAGGCCTCTTACAAGAATACCTGGATATTCTGCGGCAAAAGCTGCAGTTAATAACTTCACACAGTGGCTTGCTGTATATTTTGCCCAGGAATTCAATAAAAAGCTCAGGGTAAATGCGATAGCGCCCGGATTTTTCCTTACACAGCAAAATCATTACCTGCTTTTTGACAGGGATGAGAACTTAAACCCAAGGGGCAGGGCAATAATTGCGCATACCCCGGCAGGTGAATTCGGAAAACCCCAGGACCTTATAGGTGCGTGCATATGGCTTGCCAGCGATGCTTCACGTTTTGTAAGTGGCATAGTTGTGCCAATAGATGGGGGCTTTAGCGCATATTCAGGGGTATAGTGAAAATAGTTTTTCCTTAAAAATCATAATATCTTTAATAAAAAGGAGATTTTAAAAAAATGCCGGCAAATAATATAGGCATAATAGGGACGGGTCCGATGGGCTCAAATCTTTCCTTAAATATTGAATCAAAAGGATACACTGTATCAGTTTATGATATTTCAAGGCAAAGCATAGACGACTTTATGTCTGCACGTGCAAAAAATAAGAAAATATACCCGTATTATGACATCCGGGAATTCATTGATTCCCTGGAGCCGCCAAAGAAAATATTATTGATGATAAAGGCCGGAAAACCAGTTGATGAGACCATTGAAAGAATCATACCTCTTCTTGGTAAGGGCGACCTTATAATTGATGGGGGAAACTCATATTTTAAAGATACGATAAAAAGGGAAAACTGCCTGGGCAGCAAAGGCATCTTATTTATCGGTACAGGTATCTCAGGAGGAGAAGAAGGAGCACTTCTGGGCCCTGCCATCATGCCTGGCGGAAAAGCTGATGCATACAGTCTTGTTAAGGATCTTTTTGAAAAGATCTCAGCAAAGGCACCTGACGGATTTCCCTGCGTGTCTCACATCGGCCCTGACGGGGCGGGGCATTTTGTAAAAATGGTTCATAACGGTATTGAGTATGGAGATATGGCGCTAATCGGTGAATGTGTGTGGGCGCTTAAAACTGTCCTTGGCCTTGACGCCAAAAAGATTGCTGATATTATGAGACAGTGGAACGACAAAAATGACATACTTTCCTCATACCTTATAGAAATAACTGCTGAAAGCCTTGCCCAGAAAGAAAGCACAGGCCAGGATTATTTAGTTGACAGCATAGCAGACATTACCCGGATGAAGGGAACAGGCACCTGGGCAGTGCAAAGCGCGCTTGAGCTTTTAGTTTCTGTTCCTACTATTGCTTCAGCTGTATTTTCAAGAGAGGCAAGCCAGGATAAAGATTTAAGGCTTTCACTTTCACAAAATTTGATATACCCTTCTAAAAAATATAGCGGCAGCCATGATGACTTTATTTCAATTGCCCATGACGCCCTTTACATATCAAAGATCTCTTCTTATGCCCAGGGATTTGCCCTTCTTGAGGCGGCATCAAAAAGCTACGGGTGGAACCTTGATATGGGCCGCATTGCTTCCGGGTGGAGGGCAGGCTGCATAATAAGGGCACAGTTCTTATCAGAAATTACGGGCCAGTATGAAAAAAACCCTGATATTTCAAACCTTATTTCTGCCCCGGCCTTTAAAGACTTTATAAATAAAAACATAGAAAAACTTTCAAAGTTTATTGAAATCTCACACAGTGCTGGCCTGCCCATCCCCTGCACAAGCTCATCTTTTGATTATATACTGCAGATAACAAGCCCAGTTTTATTATCTGCGCAGGTACAGGCTCTGCAAAGGGATTATTTCGGGGCACACGGATACTTTAAGCTCAAGAAAGATTCACCGGAAATAAAAACTGACAGCAGCGGAAAGTATATAGAATACCACACAGAGTGGATGGACAAGAAAAGACCTGAAAAACTTGTTTAAGATAAGCGGCAGCCTATGGAGCAGATAAAAAATTTAAATGGAATCAGCAAAAAAAAGCTGAACGAATTTATAAGCGGCTTTCTTGATGGCATTCCTTCCTGTAAGAAAATCCTTGTAATATTTCCTGATTATACAAGATTTGATTTTACTGACAGGATAGCCCCCCTTATTGCAGAAAGGTTTCTGTCACAAAAAGGCGCCTCTGTTGATTTTTTAAATGCAGGCGGAACACACAGGAAAATGACAGAGACGGAGATAAATGAAAAGCTTGGGTTTGATAAAAAACCTGAAAATGTCTCTTATTTCAATCATGATTTTGATGATAATAGTAGCCTTAGGACAATAGGCCATATTTCAAAAACCCTTGTAAGTAAAAAAACAGGCGGTTATCTTAATGAAGATATAGATGTTACGGTAAACAGGCTGGTGCTGTCTGACTACGACATCATAATCGCTTTATCATCAACAGCCCCCCATGAGGCAGCAGGCTATTCCGGGGGCCTTAAAGTGTTTTTCCCCGGCATATCGGGCCCCGAAGTCATTGACCTTTTTCACTGGGCCGCAGTCCTGGCAGGGCTGGGCTCAGTTATAGGGACAGTTGAAAATAAGGCCAGGGATTTAATAAATGCCGGCTCAGAAATCATATTTAAAAATATTTCTGCACAAGTATATTCATTTAACATGGTATGCGCAGAAAGGAAAAATGATGTGGTCCCTGCAGGTTTGTTTATTGGCTCAGGATATGAAGGCTTCATTAAATGCTACAGGGCAGCGTGTGCTCTTTCAAGAAAAATACATGTAAAGTATATTGATGCGCCGCTTAAGCGCGTTGTGCAGCAAATGCCGGATAATTATGACGAGATATGGACAGCTGCAAAGGGTTCCTATAAGCTGCAGAGGCCTGGTGTACTATCACCCGGGGCAGAAGTAATAATATATGCGCCCCATGTAAGTGTCTTGCACTCAAACAAAAAAATGCAGGCTCAGCTCTGTAGCCTTGGCTATCACT
>VGAZ01000173.1 GCA_016870615.1 Actinomycetota bacterium | reverse complement strand
GAAGAAAGATATTGAAGATGTTGAAAAAAGAGATGTGGCGCAAACAATTAAAAAAATAAAGGAATTCCTTATCCAGTTAAAAGAAATAGAGCATCACTATGTGAGAAAGGAACAGCTTCTGTTTCCGTTTCTTGAAAGATACGGGTTCATGGGCCCGTCAAAGGTTATGTGGGGAAAACATAATGAGATAAGGGATTTGCTCAAAAATGCGTCAGCTGGCGCAAATAAAGAGGAATCATTAAAAAATCTTAAAACTTATATAAGTGAGTGCATAAACCCTCTTGTTGAAGAAGTTGAAGGCATGATTTTTAAAGAGGAAAATATTCTTTTTCCTGCTTCAATGGAAAAGTTAAAACCTGCTGACTGGATAGAGATATTAAAGGAAAGCGATGACGTCGGATATACTTTTATAGAAAAACCAGCTCAAACTTCTGCAATAATTGAAGATCTTAAAAGAAATATTATTATAGAGCCTGAAATAGCCCATGGTAATGAGGTTAAACTGCCAACAGGAATGCTCAATCTGCAAGAGCTGATGTATATGTTAAACAGCCTGCCGTTTGACTTGACTTTTATTGATAAGGATGACACTGTAAGGTATTTTTCAGACAATAAAGAAAGAATATTTGTAAGGACAAAATCTGTGATTGGAAGGAAAGTGCAGAACTGCCACCCTCCCCAGAGTGTTGATGCAGTAGAGAAGATTCTGGCCGCATTTAAGGCAGGCAAAAAAGACAATGCAGACTTCTGGATTAATTTTGCTGAGAGATTTGTTTTTATAAGGTTTATAGCAATCAGGGATGAAAAAGCAAATTATCTTGGAACTGTTGAGTTGACAACAGATATTGCCGGGTTCAGGAGCCTGAAAGGAGAAAAGAGGCTGCTTGATGAAAAAGATTTTTCTTAATAAATCTGTATATGAATTAACTGAAGAATATCCTGAGCTTATCAGCATACTGAAAGAAATGGGGTTTTTAGGTGTTGCAAACCCGGTTGTCAGAAATACCCTTGGCAGGAAGATGACAATACCCGGGGGTTGCAAAAAACAGGGCAAGCAGCTTGAAGATGTCATATCTAAGTTAATAGAAAACGGCTTTGAAATTGAATAAAAGAAAAGTATTTTAAGTTTGGCGCACTGTTGCTGAATGCATGGGGATTATTAACTCTAAAAACACTGCTCAATATAAAAATCATGAGGGCAACTATATAAAAAATTTTTTAATATCTATTTATCTAAGTGAGGTTTTTAGCTTTTTAACTGTGTGGCAGATATGCAGGACTATTTTTATCCTGCAGCACCCATAACTGCAGTCTATTTAACAGGTAATAGCCTTTACAATCATAAAAGACTCAACAAATATAAATTGACAGGTAATATATATTAAATATAATAGTTGAATAAGTGTGCAATTATGATATTTAATTTATAAGGAGCTTACTAAAATGGCAGATAAAGCAACAATTTGTGAAATTTCCTGGATTGATAAACAAAAAATATCTGATATTAAAAAAAAGATGAAACCTGAAGATATAATCAACCGTATATCTGAGACATTTAAAGTCCTTGGTGATGCAACAAGGGCAAAAATTATTTCTGTCCTTCTAATTACAGAGTTATGCGTTTGTGAAATTTCGGAACTGCTTGGAACAACAAAGTCTGCTGTTTCTCATCAACTTAGAATACTCAGGAATACCAGGCTGGTAAAATACAGAAAAGAGGGAAAAATGGTTTATTATTCTCTTGATGATAATCATATAAATAATATTTTTGCAGAAGGTTTAAAACATATTGAAGAAAAATAAAACATATAATGACCCGGTAGTTTTTTAAAAAAAAGTTTTTTATGAAAGAATTATTAAAAAATAAAAAATTTATCTGGCTGATTATTTCTCTGGCCATTACTTTTCCCTTTCTTGTGCTTTCTTATTTTGATAAACACCTATCCTTGTGGCTAGAGCTTCCTATATTTTTATTCATTACAGGCGCAATAGGTTATAAGATTTTTTACAGCGGCCTTAAGAGCTTAATCAGGTTTAAATTTTCAAATATTAATTTACTTATGACTGTTGCCATCATAGGCGCTTTTTACTTAAGGCAGTTTGAGGAAGCAGTAATTATTGTAATCTTATTTTCAATAAGTGAAAACCTGGAAGAGTTCGGAATAAAAAGAAGCCAGGATTCCTTAAAATCACTGGTGGAAGAATCTCCAAAGACAGCAAGAATAAAAGGTAAAAATAAAAAGGTTCCAATTGAAAATATTAATATCGGTGATATTGTTGTAATAAAACCCGGTGACATAATATCGATGGATGGAGTTGTGATTCATGGTAACTCTATCGTTGATGAATCCACAATAACAGGAGAGCCAGTCCCTAAAAGTAAATTCATAAATAGTTTAGTCTATTCAGGCACACAAAATGGAACAGGATATCTTGAAATAAAGGTTACAAAAAAAGCAAGCGACAATACACTTTCAAAGATCATTGAACTAACATATAAGGCTGCAGAGAAAAAAACATCTTCACAAAAATTTATAGAAAAATTTGCAAAAATATATACCCCAGCAGTACTTTCAGTGGCAGTTCTTCTGGTAATCATCCCGGTATTTATTTTTAAACAACTGTTTAATTACTGGTTTACCCAGGCACTTACGCTTCTTATTATTTCCTGTCCGTGTGCGCTTGTAATATCTACACCTGTTACGGTGTTTTCTGCTATCGGAAATGCAACCAGAAAGGGCGTGCTCATAAAAGGCGGAAAATATCTTGAGAATATGGGTAAAATAAAAGCAATTGCACTTGATAAGACCAAAACTCTTACCAAAGGCCAGCCTTTTGTATCAGATATTGTTACTTTTAATGGCTACAGCATTAAAGACGTTCTTGCATGTGCTGCAGGACTAGAGTCTTTTTCAGAGCATCCAATTGCAAAAAGCATTTTAAATAAAGCTATTGATGAAGGAATTAAAATTCATGATTTTTGTGATTTTAAATCTTTTACTGGTAAGGGAGTAACCGGAACATGCACAGTTTGTGATCATGAAGATATCCTGGGAAGTTTAAGTTTTA
>VGAZ01000172.1 GCA_016870615.1 Actinomycetota bacterium | reverse complement strand
ACAGTAATTGCGTGCTTACTTCAAATGCAACAGATCCTGACGGAGACAGTCTTGGATATAAATGGGAAGTTACAGGAGGAACTCTTGCTAACGCAAATTCCCAGAATACTACATGGACAATGCCTGCATCTGCAGGAACTTATACCCTTAAACTGACCGTAACAGACGGTAAGGGCGGAAAGGATGAAGAATCCAGGAATATAGAAGTTGTAAGCCTTGTCTATGATTTTATGGCGGGTGCCGCTGGCGCCAGGTGGACCTCAGGCTCAGGAGTTATACCTTTTGGAGGCTCCACCTCAGATAACAGAGGCTTTGCGGTATTTCAGACAAATCTTATTCTTGAAGATGGAGCTATTTATTCAAGGGTGCTCCAAACACACCCGCAGTGGGTAAACAATGGCTGGATATCGGGCCAGTTTCCCAACGCTACCGGTGTTATACATATACCTGCAGGGGCAAAATTTAAGGCCAAAGTGGGATTTATGGCGGGCCTTTCAGCCACAGACGGAGTATATTTCAGGCTTCGCTTTTATGACGGGTCAACCTGGTATCATTTTCCCGGCATGTCAGGCATTCACTGCACCAATGAAGGCGCTTTAAATGACTTAAATATTGACCTGTCATCAATTGCCGGGAAAAGCGGCAGCGCATTCCTCCAGGTGGATGCAGGAGCATCATCTGTACAGGACTGGGCTGTATGGGTTGACCCCGTTATTACGAAATAGAAAATTTCATATTTTTTTAATCAATTGTTAATATTTTTTTAACATAAAATGCAGGCATTCTGCTAACATGAGTACTTTCATTTTATCCTCCTTTTACATAAAAAAACGGCAGGGCGTATAAAAATATGTATTTTTTACCCGCCCTGCCACAGTAGAATCAGCGTAATCTTAAAGAACCATATACCTGAAATCTTCTGCAGGCTTATTTAAACCAAAGTCCAACCACCTGCATTTTACCATCAATCTTCTTAAAGGTTACTTCAACAGTTATATCTTCTGCATTTACAAAATCTGCCGTATATGTTGCAGTAGTAAGGTCGTTATTTATATTTACACCCACAATTTTTTTAGAGCCTTCCTTATAATTGCCAATTGCGCCTGTAATTTGCGCAAGTAAATCCGGGAAAATTTCTTCACTGAGTTCTGCCTTCATTGTGCTGTCAAAATCCCTTGAAAACCCTGCATAATCAGCTTTATTCATTGAAAGAAGTATGTTTTCAGTTATCGGGTCTGCAAATTCTGCAACCTTGCCGCAGCCTGTAAATACAGGAAGCATAAAGAGCATAGTTGCAACAGCTGTGGCAAGTACTGCAGCAAACCTTCTTTTTGCCATTTCATTACCTTTCTTTTTATATTTTTCTAAAGTTATTTATTTCTGCAAAAGACGTATTATCTATAACTAAGTTTTATTAAAATCCATTAATTTTATAAAAATAAATTCTTTAAGACAGGACAAAAGCACTTGTTTTATTTATCAATGAACATTTAATCAAACAAGCTTTAATTTCATCTTTTAATTATTTATTTGCCCGTATTTAATTATTGGGGCGATGTGTCAGGCTCCTGACCTTCCTGCTCGCTTTGCTGGGGCTGTAATGCAGATGACGTTAGCTCTTCCATATTTTCCTGCATTTTGACAAGATCAAGTATGGGCACTATGCCCTCCCCTGGTATTATGCCCCACTTTATATTTGGCGAAAGCTTCTGTATAAACTCAAGCTGTATTATCTCAGGATTTGCCTTAAGGGCCAGGCCCTTTATTTCAATCTCCCTTGCTTCAGCCTCAGCCTTTATAATTACCTGTTCCTTTTTTATTTTTTCCTGTTCAAGTATATTTTTTTCAACTACAATCCTTTCTTCGGCTATCTGCTTATCTTCAAGAACATTGAAATATTCCTGGGTAAAATCAATTTTCCTTAAAAGAAATTCGTCCATTAAAATCCCGTTTCTCTCAAAAATCGGCCTGAGTGTGTTGGCAATCTCTTCCTGCAATGTAAAAACCTGTTCTGAGTAAAGCTGTGCAGCGGTATATTTTTTCGGAATATTTCTTGCATAGGAGCGCGCCTCGGCTTTTACCACTTTTTCAACCAAATCATTCATTGTGCCTATATTATTAAATATCCATTCAGCCTGTTTGCCGTCAATTGAAAACCTTATAGTGAACTTAAGTTTTATCTGCTGCCCGTCAAGTGATGTAGTATCAATTGTATAATCCGGGTAATTTGCCCTGCTTTGCTCTGCCTCATCGCTTGTCTCATATGTTACCTGCCTTATTGAGTAATTGACTGTGCCCTGGATAAAAGGTATTTTCATATGTATTCCGGGATAAAAAGTAACGCCTATCGTCCTGCCAAACTGGGTAAGTACCTTGACATTTCCTGCCTGGACCACGACAAAACTGTTCAGCACCAGTATAAGTACAAATATAAACGCTGCCATCCCTATTATTATTCTCAATACAATTTTTTTCATGGCTCCTCCTCTTTTCGGGTTTATTTCTATAATTGTCATGATTTTTTCACTCCTGCCCTATTTTTAACTAAATAAATTTCAGTAGCCTCTTCTTTTAGGCCTGATATAAAGAAAATATATAAGCACAAAAATTGCAGCAGCAAGCAGTACTGCTGCACCAACTACAATGATAATCATATAAGGCGTTATTGCCTGCTCAATATTTATGCTCACAGATATATTCGTTTCTGATGCTCCGTTAACTGATAAAGGTATCTGGACGCTGTACTGCCCTGCCTTAATATTATTATCAAGCTCTATTTCAATAATCACAGTATTATCAGACATTGCCTTTAATATGCTGCTGCCTTTTATCCTGGCAGATTTGACAGCGATTTTGTCCATAGCAGCATCAGCAGCCTGGTTTGCGCCATCACTTTGAAGTCCCTGCTGCACTGCCTTGACTATTGCAGCCTGGCCTATAGAGAGGTTTGCATCATCTTTTGCTGACGACTCTATGGTAAATACAATCTCCGGATTTAGCGCCCCATCGCTGAAATCCAGGGACTTCGGAAGATTCTTTATTTTATAATACTTGTAAAATACCCCTTCAGAGGTTATTGAA
>VGAZ01000171.1 GCA_016870615.1 Actinomycetota bacterium | reverse complement strand
CAAGCTTAAGTCCTTTATGTGCACCAGTTGATATAAATATTGCTTTAAATTCTTTTCTCAAATCATCCAGTTTTAATTTACTGCCTATTTCAGTATTAAGCTTTATTTGTACTCCAAGATTTTTTACCTGTTCGATTTCATGATTCAAAAGGTTTTTTGGAAGCCTGTACTCCGGTATTGCAACTGCAAGCATCCCTCCTGCTACGGGCAGCTTTTCAAATATGGTCACGTTATAGCCTTTGAGGGCAAGGTAATGGGCACATGTCAGGCCGGCAGGCCCTGAGCCTATTACAGCTACTTTTTCATCCCTTTTTGCTTCAGGTTCGCCGGTTTTTAATCTATTATTGTCACAGGCATAATCAGTTAAAAATCTCTTAAGTTCCCTTATTGCAATTGGCCTGTCTATTGCGTTCCTGCGGCATTTATCTTCACAGGGATGATGGCAAACCCGGCCGCATATAACAGGCAGCGGGTTTTCCCTGAAAAGAATATCAACTGCATCATCATATTTTTCCTGGGCAATCAGTCCAATGTATGAAGGTGCGCCGCTGCCGCCAATAAAGCACGCATGCTGGCAGGGCGATGAAATTATTCCTTTGCAAACCACAGCAGGACATTTTTTGTATTTTACATGAGCCGTATACTCATCCTTAAAATATCTCATTGTTGTAAGCACAGGGTTTGGAGCAGACTGGCCAAGGCCGCAAAGTGAAGTTTTCTTGATAAGGTTTGCCAGCCTTTCAAGCTTTTCCATATCCTCTTCTTCCCCATCACCTGAAGTTATTTTTGTGAGCAGCTCAAGCATTCTTTTTGTTCCCTCGCGGCATGGCGTGCATTTACCGCATGATTCGTTCTGGGTAAATTCAAGAAAATACCTTGCTACATCTATCATGCAGTCATCTTCATCAAGAACTATCATTCCTCCTGAACCCATAATTGAACCGAGATCCTTTAAAGAATCATAGTCAACCTGGGTATCAAGATATTGTTCGGGTATGCAACCACCTGATGGCCCGCCGGTAAGCACAGCCTTGAATTTTTTACCATCTTTAATACCACCGCCGATTTCATATATTATTTCCCTTAAAGTTATGCCCATAGGCACTTCTATAAGGCCTGTGTTATTGACTTTACCGGCAAGGGCAAACACTTTTGTGCCCTTGCTTTTATCTGTGCCTATGGATATAAATTTTTCATAGCCGTCAAGGATAATAACTGCAACATTGGCAAAAGTTTCAACATTATTTATAAGTGTAGGTTTACCCCATAAACCGCTTATGGAAGGATAAGGCGGCTTTGTTGATGGGGTGCCTCTTCCTCCCTCTATCGAATGTATAAGAGCTGTCTCTTCCCCGCAGACAAACGCCCCGGCTCCAAGCACCACGTCTATATCGAAATTAAAATCAGTCCCCAATATATTTTTACCCAGAAAATTATATTTTTTAGCATCCTCTATAGCTTTTTTGAGCCTCGTAATTGCAAGAGGATATTCTGCTCTTATATAAATAAACCCTTTTGATGCGCCAACAGCGTACCCTGCAATTGCCATGCCTTCAAGAACTATATGAGGGTCACCCTCAAGGGCGCTCCTGTCCATAAATGCACCCGGGTCTCCTTCATCAGCATTGCAGATTACATATTTCTCAAAATCATTTTGCTCAGCAGTAAGTTTCCATTTAAGGCCGGTGGGAAAACCCCCTCCTCCCCTTCCGCGAAGTCCGGATTTTGTCACTTCATCAATAACTTTATCAGGTGTATAATCAGTCAATATTTTAGCAAGGCCTTCATAACCCCTTACAGACAGGTAGTCATCCATACTTTCAGGGTCTATAATGCCGCAGTTCCTTAGAGTTATTCTTTTTTGTTTCCTGAAAAAATCAACATCCCCAAAAACAAATTTTGAGCGGTCTGTCAACATAAAGGGGTCAGTTAGTGTATCTTCAGTGCGTTTCTGTGATTCAACATTATTCTCAATAATATGTTTTTTAAAAATATCCCTTGCTTTATTTTCATCTACATTAATATATTTAAAAGGCACTTTGCCCTGCTGGAGAACTTCAACCGTAGGTTCAAGGTTGCATCTTCCCGCACAGCCTTTCTGTTTTAGCTGAATGTCTGTTATGCCTTTTTCCTTAATTTCGCCGGTAAAAATATCCCATACAGCTTTGCTCCCTGCTGCTATCTCGCATGTAGACATTCCAATATATACTCGTGTAGATGATAGGAGGCCATTTTCAATTAATTCCTGCAGGGCCCCCTGTTTGATTTTTTTTAGATTTTCAAGAGCTGTTGTCATACTAGTTCCTTCCTATTTCAAATATAAATGTGTTTCCTTTTTCCCCAGGCTCTACCCAGATATCGCCCCCAAGAGCCTTTATTATGCTTTTAGTTATAAAAAGTCCAAGCCCGGTTCCCTTGATATTTTTGTTATGTTCTGATTCCAGCCTTGAAAATTTTTTAAATAACTTTTCTTTTTCAACTGCACTTATAGGTATCCCGTCATTATAAACACTGAATCTTGTTTTATTCTTAACCTCTTTGGAATGTATTATTATCTTGCCGCCGGGCAACCCGTATTTGATGGCATTGCTTACAAGGTTATTAAAAACTGTAAGCAACAGATTCCTGTCAGTTGTAATTACATAATCAGGGGCAATATTATTTTCCAGGAGCATCCTGCTTTCATAAATCTCTGAGATAAAAGCATCCTCTACTTCTTTTATAACATCGTTATTTACATTAAACGGAACCAGCCTGTTTTTTAACTGGCCGTCTTCTATTCTTGAAAGGTCAAGAAAATCTTTTATTGTTGATTCAAGTCTTCTAAGGTTTCTTATTGTAGCTTCAATACTGGCCCTCTGCTTAAAATTAAGCATGCCAAGCAGTCCATTCCTTATTGCATAAACGCACATTATCGTTGAGCCAAGAATGCCTTTCAATTCATGTGATATAAACTCAATAGTGCTCAAATCACCCTTTGGCAATAAATCACTTATTGAATTTGCCGGCTGCACGGCATTATCATTGCCATTTGTATTCTGGCCCGTATCTTTTTTCTTTATAAGGCACTCTATTTCAGATTTCGCTGATTTTTTTTCATTT
>VGAZ01000170.1 GCA_016870615.1 Actinomycetota bacterium | reverse complement strand
AAAAGTCCATGACAGGGAAGTTTTAACAAACCATGCAGGAGAACTGCTGCAGCATGACAGCAGCCACCACAAGTGGAGCCCGTATGCTGCCTCTAAGTGGTACCTTATTACAACTCTTGATGACTACAGCCGTAAAATACTGTATGGAGACTTTATACAGGCAGAAACAAGCTGGGCCCATATTGAAGTTGCCGAATACATATGCCTAAAGTATGGAATTCCTCTTTCCTTTTATGTTGATTGCCACTCGATATTTAGATTCGTACAGGGAAGAGATAGCTTTCACAGAAACCATATAAAGGCAACAGATGATGCAAATCCCCAGCTTAAGCAGGTTTTATCTGATCTTGGCATAAAGCTTATTTACGCACTGTCTCCGCAGGCCAAAGACTATGCTTCATACTGCACTTCTCCCTTACGGTTGAATTTTTGATAAATAATTGTCCTTATCCTGCGGCTCATAAAGATATTCTATTCTATCCGTTACTTTGTAAAAAACAATTTTACCTTCATTTCTCATCTGCATGATTTGCTCTTGTGTGTAGCCAGTCTCCTTCATTTTTTCCCTAAGACTGAGGCACCCCTTATCTCTAAGTCTCCTGTGGCGGCTCTTTATGCCATATGTTCTGATTATACGACTTATGGTCCTTAAGTTAAATAAATTACTATTCCATGCGCGGTAACCTTTTTCATTCAGCATATCTGCAATCTCAGACGGAGTGTAATTTTCTGTCAGCTCATCCACATGCATTACGATATCTTTTCTTGTCTTTCTGATCTCGCACATTGGAAGTTTTTTCTCAATGGACAGAGTCTTTGACGTGCCTGCTTTAAACCTTATGTCTGCAACAACGTTCTTATCACTATTTTTAATTGTCACATCCTCAATCAAAAGACGTATCATTCTCTTTTTTTCCCTGAAGCTAACATTGGGGCTGTTCCATATTTTAGGAAAATCAGATGCAATCTTAGTGATGTCCTTACTGGCTGCTTGCTTAATCTGTTCTAAATCTTTTTCCTTCTTTTTTGCAAGATTCTGACGGGTCTCTTCTAGATATCTTAATTTTTGGTTCCAGGATGCCTCAAGCTCTGTAGCTACCAGGCGGTTTTCCGGATCAACACACATATATCTTCTTTTGGCAAGCTCGGCCTCGTATTGTGCTTTCTGTACCTGCTGGCTATAAAATTTGTCAGACTCAAGTTTTCTTAAATCCAGTTCATTTTGTACTTTTATTGCCGCTTTTATTGCCAGGGGGTTTACCATTTCAATAAGTAGTTTTGAAATCTCTTCATCTACTTTTTCTCCCGCTACTGTTTGGCACACCTTTGCCCCATTTTCAATGCGGTCCCTCTGGCAGGTATACACAGGTACCAGTTTGGCACAGCTCTGCCGATATCTAACTGTCATCCTTTTGCCGCATTTTCCGCATACAATTATACCCTGAAGAAGAGCAGGTCCTTCGCGCGGAGGGCTTTTTCTCCTGTCCTCCCCATGTGCACAAGCATTATCGGCTAACTTTTTTATGTTATCTTCAAACTGGCTCTTTGTTATGTACCCCGGATGGGCATCTGTCATAAAGGCGTGCCAATCTTTTGCCGGCATTTTTACTGACTTTTTACCACTGACCGTTTTTTTTATCTGCTGGCGCCCATAACAGTATATGCCTGCATACAGGGGGTTGTGAATAAACCTTAAGGTCCTGCTGTGAGTAAGAGGTTTTAGGGCAAGCTCTCCTTTTCTTATGCCTGTGCGAAACCTGATAGGCATTTTAAGTCCCTTTTGGTTAAATTCTTTTACTGTAGCACCCGCAGAGCCGGTGCGGGCAAAGGTTAGGAAAAATAAATTTACAGCATTCTGTACGGATGTGTCCGGATCCATTACTATTTTATCATCTCCGCTATAAACATATCCTATAGGAAGCACCCATTTTAGCTCTCCTCTTTTTGCTTTTGAGATTGTACCGCCTCTCATCCGGGAGTAAAGAAAATGCATCTCTGCCTCACTCATAGTGCCTTTTAGTCCCAGAAGAAGCCTGTCGTTGAAATCATTTATATCATAGATTCCGTCTTCATCCATGATAAGCGTGTCTGCCAGTGCACATATCTCAAGAAGCCTTGCCCAGTCTGAACTGTTTCTACATAGCCTTGAAACCTCAAGACTTGCCACCAAGCCCGCATGTCCCATTCCCACCTCAGATACAAGCTTTTTAAAACCCTGGCGGCCCTCAGAAGATGTGCCTGATTGGCCCAGATCGCTGTCAATTGTAATAATTAAATCAGAAGGCCACCCCATAGCCATTACTTTCTGCTTTAGCCCATACTGGCGCTTGGTGGATTCGGTGTTTTCATACACCTGGCGCAGCGTTGACTGTCTGATATAGAGATATGCACTGCGCTCAAGATGGATTGCTTTTAGTTTTTGACTGTCAAGCTGATACACTACCGCTCCTTTCTAAAATCATATTTGCTAAAATCAGTGTTATCTCCTTTTCTATGCCACATGATAAAAACTCCGGTTTCCTTAAAACTGCTGGCTTCTCTTCGGTCCTGGTCCCAACATCGGCCTCTTTCTGTACATCTATCCATTTTAGAAAACCCTTTTTTAAAAAAAGATCCAGCCCCGGTGGCCGGGTGAATGCGTAGTGGCCACCAAGGACACAGGAGCGCAGCTCCTCGTAAATAGAAATTAAATATTTAGAGTCAGAGATTATCATTTTAGGTCTCAGGGTGTTTTTTTTTACTTCTTGCTATAGCCCTTTCTATGCTTCTTTTATGAACCGTAAGGTCAAAGCGCTCATTTATCTTTTCTCTTATGCTGTCTGATTTTATCCCCGGTTTTTTTTCAATCAGTTCTTTTACAAATTCCATGACTTCTCCAGAAAGTTTATGGGCCCGTTGCGGCCCTTTTTTCTGAGGTAAAAGTCCTGCCAGCCCATTTTCATTAAATGCCTTGTCTGTTTTGTAAAAGGTTATCCTGGAAAAACCAAAGTTTTTAGATGCCTGCTGAATACCGGTATCATCCTTTTTAACGGAGCGAAGCATCTCATACTTTACCTGCATAATGTCCTCCGGATCAAAGAATGCTACATTTTTGAATTTAGAGTCGGTCACATTATCCGCATA
>VGAZ01000169.1 GCA_016870615.1 Actinomycetota bacterium | reverse complement strand
AAAATCGGCCGGCGCATGTCCAGTTTCACATAAATATATTACCACAGTAATATTTTTGCTTATTTTATATCGAAAATACCTTGTTTATTATAAATTTATCCTTTCTGGTAAGTGTGTTACCAGTTTTTAAGCAAATTATCCCGTCACATACCATATTTATACTTGAGGGATCCAAAAGGAAGTTCTTATAAATTGTGGAACGAGAAGGAATTCTAGTATAATGAGCGTAACATTAGAAGTTAGAAAACTTTTGGAGAAAGCTGACCATGCCTTAGAAGTAGCAGAAGCATTAAAGAAAAAGAATTATCACTCCGATGCTGATTGATAATTTAGACTACAATTCAAGTTGACATAGAGTGTTTTTATTAAAGTAAATTGGGAGGAGGCAAAGCCTTAAGATTTTCAAATCCCTGGAGGTAATCATCGTAGGTTATTTGGGACTCTATACCAAAATCAGAAAGAAGATCAAGGACTTCATTTACGGAAAGATCAAGCTCTTCTGCCATCTTGCCTATAGATACTTTTTTTGCGCTGTATAATTTAAGCCAGTAAAAAACCCAGCCTTCACGCAACAGTTCCCTTGCTATTTCAGATTTAGCCTCATTTTTCTGTTTGGATAATCTGGATATTATATCTATTTCCTCTTTACCCAGGCGCAAACTCATTACACTCATATTATCAACCTTTCATTATCCTTTTTTCAGTGTCTTTTATTATTCTTGTGGAATATCTTCCATACTTTTTAAGCATTTCCAGTTTTACCATAGCAATATCTTTTTTCAAGTCTGCTTCTATTAAAAAATGAATTGCTGTAATAAACCTTACGTTAAATATCTTACAAACTTTTATAGCCAATCCATCATCGGTTGCCATCATATAATTGTTTTGTTTGGCAATTATTAATGCTGCTGCTTCTCCCTTTCCTAGCGGAAAATCTTTGCATATCTTATTTATCTCTTTCTTATCAGGGTCTGCTTTTAAATTAAGTCTTCCTTCCTTTACAAGCTGTATGATAGCTCTTGTGTCCATTCCTTCTTTATATTCCACTTCTTTTTTTACAGTTTCCGGTATAATCCCCTCATATTTATATAGAACTGATTTAAGTAAATCAATTTTCGATAGAAGGATTAAAGTAGAAGCATCAAAAATAATCAATTATAACTCCTATAATACAATTTACTACTTTTGTAGTATAACATAATAATTAAAGATATTACAATCTAAATTTTCCATATACTTTAAGATTTTTACAGCTATTATATGTTTAGTTTAGCAATTCAGGAGATATTCTTAGGTCTTAAAGACTCACTTACCTGAATATTTTTGTTGCCACAGAGGAGCAAATAGCTTTTCCAGCTCTTTATCATATAGTGCCATTTTTTTATAATACTGCAAATCCTTTAACATCATGGCTGCTGAGTCATCCTGGGGTTTGCCGTTGTGTGCAATGGGGACGGTTCTTTTTGCTTATTTATAAAAGTTGGAGTTCTAATAGAAGGTCTTAACCGGAAAAAAATTGAAGCAAAAAGAACCGTCCCCAGTTGTCATCCCCAGTTGTCAGGTGCGTGGCCTACTTTAGATTTTAGTTTTATAAAGGAAAAATGCAACATGTAGCAAAAATAATTACTTAAATACTTGATTATTGCCCCATCAATAGGATATGATAAGAAAAATGCATCATGCAGCATTTTTTCATTATGGAGGTGGGAAATGGAGATTAAAAGGGACGTCTATTTAAATAAGCTCATCCAAAAAAAACATAATGGATTAGTCAAGGTGGTTACAGGCGTCCGAAGATGTGGAAAGTCTTATTTACTCTTCGTGCTTTTCAAGGATTATCTTTTTAACGAAGGAGTGACACCGGACCATATTATTGAAATGGCTTTCGATGCTCGTGAAAATAAGAAGTACAGAAACCCTGATGTTTTCGACGCTTATGCAAAAGAGAAGTTGATTGATGACAAGATGTATTATTTCCTCCTGGATGAAGTTCAGCTTCTTGGTGATTTCGAATCTGTATTAAATGGTCTTATTCGCCACAAAAATGCGGATGTCTATGTAACAGGCAGTAATTCAAAGTTTCTTTCAAAGGATGTCATTACGGAATTTCGTGGTCGTGGGGACGAAATCAATTTGAGGCCACTGAGTTTTGCAGAGTTCATGGCTGTATACGATGGCGACAGGTACAGAGGCTTTGAGGATTTCATTCTGTATGGCGGACTGCCTCCGGTGGTTCTGTTGCCTGATGCTGAAGAAAAAATCGAATTCCTCGAACGACTCTTCAGGGAAACATATATCAGCGATATCGTTGGAAGAAACAGGTTGCGAAATGTCAGTGAAATGGAGGAATTGCTGGACATTCTGGCATCTAACATCGGCACATTAACAAATCCACAGAAACTGCAAAATACTTTCAGAAGCGTTAAAAAATCAAGGATAACCTCGGTAACGATTTCGAAATACCTGGGCTATCTTGAGGAGTCCTATTTAATTGAATCTGCAAAACGTTTCGACATTCGAGGCAAGGCATATATTGAGACTCCACTGAAATACTATTATGTAGATCTTGGACTAAGAAATGCACGCATCAACTTCAGGCAAGTTGAGATGACGCACAGTATGGAGAATGTGATATACAATGAACTCAGGATGCGAAAATTCAATGTTGATGTTGGGTGTGTTACCATCTCAGAAAGAAATGAAAAGAAAGTGCCGGTTCGGAAACATTTGGAAGTCGATTTTGTATGCAACAAAGGTTCAAAGCGATATTACATCCAGTCTGCCTATGCTATTTTAGATAAAGCAAAGCAAATTCAGGAGGAGAGGCCACTGAAACATATAAATGACTCATTCAAGAAAGTCATTATTACCAGGGACACGCCGCGTGTCCAGTATACGGAAGATGGTTTCCTGATGATGAATGTATTTGAATTTCTTCTGAATCCAGATAGCTTAGACTACTGATAACGGACCAATTAGGTTAAATCATATTACTTTCCCACAGGTTATCCGGCATCAACCCAGGCAGCATAATTGCCTTCAAGCCTGTAAATATTTTTAAAACCGGCATCAATAAGAGCCTGCGCAATCGCAGGAAGCAGGAAGTGGATGAGTCTGGCTATTCCATAGTTGATGATTTGAATAATAAGTG
>VGAZ01000168.1 GCA_016870615.1 Actinomycetota bacterium | reverse complement strand
TGCCATAATTATAACTATTGCAATTAATGTTCTTTTTATTGATGACATTTTTCCTCCTGCTTTTCTTTTATATGAATTTTTAAAAATTTCAAAGATTTTATATAAAAGATTTATATTTGTAAATAATCAATTGGCTCACTTAATATATATTTGCAGAGATTTTTTCCTGGTGGATAATCTATGTGGTACTTGCCTTGTCCAGATTTGCTTCCCTTGCAAATCTTTAGGCTGAGATATTCATTGGCTCTAAAAATTATTCCTTTAGGATCCCAAAATTATAGCAGTAATTGTATTTTTATTTAAAGCACATGCAGCCTGATTATTTAATCATATTTTTTATTTAAAATATAAAACCAATACCCTGGCTCCTCAGGACGTAAAGTATAAAAGTTCGAATTGGAATCACTGGCGGAGAGGGAGGGATTCGAACCCTCGAGACAGGTTTAAACCCGTCTAACCGCTTAGCAGGCGGCCCTTTTCGGCCTCTCAAGCACCTCTCCAATAGCAGTATTATGATTGAATAATAAAAGTTGAATAATTTTAAATAATTTCATTCAAATTAGCAACCAGTAAAGCAAAGATTATAATAGCATAATTTCAAAAAAAATCATTAATTAGCTGGCGCGCCTGAGAGGATTCGGTCTTTCGTCTCACCTGCTGGCTCGCTGCAGAGCCGCGGACTCCTTCGCCTTCGCTTAAGTCCGTCCTTTCGAATCCTTGGCATATGCCACAGGCATATGCTTACAGGAACTTTATCTTAACATTAAATATTACATTTAGCTGGCGCGCCTGAGAGGATTCGAACCTCCGACCATTGGTTTCGTAGACCACCGCTCTATCCAACTGAGCTACAGGCGCAGAGCGTGGCGGAGAGGGAGGGATTCGGTCTTTCGTCTCGCCTGCTGGCTCGCTGCAGAGCCGCGGACTCCTTCGCCTTCGCTTAAGTCCGTCCTTTCGAATCCCGTAATAACATGCCATTGGCATGTTATTCCCAATCTTGCCTTATATATAAAAACTTGCATTATGGCGGAGAGGGAGGGATTCGAACCCCCGGAGGACATAGCCCTCAACGGTTTTCAAGACCGCCGCATTCAACCGCTCTGCCACCTCTCCAGAATCAAAAATTATAGCACATTTTATATATAATGAAATAAAAAAAGAAGTACAGGATTAACTCCACAAGTAAGATTGAAAATCAAGGCAAGGCTATTTATCTAATCTTTTTGCTTAATTTCCTTTAAACCACCCATATACGGCACAAGTTTTTCAGGTATTTCAATATTTCCATCGCTGTCCTGGAAGTTTTCCATTATTGCCATTATCATTCTTCCAACAGCGCAAGCAGTGCTGTTCATTGTGTGAACATAACCTTTTTTATCACCATCTTTAAACCTGATGTTTAACCTTCTTGCCTGGAATTCAGTATCATTGCTGCATGAGGCAATTTCCCTGTAATTTCCCTGTGCCGGCATCCATGCTTCAAGGTCATATTTTTTTGCATTTGGAGTGCCAATATCACCTGTACACATATTCATCATCCGGTAATGAATTCCAAGGCCTTTTACAATCTCTTCAAGCGTTTCCCTTAAAAACTCAAATTCATCCCAGCTTTTATCAGGATGGACAAAGATAAACATCTCAATCTTGTCAAACTGGTGCACCCTGAATAACCCTCCTAAATCCTTACCATAACTGCCTGCTTCCCTCCTGAAACAGGTAGAATATGCGGCATATTTTAGGGGAAGGTTTTCAGCATTTAAAATCTCATCAGTATGGTAAGCGCATAGCGGCACTTCTGCAGTACCAATTAAAAACAAATCATCAATCTCGGTCTTATAATACTGGCTTGCCTCAACAGGGAAAAATCCTGTCCCGTACATTGCCCTTTCTTTAACAAGCACCGGTGGAATAAGAGAAGCAAAACCCTTTTTAATAAGGATGCTAAAAACATACTGGATCAGGGCAAACTGCAGCATTACATTTTCATTCTTCAAAAATACAAATCTCGAGCCTGATATATTTGCAGCCCTTTCTTCATCAATTATATCAAGTGCCGCTCCAAGCTCAGAGTGGTTTTTAGGTTTAAATGTAAATTGAGGTTTTTCTCCCACCATATACGCTAAAACATTGCCGCTTTCATCTTTTCCGACAGGAACTGATGGATGCGTAATATTTGGGTAAGAAGATATTCTTTCAAAAAACTGTTTTTCTGCATCAGCCAGGCTGGTTTCAAGTTCTTTTAATTCTATATTAAGCTCTTTCATCTGAGCAATCATTTCCTGTTTCTCATCGCCGCTGCATTTGGGTATTAAATCAGACACTTCATTTTTTTTTGCACGCAGATTATCAACTTTAAATATCAGGTCTCTTCGCGCAATATCTATGCTAAGATCTGCATCTATATCTATTTTCATATTTCTTTTTTTTATTTCATCTCTATAAATTTCAGGATTTTTCCTGAATTTTTCCAGGTCAATCACAAAATGTCCCTTTCTTTAATGCTTTAATTTTATTTATTTTCCCATGCTGGATAAGATCCAAGCACTTTTACAAGATAAACTTTATTTCTTAAGCTCTCAATAGCATCATATATTATTTTATCATGAAGATGCCCATCCATATCTATCATAAATACATAATCCCCCAAATCTTTTTTTGCAGGTCTTGACTCAAGTCTTGTAAGGTTTATATTTCTTTCAGCAAACTCCTTTAAAATATTAAAAAGGCTTCCCGGCTTATCCTTTTTTAAAAAACAAACGATAGAGGTTTTATCGTGCCCGGTTCTAGCAGCTATATGATTTCCTATGATTACAAATCTTGTTTTATTGTCTTTATTATCTTCAATATCACCGGCAATTATCTTCAGGTTATAAAGCTCGGCTGAAATTTTTGTCCCAATTGCTGCAGAGGCGTTGTCGTGACTGACAATTTTTTTTACAGCTTCAGCGGTGCTGTTTGCAGCTATAATTTCGCATTCCGGAAAGTTTGTTTTCAGGTATATCCTGCACTGTGCAGTTGCATGCGGATGAGAGATTATTTTTTTTATATTTTTAATTTTTGTCCCCGGCTTTGCTATTAAATAATGCCTTATTGGAATTGCAATTTCTGCAATAATCTTTACCTCGCTCTCAAAAGTAAGTATATCCTGTGTCAGGTTAACTGAGCCCTCAATTGAATTTTCTATTGGGAT
>VGAZ01000167.1 GCA_016870615.1 Actinomycetota bacterium | reverse complement strand
CTGCAATTGCAGGTTTTAAAATTTCAGCTCCTGGACCCGTTTCCTTAACATGCGATTTGTGCATATCCCCTGCACCTATAGTTAAAACAGAATCCGGGTAATCATTAAAAAATGGCAGTATATCTTCTTCTACCTCAAAATGGCAAACTCCTATACCTGGGCCAATACCAGCATAAAGTGAATCCGGGAAAGCATCCTTCCCGCCGCTGAAATTATCTTTTATTATACTTACAGCTTTTTGTATTATTCCCTTTACAAGGCCCTTCCATCCGCAGTGAAGAAGGCACATTATTTTTTTCTTTGGCTCAAATATTACTACCGGTATGCAGTCTGCCACAGTAATGCAAAGAAAAAGGCCAGGGCTGCCTGCTGATATAAGGCCGTCTGTTTTATCTATAAACTTGCCCCCTTCAGATCCTGAAACTATTTCAATATTATCACCATGGATAGATTTGACACTTACAGAGCGCCCATACTCTATACTCAATCCTGAAAGAAACTTCTGCCTGTTTGCAACAGCTTTTTTATCAACTGTTTCACTGTCCGGTAATTCTTCATTACTAATTTGATTTACACAATCTTTACTGGGAGTAATATCTTCGCTCCAATTGCTACCAGTTCCCGAATATGTACCACCGCCATGGTAAACCTTCATATTCCCGTCATTTCTAAGAGACATGACAGCAAGCATGCCATCAAACTTACTAAAAGATGGAAACAAATGATATGTTTCTTTAATATATGTTTTCATTTAATGATTTATAGTTAGCAGTATGTTAGATATTATAAAATTTGGCAGATGTATCAATAATTTACAAAACAAAGGCTTTCTGTTTTCTATTTAACAAGATCATCAAGCTGCTCTTTTTCAAACCCGATTACAAATTTGCCGTCTTTAACTGTTGCCGGGATAGATTCCTGTTTTGTCACATCAATAAGTTCCTGCCTGCCCTCATAATCTTCCTCAACATCTATATTTTGGTATTCAACCCCTATTGAGTCCAGGTATTTTTTCACCTTTGCGCACCACGGGCAGTCAGGTACTGTATATACTTTTATCATTTTTAATTATCCCCCATTTGAATTTATAAATTTTTCAGCCATCAGCGCAGACACTGTTCCGTCGCTTGCAGCGGTTGTAAGCTGCCTGAATAATTTGCTCCTGACATCCCCTGCAGCAAACACGCCTTTGACATTGGTTTGCGTATTTTCCCCTGCCACAATATAACCGTATTTATCTATTGAAATGTAATTTTTATACATATCAGTTCTTGGGGCAAGCCCAATAAATACAAACACTCCATCTACCTGCAACTTAGCGGTCTTTTTTGTTTTTACATTCTCTATAATAAGGCTCTCAAGCTTCTTTTCCCCTACTGCATGCCTTACTTCGCTGTCCCACAACACATTTACTATTGGATTTGATAAAACCTCATCCTGTACTTTTTTCTCGGCCTGGAAATAGCCGAACTGCTGTATGATTGTTATTTTATTTGCATATTTTGTCATGAATTTTACGGCAAGAAGTGCTGAATTGCCTCCGCCCACAACAGCGATTTCCTTATTATTATAAATATGTCCGTCGCAAAGCTCACAGTAATGTATTCCATTTCCATGGAATTTTTTTTCCTCAGGTACTGGAAGCTCCCTTCTTTTGGAGCCGGCTGCGATTATAACTGCCTTGGGGTTGTAAACGGCGCTTGCAGTCTCAATTGTCTTTTTAGTATCGGTAAGTTTTAAAGATATGATGCTGTCAAATTCATCAATTACCGCCCCGGAGCCAGTAGCCTGCTCAACCAGTTTCTCAACAAAATCATTTCCGCTTATATTTAAAAAACCGGGCCAGTTTTCAATTGTATAGGCCTCCTTAATCTGTCCCCCCACTATTTCATCTTCTAAAACGAGCGTTGACAGTTTAAATTTGGAAGCATATATTGCAGCTGTAAGTCCTGCGGGTCCTGCCCCTATGATTAAAACGTCTAAAGTTTTTACAGGTTTATCCATTGGCCCCTTTTAATTGACCTGGTCAATAAGTTCTTTTATTTTAGCTTCAAGGCTTTCAGGTTTTGTGGAAGGAGCATATCTTTTAATAACATTACCATTAGAGTCAATAAGAAATTTTGTGAAATTCCACTTGATAGCGTCTCCAAGAAGTCCTGGGGTTTTTTCCCTTAGATATACAAACAAGGGATCAGCGTTTTGGCCGTTGACCTCGATTTTTTTAAATATCGGGAATGTAACCCCGTAATTTAAAGTGCAGAATGTTTTAATCTCTTCATCTGTTTTGGGTTCCTGGTTTGCAAACTGGTTGCAGGGAAAGGCAAGGATTTCAAATTTCTCGTTCCCGAAATTATCATATAGCTTCTGAAGGCCGGCAAATTGCGGTGTAAAGCCGCATTTGCTTGCGGTATTGACTATTAAAAGAACTTTGCCTTTATACTCACTTAAAGATACTTCTTTTCCCATATTGTTCTTTACAACAAAATCATAGATATTCATATATGTCCCCTTCAATAATTTTTTTATTTGTAAAATGATATCATAATTTACGGGACATTTATATTTATGGATATTTGTCCTATTGTGGTCAATATACGCTATTGTGTATAAGTATAAATACTGGAGGTAATCATATCTAATTGTACTTTAAGCTTTTTACGATCTCTTTAAAAAAACTATTCCCCCATATGTTTACCGAATCCGGCTCCTTAAGGAAAGGAAGGACATCAAGCTTTGCCTTTTCAAAATCCATACTATCTACTTGCCGGGAAAAAATTTCTAAAAACTTTTTCTTATCCAGAGCCTCTTTCCCGGAAAAGTGGCCGCTTTGCTTCATCCTCTCTTCAAGGTGGGCAAGATCCAGGCTGTAATTATTTCGTATATACCATACAAGATCATACCAGTCACGGCCCTTTATCCTTGTCTTCCATTTCCTGCATAAAATAGCATGCATTTTTCCGGCAAATAAATACGGGATCTTGTATGTACTGACTGAAAACGGTATGGGATTTAAGAGATATCTGGCTTCGGTCTCAAATCCAGGTGGAGGATCAATATCCACTTCGATCTTAATCTTCAGCAGCCTGGAACCAGGAATCCTTCTTAAGTACTGTGCCGGAGTTTCTGACGATTGGGGACGGTTCTTTCTGCTTCAATTTTTTTCTGGTAAAGGCCTTTTAGCAGTACTCCGACTTTTGTAAATAAGCA
>VGAZ01000166.1 GCA_016870615.1 Actinomycetota bacterium | reverse complement strand
GTAAGTAATCTCAAGCTCAGGATTTCTATAAGCACAGTAAGCTCTCAACTCCATTAAATCCAGTGGCTTTTCCCGGTTTTTCTTGTGCCCCATAAAACAAAAAGGATGAAAGTAAAAGATTGGTTTTTGCAGGTCCTGCATTTATAGTTACTACAACAGTAGGATCAGAAACAACTAAAAATGCCGATTATATGCAGTTTATTAATATATAAATTAATGTTGATTTTTAAGAGTACCCAGAAATTTATAAATACTATCTTTTAGCTCACACAGAATATCATCAAGAGATAGAGACAAGTTTTTGAATCTTTCCCAATTAAGTTCGAACCCATAAATATTTCTAAACAAATGGCGAAAACGAAGGCATTCTTTCAATTTTTCAAATAAACCTGAACCAATTACTTCTGGACTCCTTTTATTTACAGGACGCGACATCTGAAGTAGAAGTTCCATATGCCAATCTTCACCATCAGGTAACTCATTATTTATAAAAATGGCAATCCTTTTAAATATCTTTTCTACACCACAATAAAAATCATGAAGAACGCTACCAGCTGCTCTTGTTTCTATAAAACCCGGATTTGCAGTAAATTTTTCAATTATTATCTTATTTTCCTTTAACAGTCTTTCCAAATTCTCGATTTCAACATCTATTTGATCTTTCAGATTATCTTTATCCATATATAATTTCACCCTCTTTGATGGTTTTTTCTTTTAAACTTTCAAAAGCATCCTCGAAAGGTATGAGATTTAGTTCTACTCCAGAAGGTAGAATATCCCATAATTCTGTTAAAGATTTTATATAAAGATCTGAAGATAAACCTTCAACAACTAAATCAATATCAGACTTATTATGAACAGAACCTCTTACTAATGAACCAACAAGAAAGACTTTTTTAACATTATATTTATTCTTAAGTATCCTGACACATTTTTCAGCTATTTGTCGTAATTCTTCTTTATTATTCATTTATAGCCCCTCTAAAAAAAATTAGGAAATTTAAAAAAATTTTTAATTTTATAATTAATATTATATCCAAATATGAATTAATTACTATTTATTGCATTAGGCTTTATAAAATGTCTTCTGGATCCCCAACAGTTAACAACGGGATTTTAGCCCAATTTAATGATTGTTTGGCCAAAAAGATTGGTTTTTGCAGGTCCAGCATTTATAGTTACTACAACAGTAGGATCAGAAACAACTAAAAATGCCGATTATATGCAGTTTATTAATATATAAATTAATGTTGATTTTTAAGAGTACCCAGAAATTTATAAATACTATCTTTTAGCTCACACAGAATATCATCAAGAGATAGGGATAAATCCTCAACTTTTTTAATTAATTTTTACCAATCCCTACCGACTATATCCTTATGCGCTGCAGCTATAATTGTGTCTATCTCTTTTGATTTGTCAGCAGGAAGCTCATATTTTTCAGTATTAGCCAGGATATGCTTATATTTGGTATTTGCCCTCTCAAATATCCCACCAATTGCTTTATTAGATTTTGAATCAAATACTTCTTCAAGTATGTCCGACCTCATATTGCTCTTAAAATTTTTCAGGGTATGCATAGAAGCCATGAAGTTACCTCCATGTCCCACACTTTTTATTTCATCCAGTAGTTCATTGCCCTCAAGGTCATCCATTGAGAATCCAGTAAATAATTCATGTATAGACTTAGCTATTTCGATCTCTGCCAGTGCTAGCTGTGGAGAGAAAACCATTCCCTGATCGTATAGTCCGATGACATAGTTATGTTTTGCAACTATAAATCCGCCCAGTATTTTAAAAATCCTTTCAATGAGAACTTCGCATCCCAATTTCTTGGCATCTGAAGAGTAGATGCCATACCCGTAATCAAGGCCATATTTTATCTCAAATATTTGGGATGTAAGCATATCTACTTTTATTGCATCCATAACATTGAATTTGATACCTTTACCGCTCATGTCCATATAGGAAGCCATTGATCCTCCGCCTACCATTGCATCAGGGACGATACATCTTATCGCTGTCATGGTAGCAATTACTTCAGCATAATTTATAGCAGTAGCCCCTGCTATAGTTACAGGGACTCCTGCACCCATTATGGGCATGGGTATCATAGTAGCAGGTAGTCCGTTTTTGGCCAGCGCTATAAGTACCTCACAGGCATTTTGATCTAGTAACAGGGGGGAAATTGATTCTTTTGCTGTAATAAACACAGGAGTCTTTTTATACTCTTCCAGCGAACCCTTTAACACAATACCTATCTCCATCAGGTATTTCAACTGCTTTTTGCTGTTTACCTCGGAGTTACCCAGCTTGCTTGTATGTTTTGCCAGGAACATGGCATTTAAAATGGGTGTAAAGTTTGGGTCAATAGTTCTTCCGTCAATATTTTTTACATACATAGGGCAGCCTACAATGCCGATCTCATCTACAGCATGCCCCAGTCTAATAGCATTAATCAGGTCAAACTGAGTTGCTTCCCTGTCAATCTGACTGTCCCAGTCAAAGAACCTGGGCGCGATGGCCCCGAATTTGCAGAAGATCTTGTCTCCTACATCATAAGAGACGCCTCCATTTAGCATTAAGTGGACCCTGCCTGATTGTATCTCCTTAGAGAAACAACCGAGCTTTTCTTCCACTAGTTTCTGTGGCAGGAATGCAACATTTTTTTCCCTGTCTATTTTTGCACCGCTTTCTTCTAGAGAGTCCAGCATCTCCCTTGACATGAATCTCATTCCAACTTCTTCAAGGATCCTGCAGCTGTAATCGTGTATGGTATCAATATCCTCTTTTTTGACCGCGTTGATTATTCTATATAATTTATTCACTTTACTCCTTAGAAAAATGTTTTTATCAAATGTATTAAATTTTGAAAATATTATTTGCGATAAGTTCCATGTTTCCAGCAAAACTATAACTCTTCAGATTATCATCAATAAATTCTGAGTGTTCAATCAATATTTCAGCAAGTTCCTCATATTTTCTGACCATTTTTACTACTAAGTTCATAGATTTTATTCTGTCATCACGAGGTGAGGTAATATCAATCTCATGCCATCCTGAATAATTGATTTTTTTAAGATAATAAAACATTTCCAGATTATCCCAAAAAGCAAGGGTGCCAAAAATCATATCAGGATCAGCGTCCCTATAATTATCATTTAAATGCGACATATCTTTCAGGAAATGTGCCCAAACACCATAGGCCT
>VGAZ01000165.1 GCA_016870615.1 Actinomycetota bacterium | reverse complement strand
CAGGCTTATAGTGTATAATTCCATGGCTGCCGGCGGCAACATATTTATAATGAATATTGACGGCTCCCAAAAAATTCAGCTCACAAATACGCCCGGAAGTGACTGGGGCGCTGTTTTTATGTACCAGGAAGCAAATTAATGCTGAAATGTTTTAATTTATGGGCCCGCCCTCATTAGCCGTGGCCTGTCCAGAAACAGGATCAGCAACATGTTTCAGTTTCTTTTTAAATGCAATTTTTACCGAGGCGCCGATTACAAAACCAAGCCACATTACCCAGATAGTCTGCCTTGATAAAAAATAAAAAATAAACTCGCTTATCTGCCTGCCGGAACCAAATACATTCACCGTCAAAAAGCCCATTATATTTCCCTGCGAAAGGATAAGAAAAACAAAAGGCAGCATTCCTGCAATAAGGGCAACTCTTATATCAAAAAAGTCCCTTCCGTATTTGGTTCTTGAAAGGAATGAGACAATAAGGCCGATAAGAAAACTGAAGATGAGCAATACCATAAGTTTTGTAAAACTCAAAATACCTGCGCCGATATTTGCAGCGCCAAACATTGCAAGTATATTATCGTAATAAGCATATAATACGAAGTACAGCAATGCATTTATAAAAGAAAAAACAATTAAAAATACTCTCATAATTTAAACACCCCTGGCCCCTGAGGGCATATATTTTAAAAATAAAAATTTGAGCTTTCATTTATAATACCAGCAAATGACCCGGTTAATCAATTCAGGCCCATAATTTCTGCATAGTTAGCTGCCCCTGTATTGGAATAAACCTGTATCCTTTTTATGGCATATATGTCCATTGTTTTTATATTTTCAATACCGCCTTTATAAGTGACAGCTGCACTGTAACCGGCACCTGGCAGCATTGCAAGGACTTCATCAGAATAGCTGTTATGCGGCCAGGATATAAAAAGACATGTATTTAAAAGATTTTCTTCTATGTCGGCTTTTGAACGCGTAATCTCAAAATATGCATCTTCCAAAGGAATTTCCCCGATTCTTCTGTGGGTTACGCCATGGGACTGGAATTCAAGCCCATTTTCAGCCATTTCTATTACCTCGGGCCATATAAGCATGGGCCGTCTTGGAACTTCGGGCACATCAAAATCAAATTCATTCATCCTCCTCTGGCCCTCTTCAGCAGCTATGAGCCCAGTTGCCAGAAATACAGTCATTTTAAGCCCGTATTTTTTAAGTATGGGATAAGCATGCGTATATATGTTCTGGTATCCATCATCGGAAGTTATAATTACTGGTTTTTCAGGAAGCATTTTTTTGCCTTCAATATAATCCAGCAAATCCATAAAAGTTATGGTTTTATAACCATAAGACACAATGACTTTGCAAAGCTGTTCAAAATCAGATGTGCTGAGCTCATAGCGGCCCTGCTGCTGTGGCTCAATTCCATGCAGGGCAACAATGGGTATGGCGCCACCTGCAAAAGGCTTTTCGTTTGTGCCAGGAATACTTATCTCTATTTCCCTGAAAAGAACAGAAAGGTTCCTGGAATCGGGACCAAGGCCTATTTCTGCAGGAGAGAAGCTGTACCTGTATTTAAAAGCAATTGTATTTATCCCGCTTTTCAAAATGCCCGGGCCAATTTCAATACTGTACCTTAAAAAATCTTCCGTCACTGAAAGTTCGACAATGCCTGCATCAATGCCATTTAATATAATACTTACTGTTTGCAGCATTGAAGGGTATGGCAGCGGCCTTGCAGTAAAGGATATATTGCTTTTTTTATCCGGGGAAATAATGCCTTCTTCAAAATCAAAAAACAGGGCAGAAAACCTCCCTGTTGCCCAGCAGCCAGTATTATCCTCTATCATTGTCCATCCTGCCTTAAGTAAACCCTGGTTTTGCGGATCAGTAAAGTCAATCCTTATAAGCTGGCCATTTTCTGCATCTTCTTTTGAGATCTTTAATATATTTTCATCACCCAGATCCATGAAATCCGTAATAGAAAGCCTGTTTTTGTCTTTTGTTGCAGAAAAATAATAAAGCTTTGCAACATTATCTCTTGCAGTAAGCACAAGGTCCTGCTGCCTTTTTTCAAAGAAATCGGCAAAAATACTGCTGACATGCTCGGGTATTGTAATAGAATAAGAGCATATCACCCATATATTTTTATCATGGTTTTGGTTAAATATCTCTATAAATTTAAAAATATCCCGTATAAGCGGCACCCCATGGGTGTCATCGCGGAACTCGCCATCTTCAGTTAAGTGATAGGGCTTCCACGAAACAAGGTCCCCCGTCCATAGCCAGTAGTCAACGGCGCGGGTATACGGATATGAATTATATATATCAGTGGTAATTACAATATCGCCTTCCTTGATATTTTCTGCCACATATTTTCCAGTAGAAGCAGCGTCCCAGTGAAATGGCATTGCTGTTGATATTGCATACATTGTATCCAGGGAATCAGAGTGTTTTATTTCAGCAATTGCATGAGCCTGCTTTAAGTCTATTCCGCTTACAGTGAAAAATGATATCGCTGCAAAAATAATGCAAAGCAGTGCGGCAAATACTTTTTTACTTATGTCTCTTTTTGACAGTTTTTTATAAGCAAGATTTATTAGCCTGCCGGCAGTAAAACTTAAAACATAAACAGTGTATGCATAAAGCAATATAAAGACTGGCATTACAAAATATATGTAGCGCTGCTGATTATACATCCGGCCTATTGAAAAAATCATAAGAGTTGCAAATAAGAAAAAATAAAGCATAAACAGATTGCAGGCAAAACCAGCCCCGCTTTTTCCAAGCGCTGTCTTATTTTCATTTAAATAAAGATCCGCAAAACTGGCTTTTTTCTTTACAGAAATAAAAACGGAAAGCCCTATAAGAACTGCAAGGCCGGCAAGAACAATATAAACCATTTCCGGAAACATTATATTCAGTATTTTAAAATAATATGGATCAAAACGCCTGAAGTATGCTGCAAGCATTTCCACAAAACCCCCGCCTTCAGCAGCGTAAAAACTTCTTCCGACTTTCCAGAAAAAAACCTGGTTTATAATAAGGAAACCGTAAAAAGCCAGTATTGCTGCAAACGGTATGAGTATGTGTTTTTTAAAAAACTTTCTTCCTGTGCAAAAAAGAAGCGCAATAAAAGCGATTATTAAAAAAAATGCATTGCCGTGAACAAGAGGGGAAGCTAGAAAAAACACTGTTGCGACAATCCTGTAGGGTTTCTGGCATTTTACAAAACCTTTATAAAAGAAGAAAAGGGATGTGAGCACAAAAAAC
>VGAZ01000164.1 GCA_016870615.1 Actinomycetota bacterium | reverse complement strand
TAAAGGATCATTTGTCGGTGTGTCAAATAAGCCTGCAAAAAATTTAAGGTTTTCATACCCTGTAAGCTTTAAATAGATTGTGGGATCTTCAAACGATACGCCTATTTTATTAAAAAAGCCTGATTTAATTTTTCTTATTGAAGCGCCATTATATAAAATGTCTCCTTTCTGCAGTGAAAGTATTGAAGTCATAAGGTTCTGTACCGTTGTTTTTCCTGCGCCGCTTGGCCCCAGAAACCCGAATATCTCGCCCTTATTTATCCGGAAGTTTACATCACTTACCGCATAATTGCCCCTGCCTTCATAATCATAATAAAGATTTTTAACTTCAATCATTATTTTTACCTTCACTTTCCATGACTTTTTCAGGATTTGCCAGCCCAAACTTTAAAAAATCAATATATTTATCCAGTAATTTAATTATCTGCTCAAGACTTTCCATCTTCTCGTATGGAAACATTGCATCAAAATTTAAAAAAAGGCCTGTTAAGAAATCACTGTCAAAATTATCCCTGAACTGCCCTTCCTGCATTGCCTTTTTAATAAGGGGCCCGATAATGCTTTCAAAATCAACGGAGTACCTTTTTTTTATCTCATTATATATCCTGCTGCCCTTTTCCCTGTAAAACCTCAGCGCCAGTTTGTTATAAGCCGGATAGCTGTTGGCAAACTTGATTCCTGCCAGCGCAGATTTTCTCAAAATTTCAAAGAAATCGCTTTTCGGCAAACAATAAACATTTCCGGACATCTGTCCTGATATAAATTCTTTCTTAAGCTTTCCAATCTCATCAAAAAGATAAAAGTAAAGGGCTTTTTTATCCCTGAAATGAAAGTAAAAAGAACCTTTGCTCACCCCTGCTTTTTTGATGATATTATTTAATGATGCCTCCCTGAAGCTGTGGTTGCCAAACTCCTCAAGGGCCGCTTCTATGAGTTTCTCCTTATTCTTAAAATCCTTATCTGAACTGTTTTTTTTCATTGCACAAATAAAAATAATAATAGACCAGATAGTTTAGACTGCATGGTCTATACTATATTAATAACATACTGATGTCAATAGGTTAAAATGTGGACAGATGGTTTACAGGAAGGCGAATATGACAAAAAGACAGCATACCAGGCTTGTGCACGAAGGCAATTATTATAATAGGTTTTTTAAGCCCCATAAATGAAACTTTAATAGGTTCTGAGCTTATTTTCCTTCACCTGCAAAATGATGTTTGTATGGCCTTACCATAAAATCCGGCAGTTTCTTAAACGGGCCGGAAATTATAAAGCCAATCTGCTTTCCTTCAAAAGTTCTCTGGTGCGTATTATAAAAGAGGCGGTCAAAAGCAGTTTTCCAGGCAGCAGTATATTTTGTTTCAAATGCGGCCTCTTTGTGCCTTTCAAATACAAGCTCAATAAAACGCTTCAAACCGCTGCGGACATTAAGTATACTTTTTCAAAGCCGATATATGATAAGATAAATCAATGATACAAAATAACCAGGACAGGAAGCAGTATTTAAAAATTATAAGAAGCATTTCCCCTGAAAACAGGTTAAAAAAATGCTTTGAATTAAATGAGCTTACCAGGCAACTATTCCTGGCTGGTTTAAAAAACCGGTTTCCCCAGTACTCTGAAGAAGAAATAAAAAAAATTTACTTAAGAAGAATAGATAAATGCCGTAACTTAAATTATTAGAAAAAGCAGTAATAGTTTTATCTGAAAACAATATGCAGTACATGCTTACAGGATCTATTGTATCAAGCCTGCAGGGAATTCCGCGCTCCACTCATGATATTGATATTGTGTTATCTATAAGTAAAACAGATGTCCCGGGCATTGTAAAAGCATTTTCTTCCAATGATTATTACATTAATGAAAGCTCTGTAAAATCAGCTATTGACAAAAAAAGCTAATGCCCCGCACGGCTCTTCGCAATAAAACTATATTATTTTAAAAAATGCTTGCAGAAATGAAAACTGAAGCCATAGCAAAAGACCCTATACATAAAACTGCATAGAGTCTTTTGCTATATCATGGGAACGAGGCTTATAATGGCAGTAAAGACATTATAAAGCCATATATATTACCATATATTTGTATTGCTCTATATGCATGAATTTGGTATAGTTTACTCATGAGAAAAACAACATTTGAATGGGATGAAGGGGCTGGTTATTGGAGAAAAGGAAGGAAGATCTATGAAAAACAAAATAAATTACACTGAAGAACCTATGGGCGATCTTAAAATTGTTAAAGACTTTATCCCCCGGCCTGATCAGCTGGTGCTGAAAGAAGTCAATGTAAAAGTTACCATATCTTTGAAGAAATCGAGTATTGCATTTTTTAAAGAAGAGGCAAAAAAACATAAGACTTCTTACCAGAAGATGATAAGAGAGGTAGTGGACTGGTATGCCTCCCACTATCAAAAGGGCGCATAACCAGATGCTTCACCAAATCTGTGCTATGCGCGTTTTGGTGAGATTGTAAATGGCAAAGGACTCCATACGTAAAACCGTACAGGGTCCTTTTATTGGAAGTTTTTTTAAGCAGTTAATTTATTTGCACATATATGCTAAAGTATAATTCATGTCTTTAGATACTTTAGCAGTAAGCAAAAACACAAAAGAGTACAGATGTCGAAAGCCTAAAGTAACAACCCATACTACCGGTGTATTGAAGATAACTACGAAGCATTTGAAAAGACCTATGATTCAAAATACCAGGAAAAATATGGTTTTTTAAGAACTATTATATGCCCCAAATGCAAAGGCAAATGCGAATTATTGCATTTATTGAAGATTATAAGGTAATAAGAAAAATACTTGACTGGCTGGGCATAGATGAGGCTAGAAGGGACAGGCCTCCGCCAAAAAGATTGCAAGCTACAGATTTTTTTCTTTATCTTCCATTTTTTTCCTATCTAAATTTGTGACAATAAGATACAGTTAAAATTTGTAATATTAATTTATTCTATTTTTTCTTGCATTTTGCCGCTGCGGCCTGGATATAATCCTTTAATACCATTGCCAGCCCGCCCAGACCAAAAAGCACTCCTGCAAACCTGGCAAATCCGCCAACAAATGGTATTGAATAAACAATCATAATTATTGCAAGCCCGATGAGGTATGCAAGAACTTTCCAGCCGTATTTCTGCATATTAAGCCTTGACTTTGACAGAATGACTTCACCAAGCAAAAATGACAGGAAGGCTGTACTGGTATAGATAAGGACAAAATACAGTATTGCTATGACAGTATTGGTTGCAAAAGCCAGTATTCCAAGCCCGGCGCCCACAACAGTAATTAAC
>VGAZ01000163.1 GCA_016870615.1 Actinomycetota bacterium | reverse complement strand
AGCCACATGATGAGAAAAACACTAATTATCATAAGTGCTGCAAGCATCAGCATTGAGGCGCGAAATGATCCGTCTTTTCCCTTAAGTGCCTCCATAGCATAGATAAATACCACAGATACCTGGCCGGCAAGATTTAAGAGCCGGTTATTGGGGCAAAGCAAATCCACATAATCTGTATGGCAACATTTATGAGCATAAATAGAATAAGGATGGTCAGCGGTATGGATAGATGCGGTAATCTTTAGGTATCATTTGCCAGTACTCCTTTTTTGGGCAGGAATTAATATTATAAAAAAACAGATACCGGAAATGATACCTTATTTGCAGGATTTATAATATATAATAATTACTGAACCAATTATCCAGCGCTATAAACCCAGTGTTTTTTTTAGGTATCCTTCATTAAGCAAATGATGGGTTACAAATTTTCCTTTATCAAAAACGGCCCAGTTATTAAAAATACAGGGAAGTTTTTTTGCTTCTTCACAGGAATTAATTTTAATTAGTTGAAGTGGGATACCACAGGCTTTACAATAGTTGCTGATTTGTTCAATGCAGTCAGGAATATAGGGGCACTGCACACTGTAGCATATGGTAAGGTCCTGGCTTTCAATTTGCAGTTTTTTTACATTTTTGCCAAAAGCAGGTTTTGTGCCATCAAAAGACAGCGCCAAAAGCTCATAATCCTGGCCAATTGTGTCCGCAACTTCAAAACCAAATTTCTGCATGAATTTTTTATCTGAAATAAACGGCTTTTTCTTTTTTGAACTGATAATACAAACCCCGGACCTGTTTTTGCTGTACCTGTTCCCGATCTTGCTTTTCCTGTATTGGCCCGGAGTAGTATTAAAAAATAGCCTGAACTGTTTTGCAAGCGCCTGGGAACTTGAAAACCCGTTCATATATGCAATTTTGGTTATGGAATAGCCTGGATTGGTAAATAGCATCATTGCCACCTTTTCAATCCTGACCCTCCGGACAAAATTATTTAAGCTTTCATTCATAAAGGATGAAAATATCCTGTGAAAGTGAAAAGGAGAAAGGCCCGCTGCCCTGGCTATACTTTCCAGCTTAAGAGGCTGGCTAATATTGCCTTCTATGTAATCAATGGCCGAATTAATACATGCGATATAATATGAGTTTTGCAAATTATTCACCTGGAATTAATTAAAATGGGCAAATATTTATGATGGCTTTTTCTTTTTTATCCGTAGGTATTTTAACTTCTAGCATTATTTCCCAGAAATTAAGGACTTTTTTAAACCACATACCGCGCCTGGGATTTAATACTACATATTTAATATCATCCTCGGTATAAGTTGAGTAAAGCCATTTTATTCTTTCCGGGCTCCCGTAGTTTAAAACCTGTGTTATAATTTTTTCCTTATCTTTTTTTAAGTCAATATCTTCAATGCTGTATGACCAAAGGCAGGGTGCAATATATTCCGGTATTATTTTTTTCATTTATCCTGCCTCCAAATTTTTAACATTTTTCCTGACTCCCGGAAAAAGAAATCTTTGGCGTCATGCCAGTTAAACTTATCAAAAAGCTTTATATCTCTTCCATCTGTTTCACTTTCAGCATCTTCAAAATAGGTAAGTGATTGAAGAGCAAGATATTCGTTAAAACCAGTATATTTTTCTTTAGAAATTTTAACTATCTTTTCAAGACCCAATTTTTTAATTAAGAAATACATATCAATAAAATCACGTTTTGCGCCTCTTTGAATAATAGCAATCATTTTCATTGCAGCTATATCTTCAATTGAAGCAAGATTAATATACCGACTTTCTAAAAGATCTTTTGCAAGCACATAAGGGTAGTTAAAAAGACTGACATTTATATTATTTATTTCAAGTATAAGCGTATTATCATTAAAAGAAGAAAGTAGGATTTTATTATTATTTTGTTCCTGGAATTGTTTATAAACAGTCTGGGAGTTAAATTCTTTATCAGTATAAAAATCAAAGTCAACTGATGTTCTGTGCCTGATTTGAAGGGCAAGGGCAGTTCCGCCTGCCAGATAAAATTTATATGCCTTTAAAAATTCAAAATTTGGCAGGATATGCCGCTGGCAATTGTTCAGGACTTCTAAAAATATTTCCATGAGTAAATTATAAAACAATGGTGTCTTTTACTCAATTAATACTGATGAAATTGCCCCAAAAAAAGTTTTAGTAAAAACAATACCCAGGTGTTATACTAATTAGTAATATTTATTTTTTAGTCATAATTTTATATGCTTTTTTATCCGGGCATATAAAAAGCGAGATTTGTTTAATTTAAAAACAATATTAAAAAAGGGGGATGCTATGCAGCAATCTTTATCGGAAAGTAAAATAAGCTTTCCGTATCTTCGCAGGTTTAATGGCGCCATGGCTGTGCTGCACTTTGTGCAGGCAATGCTTATGCTTGTAATGGGCCTTGTAATTACAAACATCAGGGATTTCAAGCTTCCGGTAGACTATTATTTCCAGTCCTTTGACGTCCAGAAGATGAAGCTTTTTGTTGACTCTGAAGTAATAGGAAGTATCCCTATAGGTGTTTTTGTCTCAGTGTTCTTATTTTTGTCTGCCCTTGCCCACCTTCTCGTAGTTCTTCCCGGAGTAAACAATTTTTATAACTCAAGGCTGAAAATGGGCATAAATTATTTCAGGTGGTTTGAATATTGCCTCAGCTCATCTGTTATGATAGTTATTATTTCAATGCTTTTCGGGGCAAAGGATATTGGCACAATTGTTGCCATAGTGGGCCTTAATGCAACAATGAACCTGCTCGGGCTGATGATGGAAATACATAACCAGACAACTGAAAAAACAAACTGGTCATCATTTATTATAGGGTGCGTTTCAGGAGCCATACCATGGATTGTTATTCTTCTTTATTTTCTTGGCTCGGCTGTAAAAACTCCTGGGGTCATTGAGCAGATTCCGTGGTTTGTTTATGCAATATTCGGAACATATTTTGTACTTTTTAATCTTTTTCCTGTAAATATGGTGCTGCAGTATAAAAAGATAGGAAGATGGAAAGATTACCTTTATGGGGAAAGAAGCTATATAGTGCTCAGCCTTGTAGCCAAGTCGCTTCTTGCATGGCTTGTTTTTGCGGGCACTTTGCAGCCGGCATAATTGCAGGGCTTTATAAATAAGTAAATTATTTATAATGGGTATTTTGTTTTTACAGAAGATAAATCCTGTGGGTTTGCGCCCACGGGATTTATTATTTAATCCCTGCCTGCGTGCTTAAAACGGGGCGCTTATATGCAGGCTTGCGCAGGCAGTATTTATGGCGCAATAAAAATTGCTATTGCCTTTTTCCTGTAATCCTTTTCCATATTATGCCCCTTTTAGGCGAGAACAAAA
>VGAZ01000162.1 GCA_016870615.1 Actinomycetota bacterium | reverse complement strand
AGGTGAAGCAGGACTTTTAAAGCCTTCAATGGCCAAGTGCGAACAAATAACAACTCTTGATAAATCCTTCCTGGTTAAAGGGCCATTTGCAGGTACAGTAAGTGTAAAAAAAATAAAAGAAATTGAGGAAGCTGTAAAGATTGCAGTTGGTATATTATGATATTTATAAGTATATCTATGGATTATTCATAATGTAACCACATGCTGATTATTTTTACTATTCTTTCTTCATTATAAACTTGATAAACGACTCTGTGTTTAAGATTAATTCTTCTTGAATAAGCACCTGCTAAGTCTCCTACCAATTTTTCATAAGGCGGATAGCCTGCAAAAGGATTTTCTTTTAATGTTGATAAAATATTCTCTATTTTCTGGCCATAGCCTGCTTTAAAGGCAATTCTTTTATCTTTTAATCCCTGCTTTGTGTACAAGATTTTGTACCGGTTATTCATCGTCATCCTCAACTAATTCATCCAGCGGTACCTTTAAACCTTTCATAATTTTTTCCCCCATGCCGGGAATTGAAGATAGATAAAGTGTTTCCTGTATTGAACGAAAATCTTCCTCTGATAAAATAACCACATTACCTTTCTTGCCTGTAATATATACTGGTTCATGGGTTGTAACAGTGTCTTCTATTAGTTTAAAAAAGTTTTTCCTCGCTGAAGTAGCATTTACTATATTCATATTCATCTCCTTTAACGTACATTTTTATGTACATATTATATAATAAAGTTTTTTTTGTCAAGAAATGGGATTTTTTTGTCATTTAAAAGCAAAAGCAGGCAAGCAAGGTTATGTGCAGCCAATTCTTTATACTTTTCGGGCCTGGCAAATCGGTGGTTTGGATTAATTATAAAAGAGGTTTACCTGGTTTAATACTTCTTAAAAATTCATCACACGGCACACACAATATATTATCAATCATGAGTTTTTCTTCCCCCCTGTAAACAAATATAGGCTTGCATTCAGGATAATCTTCAAAAAATGTCTTCAAGGGCCGTAGCTGGTTCCTTTGAATATTTCTTGTGTTTTTAACCTCTATTGCCCAAAAACCATCCTGGCCATAAATAATAAAATCAACTTCAGCGCCTGCCTTTGTTCTCCAGTAATAGAGTTTACAGGATAAATTACTGTAATCGATCCAGGCCCTTATATGCTGGGCAACCAGGCCTTCAAGGCAGGGCCCATCAATCTCACCAGGCTTATCAAGAGGGCCGGCAGGTCTTATAATGCGGAATACGCCGGAATCAAAAAAGTAAAATTTTGGGTGTTTTATTACAGCCCGTTTGGCTCTTTTTGCAAAAACAGGCAAAGAATAAGCCATTAAAAGATCATAAAGAATTTCAATATAGCCCCCCACTGTCTCTCTTTTAACCTCACATTCCCTTGCTATATTATTGAGGTTAAGCACTGCTGCGTGGGAAAAACTTACAGTCTCTAAAAATCTGGCAAATCCTCCAATATCCCTGATTAGTCCTTCTGCCTGTATTTCTTCTTTCATATAAAAAGAAATGTAAGCATTAAGTGTGTCTGCCGGATTTTTAGCATAAAAAACAAGTGGGATAAGGCCAGCAGCCAGGGCTTTTTGAAAATCGAATTTATCCCCCAGCTCAGAAGCCATAAACGGATGAAGTGAGCGCACAACAGCCCTTCCTGCTAAAAGGTCAACTCCTTTTTGCTTTATTTTCCTGGCGCTTGAACCTGTTAGAATAAATCTTATTTGCGGTTTTTCTTCTATTATTAAATGCACAACATCCAGCAATTGGGGCACTTTCTGGATTTCATCAATAATCACATTTTTTTTATCAGGATTTCCCCCTATTAATTCTTTTAACCTTTCGGGCCTTGCCGTATACCTGCGATATGTGCCTGGATCTAAAAGATCTATTACCAATTCATTTTTACAATTTGTTTTTAACCAAGTTGTTTTTCCGGTTCCCCTGGGTCCAAAAAGAAAATAGCTGTTTTTGGGGCTTTTAAAATACCGCTTTATAATTGTCATTTCGCCAAAATTTTATGCTGATAATAAAAATAATGCTCTATATTTTGTATTTACAATACAAAAATACTACAATATTTAAACACTGTCAAATGTTTTAATTTTAGAACTTAATGGAAAATAATCTCAGACCGCATAAAAAGCCTCTGTTGAATTTTACAGAGAAAAATTCGGGTTGTTTTAAAGACTGAATTGAACCAAAAAATGTTAAGATAACACATTTCAACACATTACTATTTTATAATACATTTAACTACATAAATAGTTTGACAAGTAGTATAATATAGTGTTATATTGTATAAATTATGAGTGACAAACTGGGACAACTTACAATTAAAAAAAATAAAATAGATGGTTTTAGGCCACTTCCACCAGAACTGGTTAGAAACCTTGATGCATGGTTCAAGATCGAGCTTACATACACTTCTAACGCTATTGAAGGCAATACTTTAACAAGGGCTGAAACAGCGCTTGTGGTTGAAAAAGGGCTGACGGTTAAGGGTAAAAGTTTAAGAGAGCACCTGGAGGCTGCAAATCATGTTGAGGCACTGGAGTATGTTAAAACACTGATTGGCAAAAAAAGAAGTGAGATAACTGAGCAGGACATCTTAAATATTCACCGTTTTATTTTAAATAAAATTGAATCAGACAATGCCGGCAGATACCGGCAAAATCATGCCAGGATTGCAGGGTCCCGGGTTATTTTACCCAACCCTGTTAAAATACCTAAGTTGATGCAGGATTTTATGGATTGGTTAGAAAACATTAACCCGGATCATGTGGCAAAAATCGCCTCTGACGCTCACTATAGACTGGTGAGCATCCATCCTTTTACAGATGGCAATGGCCGAACCTTGCGCCTTTTAATGAACCTGCTTTTAATGCAGGATGGTTATCCGCCGGCCATTATTCGTAAAGAAGACCGTTTAGAGTATATAAACTCATTGGAGAAAGCGCAAACAGGCGGCAGTTTGGATGATTTTTATAATCTTATTTATGATGCGGTTGACCGTTCCTTGGATATCTATCTTGAAGCTTTAGAACTGGAGCCATTTATTGCTAAAGAACCTGCCGTCAAACAGCGTTTTTATACCACCGATGAAGTGGCTAAACTATTAAGGGTTGACCCTGAGAGCGTCAGGAGGTATGTAAGAAGCGGTAAATTGAGAGCCCTTAAGCTGGGAGGTAAGTTTATCAGGATAGATAGAGCCGATTTGGACAGGTTTATAGATCAGTTAAAAACTGGCGGCAAAGATTAATATGCTACAATAGTCCGGTTGGGTCTTATCATGGATGAAGACGGCATTACCATTCACTGCAGGTACTTGCCATATTTCCTTGCAGCTTTAACCATTGCCACAAAGTTATCAGGCTTTACCCCGGAGTGTAATTTATAA
>VGAZ01000161.1 GCA_016870615.1 Actinomycetota bacterium | reverse complement strand
ACAAAATCCAGTATGAATTTTATCCCAAGGTAAAGCAGGAATGCGCTGCAGGTAAGAAGTATACCTATATATACTTTCTGGTTAAAAAACCTCCTTCCGGTGCTTATTATAAACCCAACAAGCAGATACCATATAAAGTCAGCTAAGATGTGGCCGACATAAAATGTGGACACCCCTGCAATGCTGAAAGTGACACTTTTTATCATGAAAGTCGCCCCGATCGTGACCCACCATATGTACCAGTATGGATTTGCAAGGCTGATGAGCACACCTTTTCCCATTATGATGAAAGTATTTTTTGTACCAAGCGGCGCGCCAATTTTTTTACTGTCAAGCTCCAGTTTTATTTTCCTTCTCAGCACTGACACTATAATGCTTAAAGCCATATAAATAAGAAAAGCTCCTCCAAGTATACTTATGACTTTCACAACTATGGGATTGTCAAGATATTTAAGTATGCCAAGGTAAAAGCTTATTACGATTGCAAGCTCAAGTATTGCATGGCCCACCACTATAAAAAAAGATGTCCAGAATCCCTTCTGCGCAACACTTGTTATTACAAGGGTTAGCATGGGGCCGGGCATCAAAGCCCCGGTAAGGGCGACTACAAGCGCTCCAAAAAAGATTTCTGTAAGTTCACCCATAAGCAGTAATTAAATCTTTACAGGATTGATATAAATAATATTTCCAAATTAATCCATAGCTAGACGACCCTGTTTGTAATCCGGCCGATTTTTTCTATCTCGCATATAACTTCGTCTCCGGGTTGCAGGAATTTTTTACCTTCAGTAAAAGCTGCAACACCTGCTGGAGTGCCTGTTGCTATTAAATCTCCCGCTTCAAGGGTGACTGTCCTTGAAATAAATGATATCAGTTCAAAAACTTTAAAAATCATATCATCGGTGCTTCCGTTTTGCCGCAGCTCACCATTAACATATGATTTGAGCCAGAGGTCCTGCGGATTTTCAATTTCTGATTTCGGCACAATTTTAGGCCCAACAGGTGCAAATGTATCAAAACTTTTTGCCCTGTACCACTGCCCCTCTTCTTTTTGCAGGTCCCTTGCTGTTATGTCATTCATTATTGTATAGCCATATATATAATCAATCACTTCACTCTCATAAATATTTTTTGCTTTCCTGCCGATTACCACTGCAAGCTCCACTTCATAATCAAGCTCTTTTGTCTGTGAAGGGTATATTATGTCATCACCGTCTTTTATAATGGCATTGTTTGATTTTGCAAAAAGCACCGGCTTTGAAGGAAACCTTCCGTCCTGCTCCTTTATATGCGAGACATAATTCATCCCAACGCATATTATCTTGCCTGGCATATATGTTTTCATGTCAAATCTGCTACCTGCACTCATGTCGGGGACCTTTCTCTAAAAATGATTATCACATATCTTAATGTTTCCAGGATAAAAATCAAGACAGGAAATTTGCTATATTATATATTATCTTTTATATTAAATACCGGTAATTTAAAATTCACTGGTAAAAAAATAATGAACAGTTGATTTATTAAGTTACAGTTTTGAAGAAGTAGCAATCGATAAAAATCCTGAATGCAAACTGTGCGGAAATCATCCAACTGTAACTGACCTCTCAAATAACCGGGAATTTTATTGCAGAAGATAATAAAATCAGGTAAATAAGCCTAGAATAAAGCAGTTATTTAAGTTTTTATTAATCAAACTAAGCTACATTATTAAATTTTTTGTAGCCGGGTTTCTTAAGCAAGTTCTTATAGATATAAAAAGTATTCTTGGCACCGAAGATGCTGCTGGACAGTTATCAAAATAAGCCATATACCTGTCTTTTTTAAATCCAGGCACACAATAATATTTTCTCCAGGTACCAGTTTATATTTTCGGGCACAGTTATTTATATCACTCAAATATATTAGAAAATATATTAAAAATGTTTTTAAAATATTGACAAACCAGTCCTGCAATTATAGTATTACTACTTATTAAGTAGTAAATATAGTAATTTTACATAAGCAGTATTTTTTAGGATATTATCCAATATTCTGATTGCAATAAACCGGCAATTACTTAATTGAAAGAAAATGAGGATTAAAAATGAAAAAAATTTACCTGGATAATGCAGCAACTACAAGAACAGATCCCGAGGCTTTAAAAGCAATGATACAATATTTTTCAGGTATTTATGGAAATCCATCAAGCATTCACAGCTTTGGACAGGAAGCAAAAAATGCTATGGAGCATTCAAGATTTATTGCAGCTGATTTTATCAATGCATCGCCCGAAGAAATAATATTTACAGGCAGCGGTACAGAAAGCGACAACCTTGCAATAAAAGGCGTTGCCTATGCAAATGGCTTTAGAAAAACTCATATAATAACCTCAGCAATAGAACACCATGCAGTACTTGAAAGCTGTCATAACCTTGAACAATCAGGGTTTAAAATAAGCTATATTCCTGTTGACAGCTATGGTTTTGTTAAGCTTGATGATATAAAAAAAGCTATTAGCAAAAATACTTTACTTATATCAATAATGCATGCAAATAATGAAATAGGGACAATACAGCCAGTTGAAGAGATCGGAAAAATAGCCAGGGAAAATGATATTTATTATCATATGGATGCCGTGCAGACTTTCGGGCATATAAATATAGATGTCGATAAAATCGGAGTGGATCTTCTCAGCGCCTCCGCCCACAAATTATATGGTCCAAAAGGTGTCGGTCTATTATATAAAAGAAAAGGAGTGAAGATAAGCCCCATTATTACTGGCGGCTCCCAGGAATATAAGCTCAGGGCTTCTACTGAGAATGTTCCGGGAATTGTCGGTTTTGGAAAAGCAATAGAACTTTCAAAAATTTTAATAGAAAATGAAATTGCCGTCCAAACAAGACTGAGGGATAAATTTATTAAAGGTGTAAATGAAAATATAAAAAATGCCTTTTTAAATGGCCATCCTGCAAGACGTCTTCCAAACAATATCAATTTTTCATTTGATTTTATTGAAGGTGAGGGGATTTTAATGGGGCTTGACATGGAAGGCATAGCAGCATCCACCGGTTCAGCATGCTCTTCAGGCATTATGGAACCATCATATGTAATAAAAGCAATAGGGCGAAACAGTGTTCTTGCAAGAGGTTCGGTAAGGTTTTCGCTGGGAAGATTCAATACTGAAGATGAAATTGATTTTGCACTTAAAACGCTTATAAAACTGGTTAAAAGGCTGAGAAAAATTTCTCCGCTAATAAAATAATTCAAATGGGAAAGAATAAAATAAAAGTTAAAGTAATGGCCGCAATGAGCGGCGGGGTAGATTCCTCTGTGGCAGCTTATCTATTAAAAGAGTCAGGATATGATGTCACAGGTGTGACAATGTGTCTTGGCATTTCAGATAATGAGAAAAATCTTGA
>VGAZ01000160.1 GCA_016870615.1 Actinomycetota bacterium | reverse complement strand
AAAAGCTGGCGGAAGGTTTCTTGTAGTTCATCCTGGTGACTTCTGCCAGACGGAGGAGGAAAGAAGCATAAGGCTTGGCTTTTCAATAAACAGCCTTGATGAAATCCTTCCATATGCAGAAAAAAATGGTGTTTGCATAGCAATTGAAAACATGCCAAACAGCTTTCTTGGAGACAGCCCGGAAGAACTTTTATATATCATAGGGCAGGTAAGAAAAAAGATTTCAAATAAAGGCGCCATTGGCATCTGTTTTGACAGCGGACATGCTTTCCTGACCAAAACAATTGATATTTATCTAAATAAATACCTCAGTGACATTATAGGTATGCATATACATGATAATTTCGGGGATATAAATATGGATTACAGATATGCTCCTGATGATAAGCACCTGCCTCCCGGCAAAGGATGTATAGACTGGGCATCATTTATTAAAAAAGTAAAGAAAAGCTATAAGGGTGCTTTTGTTTTTGAAATAATGCCGTGGCAAAACAGCAACAACATTATAAGTCTTTTAGGGGATATAAAAAGTTTTATTAAAAAGTTTTGCCTTTAAAACATTGCTGTAGCTATAAGAATAATAAACCCTTTTTGAATAAAAAAGAGCAGCCGCAATATATTTGAGAAACCGGGGGCCTGCTTTATTGTGTACAAGCCTTTTCTGTAATCCGGTTTTGTAACACCCCGATAATTTCTTTAAGGCAGGAAATTGGATTATCTTGAGTAAAGATCTTTTTTTGAAATGCCGCTTACCTTATAAATAAGCTTCTGCTCTATATCAGGTGACTGGGTGCTATCCCATTTATATTTAAATCCGTCATAATAATAACTGCTCCAGTCCATGGTCAAACTTTTATATAAAAAGCTTGTACCCTTTTCTGTAGCAAGGTTCATATAATAATCCCTTTCCATAAAACCATCTTCCTGGGTTATATCCACAGGTATCCAGCCATAACCCGGAAGCTTAACCTCAACCCATGCATGGCCAATATCTATTTCCTGGTTTTTCTCGTTTAATATAAGGGCTGAAGGTATGCCTGCTGCAACTCTTGAAGGTATGCCTGCAGCCCGCAGCATCGCTACATAAAGAATTGCATAATCTGCACAAACCCCTTTTCCGGTTTTCAATATTTCAGAGGCGCTCATAAACTCATAACCCCTGTCTTTTGCCCTTGGAAAATCATAGTAAAGCTTTGAAGCTATGTAATTGTATATTTTCTTTGCCTTTAAAACTGCGTCAGTTTCGCTCCCAGTTGCTTTTTTGGCTGCATCAATTATTACAGGGCTGTCAATATCTATAAAAAGATCTTCACCAGTATATTCCTTCAAATCTCTGTCGCCTATTTCATAATCAAGGTTTTTTGTGTTAAGTGACTTGAAATCATATTCATACATGGTTACACTGTTTTTAAGGCTTGCTTTAAATTCCTGGCCCTTTGAAACTTTTATGTTTTGGCCAAATTTAAAATGTGTCAAAAGATTCCAGTTTCCGTCAAAAACCTCATTAACTAAAGGTATGCTGGCTTCACTTTTGTTTACAACCTGGTATGGATAGAAATTCTGGGGCGTGCGAAGGTAACACTCAAGATTTTTTACAACAACATCGCCTTTGTTTAAAAGCACGCATTCAATTGTAACGGTGAAGTTATGCTCCCTTAACGGTTCTATAACTGCCGGGCCCTCTTCAATTTTAATAACTGCAGACTTGCTGGTTTCAAGAATCCCGTCTGAAACAGTTAATTTTACTTCATAAATGCCCGGATTATCAAAAATACATATAACTTCACTTTTTTTTTCAGTCATTTCAGATTTCATTAAAATATCATCAATATAGTCGTTAACTGCATACCTGTTATTTATGTCAGTAACTTCATACCCATTTACATGCCAGGTATAAAAAAGACCAGCATTTTCAGGGTCATAGGAATTTGCTGCAGACAGGTAAACCGGGTTATTTTTTAAAAAAATATCCCCGGAAAGCCTGTCTCCATAAATATCAATACTGGCAACCGGCGGAAGGTTTGCACCTTCCTCATGTATAATCATTCCTTCACCGGGCTCTTTTTTCTGGATTGCAATTATCAAAAGCCCGTTAAATCCATCTGCAACATAGCCGTAATCACCGTCTATGGCAATGTCATAGGAATTGCCGTTTGTAACCAGGTTAGTCGTAATTGCGGGAGCGCTTTTGTCGCTTATATTAATAACGCTCACTCCGCCTTTATTATTGGAAACAAATAAAAAATCATCCTTTATGTCTATTTCCCAGGCGCCTCCGGGAATGCTGCATTTTCCCAGTGGCGCGGGGTTTTTTTCATCAGATATATCTATTATTTGCAGAACGCTGTTTTTATAATCTTCTATTTCATCGTCATAAATACTGCTTGTCAGGAAAGCATGGTCACCACTGGCATAAACGGACCAGGAATTTGCAGGCACACTGCAGGAGCCTGCAATAAAAGGTGCTTCTTTATCTGAAATATCAACAGTAAAAAACTTGCTTTGCCCTGTGTGCTGCTTTTTTTCAAAATCATAATAAGTATTATTTATATAAGCATATCCCCCCTTTATAAAAATCCCGTTGGGCTGGCCTTCAATACTGCAGTACCCTTTTATTTGAGGATTTGTTTTATCCTTGATATCAATTATCTCAAGGCGGCTCTTAAGAATATTGCCAGTATAATCAGTTGTATTTAAGTAAGCATAATCCCCCTCAACAACAAGTCCCTGCACCGACTTTTCACTTTGCTTTCCTGAAATATAATCGCCAACAACTACCGGGTTCTTTTTATCTTTTATGTTAACTATTTTAAAACCGCAAATGCTGTAAATTTCGGGTATGCCATTGTTGCTGCCGCTTTCATCCTTATCGGCTCGCATCCATTCTGTATATGAAATATATGCATACTCTTTTGCAATTATTACAATATTAGCAGCGTTTATGCCCTGGCACTTCCCGGTAATCTGCGGATCCTGCTTGTCGCTTACATCTATAATATATAAAACACCAAGGTCATTTGTAAGGTATGCATATCCGCCGTAGGCTTTAACATCTATTGCCTGGCCGGGCACTTTTAGTTTTGAAATAATAGAAAGTTCAGGAACTGATAGCGGAGTAGATACTTCGGGCACAGTTTCAGCAGTTTCGGTTTCAGTAATTAATTCTGTTGTTGCAGTAACTGGGTCTGCCTGCCCCGTTGAATTAAAAAAATCATAATTAATATCAAAACAGCAGCCTGAAACCCAAACCAGTATGATCAATAGAATTACTGAAAGTGCAGAAAACAATATGCGGGATTTTTTAAAATATTTTTTTAAAATCTTCATTTATATTTTTAAAATATTTTTTAGAGGACTACCTTATATCCGCAGTAAGGGCAATAGTTAAAATCTTCCTGCAGTTTCTTCCCGCAGTCAATGCAAGAATCTTTTTTAACTGCTTTATTTATAATCTCATCCTTGAAT
>VGAZ01000159.1 GCA_016870615.1 Actinomycetota bacterium | reverse complement strand
AAAAACCTGCAAATCCGGCAATTAATATGCCCGGTGCACCTTGCCCGGGTAATAATAATTGCAGCATTTTTTAAAACTGTATAAAATTATTAAATGTTATACAATACTTATCTAAATTAAATTAAGTGAAAGGAAATGTTTCTTTTTTCTCATGCAGTCTTGTCCCTTAAGCGGATCGAAAGGAATTTTTAAAAATGAAAATAGATATAATGGCTTTTGGGCCTCACCCTGATGATGCAGAACTTGGCTGCGGCGGGTTGCTCCTCAAATTGAAAAATTCAGGGTACTCCACATCAATTGTAGATCTTACCGAAGGCGAGCTTTCAACAAACGGGGATACTGAAATAAGAAAGAAAGAATCCGGGAAAGCTACGAAAATACTAATGCTTGATTTCCGGTTAAATCTTGGCCTTGGCGACTGCCGGATAACAAACAGCCATGAAAACAGGCTTAAAGTCATAAATATTATAAGACAGCACAGGCCAGGCCTGGTGCTTATCCCATATTCAAAAGACAGGCACCCTGATCATGAAAATTCCCATAAACTTCTAAAAGATGCTTGTTATATTTCAGGACTTGAAAAATTTGAGAGCGGTAATAGCCCATACAGGCCCCCGGCAATATTATGTTATATGCTTAATTACCAGTTTAAGCCCAGCTTCATTGTAGATATTTCAGCACATTATGCAAAAAAAATGGATGCATGCATGGCATATAAATCACAATTTTACGGCACAGGGCAAAACGTCAAATCAACTTATATTAATTCAAAATACTTTCGCGAAATGATTACAACAAGGGACAAATGCTATGGATTAAAAATAAGGGCCGATTACGGGGAGCCGTTTTTTATAGAAGATGATTTAAGAATAGAAGATCCCTTAAGTTTCTTTGATTATCTTTCAATTAAATAATATTTAAAGGATTTTATAAATTATGAAAATAGGCCTTACATGCTACCCTACTTTTGGCGGAAGCGGAGCAGTAGCAGCAGAGCTTGGCATAGAACTTGCAAAAATGGGGCACTGCGTACATTTTATAAGCTATGGCCTTCCATTTCGTTTAAATAATTTTTCAAAAAACATTTCATTTCATGAAGTTGAAGTAATGGCTTATCCGCTGTTTCGTTATCCTCCATACACCCTGTCCTTGAGCGCCAAGATGTCTGAGATAATTGAGTCGGAAAAACTCGATATACTGCATGTGCATTATGCAATGCCGCATGCAACTTCAGCATATCTTGCAAGAAAGATGGTTGGTGATGATAAAATCAGGTTTGTCACAACTCTTCACGGCACAGATATAACACTTGTCGGCAATCATCATTCTTTTTTTAAAATCACAAAATTTTCCATTGAAAACAGCAATGGCGTAACATGTGTGAGCAATTATTTAAAAGAAGCGACTTCAGAAACTTTTTTTATACCCGGCAATAAAATGAAAGTAATATATAATTTTATAGACACACAGAAGTACAAAAGGGATGAAGACAAAGTCATATATGAAAAAAAGAAATTAAATGAATTTATCGGCAGGGAGTTTCTAAAAAAAGATGATCTTGTTATCAGCCATATTTCAAACTTCAGGCCTGTAAAGAGGATACAGAATATAATAAAAGCTTTCTGCGCCATAACAAGGAATATTAATGCAAAACTTGTACTTGTGGGCGACGGGCCTGATATTTCCTGGTGCAAACTTATGGTTGAAAAACTGAAGATTTCACAAAAAGTATGTTTTATGGGCCTGCAGGAAGATATTGTCCCTGTCCTTAATATTAGTGATCTTTATATGCTTCCTTCAAAAAGTGAAAGTTTTGGCCTTTCTGCTCTTGAGGCATTAAGTTGCTCAGTTCCTGTTGTGGGCACAAAAAACGGGGGGCTTCCCGAAGTTGTACTTGACGGCAGCTGCGGTTTTTTAATCGATCCGGAAAATATTGATGAAATAACAGAAGCTGCCTTAAAAATTCTTTCAGATAAAAAGTTAAAGAGCCAGATGAGTATTGCAGCAAGAAAAAGGGCGCTTCTTTTTGACAGTAAAATAATTATTCCCCAGTATCTTGATTATTACAATGAAGTTTTAAATTATGTTTGAAATTTCATATAAAGTTTTTATTAAATTTTTTTATTGACTATGCCGATATATAAAATATAATTTAAATTAAAATTTATATTTAAAGGTGCATAATATCAAAAATTCATATAAAATGTGCATGTATAAGGATGATATTTGTACAAAATGAAAAAATTTTATATTTTATGCAAATAAGCCGGGTCAGTTATTCAGGCAATGTGTAATTAAAATCCATAAAATTAAAATTTTAAACAGTAATTACACAGGCCGGAAGTATTTCGTAAGTAAAATTTATATCAAATACAATAATTAATAGAGAAAGGAAGTTTATGAATAAGAAATTATTAAAAATTTTCCTGTCAGTCATGATATTTGCACTTATATCGGTGTTTTTCTTTACCGGGTGTTTTTCAAAGGCTGTACAGAAAGCGGCTGAGTCAATAGTTGCTGAATCCCTTGCAGCGGAACAAAGCGGGGCAGTGCCGGATACAACAGCACAGGTTGAAGAGACTACTGCCGTACCCGTTGAAACCGCGGCGCAATACCAGCTTACTGGAAAAGACCTTGTGATATTGACTCAGCCAGCTGTTTGTTTTGTAGTTACTTATTATTCAGCATATGTTTACGACCCACAACAAAATGACTATTATGGCCCTTATTATTCTAATATTTATTATGGAACAGGTTTCTGTATTAATCCTGGTACGGGCCATATAATGACTGCAGGCCATGTGGTAGATATTCCAGAAGTTGACGTCAAATGGAAAATACTTGATGATCATGTTTGGGAAGTATATGGCGCAGACGCATACTATGATCTTACTGATGCAGATTGGACATGGATTTATAATAATTATAAAGTAGTTGGCGAAACAAGTGACACCTATATGGATCGTGAAGTCTGGGTGCAGTTCAATACTGCAACATCAGGTCTTGCTGACAGTTCAAATGCCCAGTATATGAGGGCTGAAATAATTGATTCCAGTCCCTGGGAACAGAGGGATATTGCAATAATAAGGATACAGTCCATTACCGGCGGCGCACTTTCAAGCGTACTTTTATCGGACTCGAGCATGATGGAAGTACAGGACGATATTACAATTATTGGTTATCCATATACATCTGATATAGGACAGGATAATCCTATGAATCCCACAGTGACAACTGGCAGGGTCAGTGGAAAAATGATATGGGGTGGAACTGAAGTTCTCCAGGTACAGGGGGATGCAAGACAGGGTAATAGCGGTGGTCCAGTTCTTAATTCAAACGGTATGGTCATTGGAATGCTTACAATGGGGACAGATGATACAAATAATTTTTTGAGGCCCTCAAGTGATTTAAAGGTAATGATAAACAAAAACGGTATTGAGAATACCCTTGGAATGGTTGACGAAGAGTTCAAGAAGGGTCTTATAAATTACAGGATGGGCA
>VGAZ01000158.1 GCA_016870615.1 Actinomycetota bacterium | reverse complement strand
TTAAAACACCTGCCAGATGCCCTTGCACCAAAACGTGTGCCCATTTCGCCTGCTACGGGAGTTTATCAGATCATATGAAAAACTTCCTCAAGTCCTGTCATCTCAGGGCCTGCTACATTTTTATCCTGCTTTACAAAATACTTATCCATAGCTTTCTGCCATCTTACAGACACCTCCGACATGGAAGCTTTTTCCATATTTTCTTTTAAGGTCTTTTCGTCAAGCCTTGATTCATAATATGAAAAAAGTGTGCCGTCACTCCTGAAAAAAATCGAATAGTTTTCAATTCCGGCATCTGTTATAAGCTTTTTCATCTCCGGCCAGATATTGTCATGGTCTTTTTTATAATCTTTCAGATAAGCCGGGTCTATCCTGAAAGTCTGCGCCACCCTTATCATGTTTTACCCCTTTTATACCTGCATTTTACATATTGCTCAATAAACTAAAAAACCTGTCTTAAGAAAAGCCTTAATATTTCCCGTATTTGTGTACTGAGTTTAAATAGGCTATGTAATTTTCGTGCGGTATATAATTTACAATCGAATGAGAACTGTTGGATACATAGCCATATCCAGGTTTGAGCACTTCCATATGCTCAATGACATCTTTTTCCACATCCTCGGGCGTGCCTTTGGAAAGCGGGAATTCAATATCTATATTTCCGCACAGCGCGACCCTTTTGCCATATCTTTTTTTATAATCCCTGTAGTCTATACTGTAAGGATCAAGCGGATTAATACAGTTAACCCCCATTTCAATAAGGTCATCTACAAGCACGTCTATTTTGCCGTCGGAATGGAAAAGTACCGGTATGGACGCATTGACTGCAGGCTCTATTATTCTTGCTATCCTTGGGGTCCAGATCTCTTTCATTATCTTTGGCGGAAGGAAAGTGCCTGTTTTAAAGGCCACGTCATCTCCCAGGAAAAGAAAATCCATTCCCTCCTTCACCATGGCATGTGATAATTTGACAAAATGCACTGTGGATACTTCCAGCATTTCCTCCACCAGCTCCCTGTCCTCATATACCATCATCATAAAATCATCCATGCCCACAACAAATTCATAAAGCGTCTGCATTACGCACCCGTATATCGGGCAGACTCCCAGTTTTGACTTGCGCTTTGCAACAGCATCTTTATATTCTTTCATGTATTTGACTGCTTTTTCTATTTCGTTTTCCGAATCAAGGATAAGGCTTTCAAAATCCTTTTTGTTCTTTACGCTTTTATTATAGACCTGCACCAGTTTTCCGTTTTCGTTTTCCCTTTTTAAAGGCGTCCACATGCCGGCATCAAATGATATGACATCCTGGCCTATTATATTGCACAGATCTATGAAATCATCAGCATGCATGGGCCTTAAATCTTCACCGCCCGGACCCTTTGCAGGGTCGCCTCCGTAAGCAAGGGTATTTCCCGCATACCTGCCAAGAAGTTTTTCCACATGTTTATCCTCAATAAGGTTGTCAATGTGGGGGACCCTGTCAACAGATTCAAACAGCATTGCCCCTTTTAACCTTGCTTTATCAGGTTCCCAGTCAAAAGGCTCTACAAATCTTGATTCGATCATTTTTATAACCATTCCTTTCGCTTCGCTCAAGGCACAAAACGGGATGAAAAACCAGTTGTCCTTAAGCCTTTTTTCTTTTATAAATATATATTGACTGCAGGCAACTACAAACCACGGGAAGGTGAGTGCGCTGCTTAATTTTTTAACAGACCGTATTTTTATATGTGTAGATTGTCTGTCCAAGCACAAATAAGTGTGACAATAGATCACGAAGACTTATCTTTGTAATAAACTTGTTTATTATCCAGATAATCAGTTAATGCCTGTCAGTTAACAAACTTTAAAAGAAAGGAGGTGTTAACTTTGCTAAAAATCGTCCACCCTGTCTGCTGCGGAATCGATGTCCACAATAAGTTTGTCGTTGCCTGCATTGCTTCTACTGACGAGAGGGGCATTACCACATACAAGGTAAGTCGCTTCTCAACCTTTACCAGCGGTCTTGTAAAACTCTCCGAGTGGCTTTTGTCTAACTGTTGCAGAAATGTCTGCATGGAATCTACCGGCAAATACTGGATTCCGGTATATAACATACTTGAAGATGTCTGCAGAGTAACTCTTGCCCACCCGAAGTACTTAAAGGCTATAAGAGGCAAAAAGACCGATAAAAAGGATGCCAGATGGATTGCTGATCTTTTCAAGCATGACCTGGTTGCAGCAAGCTTTATGCCGCCTGCTGATATTCGCCAACTTAGAGACCTGGCAAGATACCGTGCAAAGCTAACTGCTTTTGCAGCAAGTGAGAAAAACAGGCTGCAGAACTGTCTTACGGTTTCAAACATACAGATTGCAAATGTTGTGTCTGATACCTTTGGGGTTAGCTCCATGAGGATAATACAGAATCTGCTTGATAGCTCTGGTAATGCTGATATAGAGGGCCTTATTCATGGCTCAATGGTAAAGAAGGCTGATGATCTGCGTCTTGCTGTCTCTGGCATTGTAACAGATGAGCAGAAAAGCAAGATGAATGTCATCCTTGGCCACTACAGTGCGGTTAAAGAGTGCAAGGCCAGCCTTGAGTCTGTAATCCTTACGCTCTGCAAACCTTATGAAAGAGAGCTTTCCCTGGTGCTAACTGTTCCGGGTATTTCTAACCCTTTCTCTGCTATCGCTATACTATCAGAGATTGGTGCTGATATGTCCGTGTTTACAACAGCCAAACACCTTTGCTCATGGGCCGGCCTTGTACCTCAAAATGATGAGAGTGCGGGTAAAAAACATTCTGTCCGCATCTCCCGTGCTGGTATCTATATTAAACCACTTTTGGTCCAATGTGCCAATGCTGTGGTAAGAAGTGACAAGCACCCTGAGATTAAAGGCCGATATCTTTCCATTAAGAAAAGGCGCGGGCATAAGCGTGCTATTATAGCTATTGCGCGGATGCTGCTTACTGCCGTATATCATATCCTTTTAAAGGATGAGCCCTACAATCCGGAACTTTACATTAAAGCTGACACACTTCCCAGGACAAGAAATATCACCGTGGATCAGGCAATATCATTTGTCAGAAGGTTCGGCTACTCTGTTAATTAGAGATTGATATATTCGGTGAGCCTTTAAGTAAATATTTGGTTTTCAAAGATCATGTCTTGCATGGTCTGCTTTGCCATGCCTAACTTTAGAAATTATTAGCTTTTTTTAATTTAGATTTTTTTCAGACTTTATTCTCCTTGCAATCGGTAAATTTAAATTATTTTTTTATTTATTTTCCAGGCAAATTATTATTCCTGACCGCTAAAACCTGTTATCCTTAAACCTGTTACCCTTAAATAATAAGAAACAGGCACTCAATATATCTTAATCTCATTTACTGCCTCGGCTACTGCCATAAACCCTTCTTCAAATATCTGCTTTGTCTGGCTATTTACACCCATAAGGCCCATCTCAGAAAAACCTATGGCTTTATTGTATGAGCCGTCACTTTCAAGCAGTTTTAAAGTATACTGCTTTGTCTTTTTGTAACCCTGGTAAAAAACTGTCTCCGGAAAGTTTATGAGAATG
>VGAZ01000157.1 GCA_016870615.1 Actinomycetota bacterium | reverse complement strand
TATCTTCATTTGGTTTTGCAGGTATCAGCCCTGTTGTAACAAGCCTGTCTGAATAGAAAATTGCATAATCTATGTTATTTTTATAATCGCTTTTATAATCAAGAAGCTCCGGCTTTATCCAGCTAATGCCTTTATTTGCTTTAAATTTAAAGTTTGAATATTTTTGGCCATCCATTTCAACACAGTGGCCTGCAGTTATGATGTAGAATTTTTCATTATATATCATTGAGAAAGCTGTAAAATCTTTTGCTTCCTCCTTTTCATCTATGTCCGCAGTGCCGAAATAAACAGTTGTAAGAATTCTGTTTGTATTATTCATCAAAAGCTCTGCACTGCTTTTTTCAGAAATTCGCCTTTCAATGGAATCGTTCATTTCGGCAATTTCAACAGAAAGCCCTGAAACCAGCTTTCCGTAGTAGTCCACTTTATCAGAAGTTTTTTTAAGCATCACAAAAAAAAGAACAGATACAACGATAATGATTAATATAAAACATGCAGACATTACGTTATATGGTTTATTAAAAAATTCTTTTAATGGTTTAAGTTTTATCTTCATTTTTTTATATATTAAAAAACAAAAATAATTTATTCAATAGAAAAAATGGAAAATATATGTTCTGCCACTTTAGCATGTCCACAATGTGATGGAAAAGCTTTGGGAAAATGATTATAATATCTGGGATAAGTTAAAAAAAGGCAGGTATTTTTTATGAGGTTTGTAGATTATAAATGCAATGACTGCAATATAGTTGATGAATATGTAGTAAATTCAAATGAAGGCAATAATGTGAAGTGCAGCAGCTGCGGAAGTTTAAATACTTTGAGGATTTTTGCACCCATAAGCTTTAAAACCTCATCATCTTCCGGGAAGGATTGCGGATGCGATTCCTCATCGTGTGCGTCGCCATCAAAAAGCTGTGCAGGGGGCTCATGCAGTACATGTTCAGGATGTCATTAGATTCAGGAAGTTTTATTTTTAGAATTATATTTATTTCTTTACAGCAATTTCAAAAGGCAGGGGCCAATCTTCAGTTTATAGGCATAATAAGTACATAACAGCACTTCAAAATATAGGGATAATAGTAATTTGATAATATGTTTTTAAGCACTCTTGAGTTAAAAAATTTCAGGAACCACAAAGAGATAAAGCTTACTTTTGAAAAGAACATCATACTTATCATTGGGGATAATGGCCTTGGGAAAACAAATCTTTTAGAGGCAATTTATTTTGTTTCAAGCGCAAAATCCCACAGGACCAATTCCCAGGATGAAATGATAAGGTGGGGAAGCGACTACGCCCTTATAAGGGCAAATACCGGCAGCAGGGCAAAAGGGATAATAGAGAACGATGTTTGTGAAAATAAATATTTAATTGAACTCCAGTTAAATCATTCAAACAAGATAAAAATCCGTCTAAATAAAGTCGCTGTCAAAAAAAAATCAGATTTTGTATCAAGACTGCCATCTGTCATTTTTTCCCCGGATGACCTTTCTATTATCAAAGGCGGGCCATCGCTGAGAAGAGCCTGGATGGACAGCTTGCTTGAGAAAATATACCCGGATTATTATCAACTGTGTCTCAGATACCAGAAAATACTTAACCAGAGAAACGGACTTATTAAGAGTTTAAATAATGGAAAAAACCATACGGCTAACACTATGCTTGAAACGTGGGATGAAAACCTTATAAAATACGGCTCTGAAATAATACTTAAAAGGATATGGCTGGCCAGTGCAATAAAAGACGATTTTTCAAGGTATTTCAATATTTTTTTTAAAAGTGCAGATGCGGGACTTGAATATATATACAGCTGGGACAGAATAAACCCTTCAAATAATTATAATACAGTTTATGATGATGCAGATTTACAATTTACGGGTGGCAAAATCCTGGACAGTATGCAGGATTATAAAAATAATTATAATGCAAATAATTTGATTTTGCCCGCTGAACTGGCCGCTATGCGCGCGATATTTAAAGAAAAGCTTAAACAAAATTTTTCCAGGGAATTGGGGTTCAAAAATACTTTAACCGGACCGCATCGTGATGATCTTTCTATATTATTAAACGGCAAGCCACTAAAATCATTTGGCTCGCAGGGCCAGCAGAGAATAGCATCAGTGTGCCTTAAATTCTGTGAGCTCGAAATATTGAAAAAGAAGCTTGGGAAAAACCCGGTTCTTTTGCTTGATGACGTGCTTTCGGAGCTTGACAGGGAAAGGGAAAGCCAGGTGCTTAATTTAATAGGGGAGCGTTTCCAGACATTTATAACTACCAGTAATATAAACTATTTAAATGATTTTGATGAAATAAACAGCAAAAACATTAAAAAGTTTCTTGTAAATGCAGAAGGTGTTTCAGAAATAGATCCAGGGCAGGTAAATGCAAATTCATAAAAAAATAAAAAAGGGGACAGCCCCTGATTTACCATAACTGCACTGCCTGGTTCTTAAACTTAAAGAGCTCAATTGACAATTGAAACTGCTTTATAATACACATATAAAAACATTAATTATGTCAAGTATAATATTAATTAATTTAATATATTTTAAAGATTTAATTAATTATATTAATAAATCGAGCAAGTGTTTTAAATATAAATCCGGTATTTACTGTTGATTGCATAACTTAATATCTTAATGAAAACTTTGAAACACAGATACAGTAGTTTAGAGCAGGAAATCCATAAAATTAACTTCTAAATAATTATATGGGAATGGCTTGCAGTAAAAGTGAAAAACTGTTTAACTGTGAAGTATTACCATTAAAAATTGCAGAAAAGAATTTATACGTTACAGGCCTTTAATTGCTTTTTTAACTTTTGCATATTTGTAACACCAATTTATAAAAAGTAAAGATAAATGGAAACAGGACTTATGCAGGACAGTACTTTAAAATTTTATCCTCTTAACTATGTGCCGGCTTACTGGAGCCCGTGTGATCTTGGCCGAAATCCAGGTGTGCATGATGTGCCGGGAAAACTTATTAATCAAATTCATATTTTTATTTAAGTAAAAGAAATGACTTATAAAAAAAAGCATATTGCAGGCAAAGACAGCCTTGCCAAAAAGCGCCCTGGCGGAGTAACTGAACTGGGCGCATTAATAAATAGTTTTGCCTCCGATCCAAAAATCAAATCAAAGCTCAAAAAATTCAGCATATTCAATCACTGGGAAGAAATTGCCGGAAAAGAAATTGCTGCCAAAACAAAACCCCAGAAAATATTTAAAGGCATACTTTATATATCAGTTTCATCCTCAACATGGGCAAATGAGCTTAGCATGATGTCAAGGCAGCTTATAAATAAAATAAATGATTTTGCCGGAGAACCATTTATTAAGGAGCTCCGTTTTAAAATATGAAGCAGCATAAGGTTTAATTTCAAAGTAATCCGGCCAGTATTTTTTATCCTTAATATTTTTCTTAATAAAAGCCTGAAGACAAATAATCATGCTAATATGCTGTTTATAAGATGGTTTCTATTGCAGTGTTTATTAGTATAGTCTCTAATTCCTCCAATAATGCAATAGTTTATATCCAAAAAAATTATGGCAAAATGCTATCCAGGTTATAAAATATTTGGACAAAAATGCT
>VGAZ01000156.1 GCA_016870615.1 Actinomycetota bacterium | reverse complement strand
CCTGGAGCACCGCATTAAACCAGGTTGCTGAAACTTCCCTTTTTCCAGTCGTTATATCCTCTATTTCAATTACATCGCCTGCAGCATAAATTTCCTCATCGGATGTCCGGAAATGCTCATTAACAAGTATGCCTCTACCTGTTAAAATACCCGCTTTTTCAGCTATTTCGATGTTTGGTTTAACGCCTGTTGCCATAATGACAATACCGCACTGCAGCCTGCTCCTGTCTGCTAATATGACACTACTGACTCTGCCATTGCCTTCAATTGAAGATATGCTCTGGTTAAATATGAATTTAACGCCCATTTTCTCAAGATCATCCTGTATTATGCCGGCGGCAGCAGCATCAGTCTGTTTTGGCAGAATCTGCGACATTTTTTCAATTACGGTAACTTCTGCCCCCTTCTTTGTCAGTGCATACGCTGCTTCAAGGCCAATAAAACCTGCGCCTGCAATTACAGCTTTTTTTGCATCTTTTAAAAGACTTATGATATTTTTTGAGTCATCCCATGAATGGAATGTACATACTCCTTCAAGTCCTGCGCCCTCAACATCATAAATCCATGGGCTTGAACCAGTTGCAATCAGCAGCCTGTCATAATTATATTCCCTGTTATCATTTGTAAATACTTTTTTTGCATTTTTATCAATATGCGTAATTTCTGTTCCCAGTAATGATTCAATATTAAAATCTTCAAAAAAATGGGAAGTTTTAAAAAAGAAATTATTTTCTTTGAGCCTTCCATCAACATAGCGGCTTATAAGGCATCTTGAATAAGGATAGTAATTTTCTTTTGAAAATACTTTTATATCTGCGCTGATGTCAATTTTTCGTATCTCTTCAGCGGCCTGCATTCCTGCTGCGCTTGCACCTATTATAATGTATTTCATTGTGCTTCTCCTTTTTGTTTTGAACCTCTTTCACTTTTTAGACCTGCAAAACTTTTTAAAATGAAAGTTTCAATTGCATTAATTTATATAATTTCCAGTAATAAGACATTTGTATTACATGCTGTTTTCCTGAATATTTACCACTTCAATAACTTTGTTCGGGCATCCGTCTGCACATGCAGGGTTATTCCTGCCGGGGCATAAATCACACTTTATAGCAGTGTCAAATCCCTGGCCATTTCCGCTATTATCTGCACCATTAAATGAAGGATTTATCACACCGTAGGGACATGCCATTATACACATCCAGCACCCCACACATTTTTGTTCATGGCCCATATTCCCAACAATCCCTGTTTCCGGGTTTTTCTGCATGCAGCCTGCCATGCAGGCGCTTACACACAATGCATCTTTGCAGTGCCTGCATACCAGTGGAACAGGTTTTTCAGAAAATGACTCAACAAATATTCTTGTTATTGGTTCATGTTGTGAAAGAACTGCGCCAACATAACTTTTTGAATCAGAATGTTCCGCCACACATTCAAGTTCACATCTTTTGCAGCCCGAGCATCTTTCAAGATACAGTTTTAATTTTTTCATATCTTCAATCATTCCTTTCGCTTTGTTTAAGTTAAATATGGTTTTAAAAAATGCAACACTCCATCGATTTCTATATTTTTAAACCCAATTTTTCTCTTTTAGCGTTTATGTGCAATTCTATTTTGTTTGCAGTCTCACAGGGATCAAGATCAACAAAGACTTTTCCGCCTGTAAGGCCTTCTACAACTTCAGTCAGTATTTTTGTAACAGCAGGGCTGCCCAGCACCGGGGGAGCAGGACTTAAATGAAGCGTGAGCCCGAAAGCCACTGCCGTAAATGCGTCAGCAACCGCTTTCTGCTCCATGTATTCAGGCGCAGAGGCGCATATTGGCAGGTCAGGAACATCCACCCCAAGCTCATCTGCAATTGCAACAGCAGTATTTATAATTTTGCCAATATCCGTGCAGCTGCCATAAGAAAGGCATGGAGGCACCCCAAGCGCAGAACACAGGCCTGAGAGATTACTGCCTGCTTTTTTGCCAGCATCAAGGTTCATGAGATCCGCATTCTGCATTGCACTTGAGCAGCAGCCTGCACCAATTACCAGTATGTCCTTCTTAATAAGCTCTTCAGCAAGACCAACTATATGCCTTCCTGACTGGAACTCCCTTACAGTTGTGCATCCAACCAGGGCTGCTACCCCTTTGACTGATCCCCCTGCAATGGCATCAACAAGAGGTTTTACTGAACCTCCTAATGCCCCTACGACGCTTTCAGTTGTAAATCCAGCAATAGCGCTGTGCTGTACGGACGGCAGGTTTATTTCACCACGGTTACCGAATGATTCAATTGCCCTCTCTAATATTTTTTCAGCAATTTCAACGGCTTTATCTGGCTCAAATTCGAGCCTTTCAACTCCGGGCTGCCGTATTGCCTTATCGGTTGAAATCAGTTTGGTATGGTATTTAGGGGCAAACTGTTCAGCTATTGTGGGCATTACACAATTGTAGTCAAAAGCCAGAACGTCCACTGCACCAGTTGCAAGAATAAGTTCCTGCTGTATCCAGTTACCTATCTGCCCATAAAAAATATCTTTGTATTCGGAAGCAATATTGAAAATCTGCTGGCCTTCACAAAGTGATCCGTATATTTTCAGCCCGTTTGGGGCACCAGCTTTTTTAGCCTTTTCCTGCCACTTTTTATCCCTTGCTGTTTCAAGAACTTTTACTGCCAGCAGGGGCTGGTGGCCATGCATGATAATATTTACTGCATCCGGGTCAATAATGCCGATATTTACCGATCCCTCAACAGGTTTTGCAGTACCGGTAAGTATTTCCTGCATTGTGGTTATTCCAAAAAGACCCGCATATTCATTGGCAATTCCAAGCCTCAAGCAGTGCAGTAGAAGGTCTACAACGTCGCTGTTTACATTTGTCATGGCTTTTGAAAGAGCTGTTGCAGCTTCCGAGTTTGGGCCTCCGGGGATAATGTCGAGCTTCTGCCACACTTCGAGCCTTTTTTTTGGGGCAAGAACTTTGACCAGTTCAAGCGGAGTGTAATCATTGCTGTTAATCTGGTCAATAAAAAATGACCCGAATTTTTTTGCGGTCTCTTTTATGTCGCCATTTGTTTTAATATTAAACTTTGATGCGATATTTATTAATTTTTCAGGATCCTTTATTTCGTAATCAGCTTTGCCGTTTCCGACTGCTTCAAGTGTTCTTGCCACATTTCTTGCATGATATACATTTGCAACAGTGCCCTGCACACATTTAAGCAGAAGATTTCTTGCAACCATCAAATCAGCCGTAGCGCCGCACACGCCCCTGCTGGCCTTCCTGGTTATCTGGCATGGACCATCTGTACAAAGAGTGCAGCATATGCCCATTGAACCGAAAGAACATTGCGGCTGCTGGTTTGCAAACCTTTCATAGATTGTTTCCATGCCGTCTTTTTTCGCTATATCATGCATATAGCCTGACAATTCATCAAATGTTGTTTTCCCCTGACTGCTACATTCCATACGTTTCGCTCCTTTTTTATTAAACCTTGATATTTTTTATAAAAACGGTTTTAGAAATATTTTTATATATGATACTTATTTAATATCATTATGTCAATGATTCGAATTGCTTTATTAATAATCTAAATGAAACGGTATCGTTGCCTCATAAATAAAATCTAAACGAAATTATGGGAAAATATCCCTATATTGTAAAGAAAAAATAAGTTTCTTTAGATATAGGGAGG
>VGAZ01000155.1 GCA_016870615.1 Actinomycetota bacterium | reverse complement strand
TCACGAGAAAATATCTGTCCCGGATGCTTTAATTATTGCATTTCTTAAAATACTGACTGCATAATTATTTCTTTTACCAAGGCCCGGTATTACAACAATAGACGGCTTTACCATATCACTGTACTGCATGATTAAAGCGTCAAGTTTTTCTGCAATTGTCTCAGTTATAAAAATTATGCCATAGTCCTCTTTTGCAATCTTTTTAAGGCTTGCTGCCGCCTGCTCAATAATCATGCACAGCAAAACATCAGCTCCAACAGCTTTGAATATAAGCATGATATCTTTTTCACCAATGGCCGCTATTTTAGTTTTCACTTATTATTTCCACCTTGTGCTCAATTTTAGATTTTTCTACACCGTACAGAAGGCCAAGATATATAATATTCAATATCTTAATTTCAATTTTTTTGCGCATGAAAAAACTGAAAATTTTCTCAATATTTGCAACTGAATATTTTATTTTATCGAAAAAACTAAGATAAAAAATATATTCGTTTTTATCAAAAGAAAAAAATGTTTCATAATTATTAAGTGAACGGATACCTTTTGATACTATGGCGCCATAATCGCCGGAAGATAATGCCTGTAAAATAGAGTCATAATTTTCATTTCCAAATTTTTTTAAGATAGAAACTTCAAGAAAACCATTTTTATGCAGGAAGCTCTCATAATCAATTTTAATCCCTGCATGCTTTACCCTTACAATATTTTTTATATTAATTATATCTATAGCATGCTTTATAAAATCAAGCATCATCATGCCTGATGATTGCTTAATGCTGGAATAAAGTGTTTCAATATATTTTTTTTCAATACCAATTTCTGCATCTTTTAAATCAATATTCTGATTTTCCTTTAGCGATGATATAAACTTTGCAATATTCAAAGTATTATCATCTATTCGCGCAAATCCCTGTCCTGAGATTTCTTCCATAAGGTTTTCATAAGAATACCGGGCGGGCAAAAAAATACTGCTTAAATTCTCCTTTAAAATAAAAGCTTTAAGCAAGACCTTAAAGTTGTGTATATTTTCTTCAAACATAAGAAGATCCGGTACAAAGGCATGTTCCGGTTTTAACCTGCCGTCAAGGTATTCTATAATTTCAGCGTTTAATTTTAAAATTAGCCCATCAAGATTATTTTCAGGCGTTATAAGATTTATATAATTAGAGTAATATGACTCAGAAAGAACTTTTAAAAAATCCTCCATACTGCCGGAATGTATCATTCTTTCCAGCCTGGATTTTTCAAGAAATTCAAATTCTTTAGCTTTAAGCTGCGCACAGGTATGCAGGTAATCTGCGTCATCATAAATTTCATATTCTATTGCAGGCAAATCTTACTCCTTTTCAAAGAGAAACTGTGCCAGTTCTATGCGTATATCATCTATTTTTGTATGAATGAGTGTTTGAACGGAAATACTGAACTCTTTTTTACCATCGACTATTTTAAGCCCGTAATCAAAATCCGGTTCCTGCCCTAACCTGTTAAGCTTTAATGAACCTGTTATTTTTTTTATAACTTTTTCTGTAATAAATTGCTCACTTTTTCCAATTTGGTATGTGCCCCCGGATATATTCAGGCTTTTAAGAGTTTTTTCAAGAAATTTTTCATATCCGGCGCTGTTGCCTGAAGCAATTTTTATAACAGATTTTTCAAGTAATGAGTTTACCAGCTCAATTTTCTGCATAAGTATTTCCTGCTCCATAACAGTCCTGGCTTTTGACATTTCCAGGTCATATGCTTTCTTATATATGTTTTTTGCTTCAACACTGGCATCTTTAAGCTTTTTTTCGCGTTTGAGGTTTGCATCTTCTATTATTTCCACAGCATTTTTTTTTGCGGCTTCAATAATTTTTGCAGCTTCGTTTTGGGCATCCTCAATTATCTTCTTTGATACATTATCCATAATTTCAATTTTTTCAGGCATTTTTACTCCTGTTTTTAAGTAAATTTGACTGCATTTATTAAGAAGAATGAAATAAGCAGGCCTAAAACCGCATAGGTTTCAACCATTGCAGCAAGGATTACACCTTTTATTACTTCCTTTGGCCTCCTTGCAACAAGGTTAACCCCTGCTGCGCTTACCTTGCCCTGATGTATTGCAGATATAAGTCCCACAATTGCAATGGGCACGGATGCAAATAAAAACTGCAGTCCCTGTGTAAAAGTTGTAACCTGGGTGATTTTGCCTATTATCAAAAACGCAACGACAAAACCATAAAATCCCTGTGTTCCCGGAAGCACAACAAGCAGAAAGAGGCTCCCGAACTTACTGGGATCTTCTGCAAGCACTCCGGTAGCAGCTCTACCGGGATAACCGATTCCGATTGCGGAACCTGCCCCGGGAAGTCCTGCAGCCAGTGCTGCTCCAAGTATAGTCATTGCTATTCCAAGTGCCTGATCAGACATTTTTCCTCCTAATCAACTAATGTTATATAATTATGTTCTTCTTTAAGCTCTTTAAAAGGCCTTCCCCCGCCTTCGTAGAATTTTGAGAAAAACTCAACATACTGAAGTCTCATAGTATGAACAAAACCTCCCAGTATATTTATCCCCATATTAAATATATGGCCAAATATAAGGCCAATTATAATTATTACAATACCTATTACCGGTATGGAACCAAGGTCAAAAACAATCCTGTTTATGGCAACTCCAATTCCTGCAGTTACAAGCCCCAGCGCCATAAGCCTTATATATGAAAGGAAGTCGCCAAGAAATGAAGTTATGCCATTAACAATTGTAAGGTTTAAAAAACCCATAAAAATCCTGAAACCCCAGCTTTTCTGGTCACGCGCAGAAAACAGGACAACTACAATTGCTGAAGGAATTATAAGCCATATAAGTATTCTTGACATAAAAGCAGGAAACAGCGGCGCATCTGCAAGCTGCATATTTACAGCTATGTCCCCTGAAAGCAATATGATAATAAGGGATACAACAATAAGTATCCAGGGCAAAGTATCAAGAAAAGCAACGCCGTAGTTCTTTTTTCTTATATTATCAACAAGCTTAATAAATAAGCCGAATACCACCTGCACAACTCCAAGCGCCAGTGCCAGCCTGAAAAAATTCATTGCGGCTGATTCTGACTTCATGGGATCACCAAAAAATGCTAACCTTGCAAAAAAATTATCCATGCCCAGGTATGACGGAAGATCCCCAAACCAGCCATTGAATAAGGCTCCCGCAATTATTGTAAATATGCCAAGGAAAAAGATAAGCAGGGCCATTTTCCTGGCGCCCCTCATTTTAAAATAAATGAGCGCTGAAAGTATAAGGAAAATAAACCCATAACCGGCATCTGTGAGGCAAAGGCCAAAAAACATTGCAAAGAAAAGTGAAACAAAAGGTGTAGGGTCTATTTCGAAATACCGTGGTACGCCATAAAGATTTATTATCAGCTCAAAAGGCTTTATGAGTGGTTTATTATCCAGTATTATTGGAATTTCTTCCCCTTCTTCAGGTTCAATTGCATAAACCTTTGAATTCTTAAATCTTTCAAATAAAGATAAGACTTTGTCTTTATTTTTCTGTGCAACCCATGCAGTATAAACCGAGGCACTTTCAACAGGAAAAATTGAATCAACAGCATCCTCAATTTCCATATTATTTTCAAGATAATCAAGATATACTACAAGATCCCTGCAATATCTTGTATCCAGATCCCTTAAAAGTCTTAAAAGTATTGCTTTTCTTTCTTTATGGTATTTAAGGGATTTTAAAAGACTATTTAAATTTTCATCAACAGTCCCTTTATATGATGAAAGATCTGCTTCTT
>VGAZ01000154.1 GCA_016870615.1 Actinomycetota bacterium | reverse complement strand
AGAAGTGATTCTTAAGGAGTGTTTTAATGAAATCGATGAACTGCAAAACTTCATACAGCGCGATTTCTTTGGCTAATTCTTTATTAGCCCTTTATTGTGGGCATGCCTGCTTAATATAAATTCACTGAAGACTTTGACCCATATAGTCGTTCCGGCCACCGCTGTCCAGATCTGGTACTTTAAACCAAATACAATGACTATAAGAATCAGCGCTGCAATAACTGCTCCGGGGATTAAATTTATCAGTATTGAATATTTAGCATATCGCTCAGGATCCGGTGGCGGAACTCCATGTTTTAGGGCTACATAGGAGTAGTCTTTTCGTTTGCCGATTACCCAGGCTCTTTTTAGCCAGAAAAATGACAGGGGGAAAAACCCGATAAACATCAGCCATGCCAGTACGGTAAAAACCTGCATATCTTTTTCCTTATAAATCTTGCCGGCACAGGGAAATAGCATCTCTGCGCCGGCAAGTGCTCAAATAATTAATGCGCTCCTTTAATGTTCTTGGACCCTCTCGGAATACGGACCGCTTTTACAAGTTGCTGTACTTCAAGTGGCGGGCTTTTAGTAAACCTGCTTACAATGATTGCTACGATAAAATTACAAACTGCGCCTACTGCGCCAAATGCTTCAGGCGTGATGCCAAAAAAGCTATTTGGGCCCCCAATAAGATCCACGAACTGGGTGCCTTGTATAAAGAAGATGCCTTTGTGTGCAAAAACATAGAAAAGGGTTACAAAAAGACCAGAAAGCATGCCCGCAATTGCTCCTTCTTTATTCATCCTGATGGAGAATATACCCATCATAAGCGCAGGGAACAATGTACTTGCGGCAATTCCAAATGCCAAAGCCACTGTACCCGCTGCAAAGCCGGGCGGATTAAGCCCGAGCCACCCTGCAACCACAATCGAAAATGCCATGGCAAGCTTGCCGACCCATAACTCTGTCTTTTCTGTCATTTTTGGCGCAAAAATACCCTTTACAAGGTCGTGCGAGATCGCCGCGGAGATTGCCATCAGCAATCCTGCAGCTGTGGAAAGCGCTGCAGCCAATCCGCCTGCTGCAACCAGTGCAATGACCCAGTTTGGAAGCATCGCGATTTCAGGATTTGCCAGTACAATAATATCCGCATTGACATCCAGCTCATTACCCTTCCACCCCGCTTCCTGGGCTTTTGCAATTACATTTTGGTCCTTTGTCTGGTCATTATAATACTGTATGCGGCCGTCACTGTTTTTATCTTCCCATTTTAACAATCCAGTGTTTTCCCATCTTTTCATCCAGTCAGGACGCTCTGATGCTTTAAGGCTTGATCCTTCAGCAAATACATCCATATTCCTGGTAATTCCTGGTGTAACAGTTGCATGAAGATTATATTTAGCCATCGCACCAACAGCAGGCGCAGTTGTGTAGAGTATTGCAATAAAAATCAATGTCCAGCCAGCAGATCTTCGCGCAGCTTTTACACTAGGGACTGTAAAGAAACGCATGATTACATGAGGCAGGCCAGCAGTACCTATCATAAGAGAAAGGGTAAACAGTGACATATTAAGCTTGCTGCCGGCTACATTAGTAGTGTATTGATTAAAGCCAAGCTCTGTTACAACTTTATCGAGGTTGGTCAGCAATGCTACATCCGTGCCGGCCATACTTGAGCCAAGGCCAATTTGAGGTATCGGGTTCCCTGTCAATTGCAGTGAAATAAATATGGCTGGAATGGTATATGCAAAAATCAAAACGCAATATTGGGCAATTTGCGTATACGTGATACCTTTCATACCGCCAAAGACAGCATAAGCAAATACTACAGCCATCCCGATATAGATGCCTACATTGTTGGAAACACCTAAAAACCGCGAAAAAGCGACACCAACGCCTGTCATCTGCCCTATAATGTATGTCAGTGAAGCAAACAAAAGACAAATAACTGCTACAGCAGAAGCTGCTTTTGAATAAAAGCGGTCCCGGATAAACTGGGGGACCGTAAATTTCCCAAATTTTCTAAGATAAGGGGCCAGCAGCATGGCTAATAGTACATAGCCTCCTGTCCATCCCATTAAAAAAACACTGCCGCCATAACCCATAATTGAAATCATGCCGGCCATTGAGATAAAGGATGCTGCAGACATCCAGTCTGCTGCCGTTGCCATTCCATTCATTACAGGATTGACGGTTGCACCTGCTACATAAAAATCGCTGGTTGATTTTGCACGGGACCATACAGCAATGCCTATATACAATAAAAAAGTCAAACCAACTACAATATATATCGTGACTTGAAGACTCATAATAAAACCTTGCCCCCTCTGTTAATTTTCATGAACATCATATTTTCGGTCAATCCTGTCCATAAAGAAAGTATAAATAAAAATAAGCGCAACAAAGATATAGATTGATCCCTGCTGGGAAAACCAAAACCCTAAAGGATATCCGCCAAGTTGAAAACGATTCAAAAACTCAGCAAAAATGATGCTGGCGCCAAATGCAACAACAGCCCATATAACTAAAATTATCCCAAGGAGACGCAGCGTCGCAAACCAATAAGAATTTTCTTGCTTGATTTTATTGTCCAATGTTTTTCACCTCCTTGATTTTTAGTAATAATATAACTTTTTTTACAAATTTGTCGATAATTATTTTTTATTTTTTTTATTGCTTTTACAATTTTAATTTTTAAATAAAATTTCTATAAAAAAGCACAGGTATGGCTATAGAAAAAACAAAAAATTATCTTATTTCGTCTATGAGTTGATACAGTATAAGTTAATGGAGGTTTGTTTTTCCTGTTAGTTAATAATTTTTATCTCAATACTTTCCTCATTCTTCTTATATGCTACCTTATTGGTTCTATACCCACCGCTTATATTGCGGGCAAATTAAAGGGCATTGATATTTCAAGTAAAGGCAATAAGAATGTTGGGGCATCAAATACTTTTTTTGTGCTTGGGAAAACAGCCGGCACAATTGTTTTACTGATTGATTTGGCAAAAGGCTACCTTTCAGCCTGGCTGGCAACATTATTTTCAGGCAGTCACCCCTTTATTCCTATGCTTGCAGTAACATTTGTAATAATAGGCCATAACTGGATGTTTCCAATCGGTTTTAAAGGCGGCAAAGGCACAGCTGCCCTGGTTGGGGCGCTTGCTTATTTTGCCCCACTATCTGTACCTGTTTTTATACTGCTTCTTGTTCCGCTGGCATCATTTCTGGTCCGGGATTCTTTTTTGGGCCATGGCATTGCAATGTTTATTTTTGCTTTCATTATGTGGCTCTGGGAAAAAAACTACTGGTGGGCTGTCTTTATGCTGCTTGTAACTCTTGTTTACAGCTTAAGGTGCTTAGATCTTTATAAGACATACTTCACTGAAAAAAGACGCTATATGAACCCATTAATAAAAATGCTTTTTAAACTATTTTTAAGAAAAAAGGCCTGAATATATCCTGGAATATATGTTTTAATAAGGGCGTATTTTTATAATATCATCCATCGGGAAATGGCGTATATTTTTAGTTATAAGCGCTGCTATTTTGATTTTTGCAGTTGCAGCAATTAATGCATCAGGAACTGTAAGCATATGGGATTTAATAATTGTCATCCTGTATTTTTTGGCAGTTTTAGCTACAAATGTGGCAAATTTTTGCAATTTTCAATATTTTGCCGTTTGTTTGTTATAATTTAAAATAATATTTCGATATTTATTACACTGCATTTCAACAATTATTAAAAATTTACCATTTATGCTTCTACCTTATAATTAAATGCATCATATACGAAAATATTATATTAAAGCATGATTAGATTT
>VGAZ01000153.1 GCA_016870615.1 Actinomycetota bacterium | reverse complement strand
TTTTGTCCTTTTTAAAACTTTATTATCCATATATTTTCTAAAGTAATAATGGTCAGTGCTTTTGTAGAGCTCCCATCCATCTTTTTCACAGAATCTTTTCAGTTCCCTCCATGTTGGCATTTAACTAAACTTTCTTCCTGATTTTGATATTGGAAGAAAATATTTTTTTTACTTTATCAATATTATCAGATAAAAGGTAAGCTCTAAATACATAAGGAAAATGGCTTTTTCTATTGGAACTTTCATAATAAAATCTGAAATCATTAAAGTAGTCTTCCGAATACTCTATAAGCTCTTTTGCCAGTTCATCCTCCAGGGAATCCATATCATTTGAATTTACTGCCAGGTCTATTTCTTTAAAAATACCTGTATAAGAACCATCATCCTCCTGGCATAAATCAACTGTAAGCATGTATTCTGCAAGCATATTTTCCATAAGATCAACCGGTAAAACTATTAAAATGTCCCTGTTTCTTTTTACCAAAGCAGGTCGCTTCCATTTTACATCATCAATGAAGCTGCTCCAATTTTTCCGCACATCTGTTGCATTCAAAACTGATTTCATTGAATTTTTTCCTTTATTATTAATTTAATATTAAGCAGTGTAATTAACACGGGTTTTTGAACTAATTATTTATTTTAAAAAGATCATCCGATAATTTACATTACGTACATATTATACATAACGTACTTATAAAATCAATGTTAATGTTAGTTAGCCATTCTGCTAAGAAAAGTTGGCCCGCATGACAAAACTTTAAAAAATCCATGAATTTCAAATTGTTCAATTATTCGATTTTGGAATTTATTTAATTACTCCCCCAGTATAATATCAGGCGATATAGGCTATAAATTTAAAAAACCAGCTGCCTCAGTTTACGGAATTACCAGGTCATTTTTTTAAACAAAAAAACATATGATTTACTAAACACTACATATAATAAATCCCAGCAGCTCTATAAATCCCTCTATGATGATTATTTATCTCTTGGAAATTTTACTGAGCTGGTACTGTATATTATATTACTGAAAATACAGAGAAATGTTGAAATCAATTATGTCGAAGTCAAAAAAGGCTTCATAGGTTACAAAGATATCTGGGGAGTGCTCAGGGGAGAAAAGAAAGGAAAAGAGATACTTTATTTAAATATTATTGAACATCCACTAAAAGATGCTAAAGAAAAAGACCTTGAATATTATGAATGGCCCCAGCCTTTAAATAAACAGCTATTTGAGAATACCTTAAAAAGTGCAAAAAAAATAAAAGAAACAACAGATTATGCTGTTTCTCCAGAAAATATAATTAAGGCATTTAAAACAGCAAAAAGGCAAGGAGTTTATTAGAAATAAAAAATAATCCACATATTAAAATAAAATTTTCAATGAAAAATTAAAGACTTCCAGATTTAATTTACAGAAAACATTGATTTTATAGAAATCTGTAATTTGTCTAACAGATTAAGGGATGGTAAAATTATTGTTTACCAGGGTGGTGGAGCACTGGCCCGGATACCAGGATAGAGATTAAAAAAAACCTGCGGTGGCAGGTAAAAGGATTAGTTTATACATCAATTGTCCTTGCTGCCAAAGATATCCTCATAGGTGGCAAATGGTGTTTTTCCTTCTGCTGCAAGATGTGCTTCTTTCAGCAGGCTTTCTACAGCAGGGCGAATACTATTGCGCGCTTGCTTAAATCTTGTAAGAAGCTCCTGGCCTGAAAATCCCTGAGATATTAAATCAGCCAAAATCTCTTCATCGAATTCTCCCATATCTTCACGCACAGGCCGTATGATAATAGAATTGTTATGGATATAACAATCTACTTCTTTATCAATACCAATGCTTTTAAAGAACTCAATCGGTATAGTTATTTGGCGTTTTTGTGATACAGATATGCGTTTTTTAATTGTTGTCCTCACTATATTTTGGTCTTTTTGAGACATAACAGTTTCTCCTATTATTTAAAAATTTAATTTATTTTCTTTGATAACTGTATATCAAAGAAACAAAGATTGTCAAGCTATTAATGCTAGGATAAATATTAAATAAAAAAACATATGATCTGTTAAATACTATATATAATAAATCCCAGCAGCTGTATAAATCCCTCTACGATGATTATTTGTCCCTTGGAAATTTTACTGAGCTGGTACTGTATATTATATTATTGAAAATACAGACAAAAAGATTTTAAATTTATTCAAGTTTGATTTTGGTATTAAGAAAATAAGTTAGCATTTATTTTATTATATAGACACTCTGGATTTGATGTTGTCCAATAAATCCCAGCATTATTTTACTGGGAAATAGTAATATTAAATTAGAAATGTTTAATTAAAAACAGACATTTCTATTTTTTTATCCAGATAAAATGTTTAATATTTTTACATTAGAATTGACAATATTTTAAACATCACTTATAGTAAGGCTATACCTAATAATACTAATTATATATAAGGCAAAAAATTTATGCTTGAGAAATTTATTCAGCAACAGCGCGTAAAATATAATATGACGCAGCAATACCTTGCATCAGAGCTTGGTATATCCCGTCCTACCTATATTCAAATCGAACAAGGAAAACGGGAACTAACAGTAACAGAAGCGAAGAAACTAGCCGCGATTTTTAATTTGTCGCTTGACGATTTTTTAGACGGCCGTGAGAAAAAAAATATAGTTACGCTTCCGGACCAGGTCTCAGAAAAACAGGGCAGTTTTCAGATACGGGTTACAGAAAAAAATCTTGATAAATTTAAACAGGTCATACTACATGTATTAGGCAAAGTAGGCAGCAAACCAAATATTGGTGAAACAGTACTGCACAAACTTTTTTATTTTATAGACTTTGATTATTACGAAAAATTTGAAGAAAACTTAATGGGCGCAACGTATATAAAAAATCATCATGGCCCGACATCTGTAGAATTCGGAGCAATTATTGAGAATATGCAGGAAAATGGTGAGATTGAAGCAGTAAAAAGTAATTACTTTAAATATGAGCAGAAAAAATACCTTCCTCGCAAGCGCCCGGATCTCAGCATACTTTCTGCTAATGAAATCCAGCATATTGAAGAGGTACTTGCTCGTCTTTCTGACAAGAATGCAAGAGAGATAGAGAATTATTCCCACGGGGATATTCCCTGGAAGTCAGCAGGGGATGGCCAGCCGCTTTCTTATGAAAGTGTCTTTTACCGTGATGAAAAATATTCTGTTAGAAACTATGATGATGAAATTTGATGAATTAACTGAGTTTCAAAAAGACTGCAAAATCCTCGGGAAAAAATTCAAATCCCTTACAGATGACTTGAAAGAATTCAAAAACGTGGTTTCTGCCATTGCTCTCGGTAATAGTAAACACTTTATTATCATTACTAAAACCAAAGAATTGTATATAGTAAAAGCACGGTTGTTTTGCAAATACCTGAAAGGATCCTCACTCAGGGCGGTATATGCATATTTTGAACAAGAACAAAAGATTGTATTTATTGAAGTCTATTTCAAAGGTGACAAGGTAAATGAAAATCATGGCAGGATAAAGCAATACCTGGATAATTATCAGTATTGACCCTGTATAAAAAGTTGAATAAAAAAATGATAGCGGGAGGAATACTACCAACCATGCATAACCCAAGAACTGTAGGATTCGGCAATCTCTTGATATCATAATACAAATTGAAGAAAGATACTCTACTGATTTTGTAATCAATATTGATTACAAATGTAATCAAAAAGGATTACAACAGGTAATGAACTTTAGCAGATATTGGGTTAACCCAAATTTCAAAATTAACTGACAAACTAAAAATATATATCTATAAAAAAAAT
>VGAZ01000152.1 GCA_016870615.1 Actinomycetota bacterium | reverse complement strand
TCCTGGGGGAAATAATCAGGCAGGCAAAACATTTAACAAAGGTTAATCCAAATATTAATTATGCAGATTTGATTTATCATATTAATCCTGATTGGGAAGCAATAATTAAAAAAAGCTCTTTTTTGCCATTTATAAGCACAGAGTCCGGTTTCTGGATTAATAAAACAAATATGTTTAATGTGCGTGAGGCAGTAATGCACGATGAAAGTAAGCTGCGCCTGGTGCTCCAGCGCTACCGGATTATCCCTGAGGACAAGATTCAGCAGCCAAGGAAGAACCTCTATGCTGAGTATTTCCACAGGATTACAAAGCAGCAGGATAAATCATGAAAACAGATTAAGTATCGGCTTGATTATCTGCAGCAGTATCCAGAAAAGCCAGTTTGAACCTGTGCCATAGCTTGATACAGCCTGTGCGCCCCCGGAAATTTCAATGCCATATTTTTGGAAGAAACTTGTAAAAAGGTTACCCATGTCACTGCTTATCCACAGAGTAAGCGGGATGATTATAACTGCAGATATAAAGCTCCTGAAAATATCTCCTCCCGAGGGAGCAATTACCCACACAAGTAAAAAAGGAATGAGTATCAAATCTGCAGAGGGGAGAATATTATTGCCCGGCAGCATCGTAGCAATGTAAGCAGTCAGCGGTATCATTATTACTGAAAGACCTATAACTTCCGGATGGCCTGCAAAATATACAGCATCAAGACCAATATGAAGCTCTCTTTTTGTGATTCTCCTGTTTATGAAACTGCTTATATCATTTACTGCAGGCACAAGCCCCCTGTAAAGAAGCGTCATAAATCTTGGCATTATTATCATTATGACTGCCAGTTGAAGCCCCATGCCAAGTGAAAATAAAATATCCTGATTTGGTGCAGCAATTAATGTCCTGTATTTTGTAATAAGGCCGGCAATAAACCCCAAAATAAAACCCAATACCATGGGCTCAGAAAACATGCCGAGCCTGTATTTTATTTCAGCATAAAAAATATGCGCTCTTTTTATGAAAGGGATTTTGTTAAGTATGATATTTACAGCCTGTACAATTGGTGTCCATGTAACAAGCTGTGCCTGGGGATTAGAAACCGACTTGAGACCATAGAAACTTTGCAGATATGGTGCATATATATCAGCAATAACAAGAGTAATTGCTGAAATTACGGAAGCAACAAGAACTGCAAGCCACATAATCTCAGTAACGGTATAAACAATTGAACCTGCAAATAAGAAAATCACCCAGTTCCATAGGTCAAGGTTAATCGTGCGGGTAAGCCGCAAAAACAGCATTACAAGATTTAAAGCTGCAACTGCAATTATAATGTAGAGGGTTACAGGCGAGTTAAAAACTACCAGTTTAGAAGCAGACCACCCTATATCTGAAACTATGAATTCTTTTCCTGAAGCTGAAACAATTGTTTCTATAAGGGGCTCAAAGAAGTTTATAAACAGCGCAAGAGAAATTGAAATGCCGATTATTCCTGTGAATATATAGAGGCTGTTAAGAAAATTCTTGAGAGGGTTTCTTGTAGTGATAAAACCTGTAATAAAAAGTATGGCCGGTATTATAATTACAGGACCAATTTCAATTATTTTGCCAATTACCTGGTTTGCAGTAGACATAAAAAGTACCAGTTAATATTTGATAAATATAAGCAATAAAAGAATAAAACTTTAAATATGCTGAAGGTATTTTATATGCTTAATGAATTTTTTTCAATTTATCATAAAAACACGAAATATTTTTTTATTGCTGGTGTAATTAAAAAATATTTATGATATTATAATTACAATGTACATTTAAATATACATTATAATTATCAATTTTATGAAAAGTAAAAATAAAAATGGAAAAAATAATAGGAATTACTGATACTAGAGCAAAGATAAAGGAACTGATTGACAGGGTCTCTGAAAAAAATGATATCTATATAGTAACACGGGACAGCAAACCCGAAGCAGTTGTACTTGCTTATGATGAGTACATTAAAACAAAAAATGAAATTGACAGGGCAAAAAAAATATTATTCGAAAAAACTCTTGAAGACTTAAGAGCAAAGTTTAAAAGCTGGCTGCTAAGCAAAGGTTATGACCCAGAAAGCCTTTCTGAAGAAGAAATATATAAAATCATTAAAAATATATAAGAAATGAAAATTGTGCTGGACACTAATATAATTATTTCTGCAATTCTTTTTAGAGGCAATCCAGAAAAAGTATTTGATTTGTGCCTGGAAGGAAATAACATAAAAGGCTGTATTTGCCCTGAACTGCTTGCAGAGCTTTTGTCAAAACTTAAATATAAATTTGAAGTACAAGATAATGAGATTGAGATTATAAAGGACATGATAATTTCCAGGTTTGAATATATGCTTGTTTTTAATAAGGAAGATATCTGCAGGGACGAAAAAGATAATATTATCCTGGACCTTGCAGGCTGCTGCAGCGCAGACTACTTAATTACCGGGGACAGGGATCTTCTTGTGCTAAAGAAAATAAAATCAACCAGGATAATAACACCAGCAGGTTTTTTATCAAAAATTAAATAAATAATTGCAATTACCGCTTACTTTTACCCATACTTTATCTTTAATGATGCCCCATAATTTTGGATTATATTTGATTTTTTTATTGCTATAGGGAAAGCTTATGTGTATAATAAGAATGAATAATAATTCATATAATGCACAAAATTGCAATAAATGTATTAATATTTAATTTAAATAATAATTTGAATACATGTATTAAATGTTAACAGATGATTTTACAGAACATAAGCTTTTGTCCAAGATAGCCAGGCTTTATTATATTGATGATTTAAACCAGCAAAAAATTGCAGAGAAGTTAAATATTTCAAGGACCAAAGTCTCAAGGAGTATATCAAAGGCAAAACAGTTAAACATTGTCAGCATCAATATAAATAGCCCGGCTGAAGACTTTACTGAGCTCGAAAGTACTTTAGAAAAGGCATTTGATTTAAAAGAATGCCTCATTGTATCTTCGGGGGAAAACGATGGGCAGTTATACAGGAATATGGCAGTCGCAGTTGCAGGGCTTTTTGACAGGCTGCTTGCAGATGGAGACATTCTTGGTGTGGGTTGGGGAGCCACCCTTAAAAATATATCAGCATTTATTGAACCGTTAAGAAAAATTAATATCCAAACAGTGCCGCTTCTTGGCGGACTTGGAAAATCCGGGATAGAGGTTCATACAAATGCGGTTGCAAGCATTATTGCAGAAAAATATGGTGGAATTAGCTTTGCAATGCATTCCCCGGCTGTTCTTGACAGCAGCCAGGCGAGAAAGATTATGGAAAAAGATTCCAGTGTTGCTGAAGTATTTAAAATGGCAGCAAAAATTAATACTGCCCTTATAGGCTTAAGCGACATAGGGCAGCAGTCCACTATGATTAAAACAGGCAATTTCAGCATTGATGATTTCAAGTATCTTGAAGGCCTTGGCATTGCAGGGGATGTAAATCTTATCTTTATAAACGAACGGGGACAGACTGTTGCAAATGATTTGGATGAGCGGCTGCTCAGGCTGCCAGCAGAAAAGCTTAAGGATATTAAAAATATTATTGGCGCAGCGTTTGGTGAAAATAAAATAAGGGTAATGCTGGGGGCGCTGCGCGGAAATCTTATAAACATTTTAATAACAGATGAAAAAACAGCCGGGCAATTAATAAAGCAGGCATAACAGGCGACTGGAAAAAACTATGGGAAAAGAAAAAAGTAAAAACACCGATTATCTGGATATTGATAATCACAAAATAAGGGATGCTTTTAAAGATCTTCCTGAGGCCATAAAAATTGAAATGCTTAAAAAAATGTACCAGATA
>VGAZ01000151.1 GCA_016870615.1 Actinomycetota bacterium | reverse complement strand
TTAAAAGCTTCTGCCTCCTGCTCACTCACAACGCCATCATCAATAAAAGTATTAAAACCGGATGCATTTTCATCATAAGAGCAAAGTATTGCAATTTTTCTTCCATTGCTTGTAATAATTATTTGCTCTTTTGCGCAATCCCTTAAATATTTTCCAAGATTATTTTTAAGATCTGTTGCATTTACTATCATACAAAAACCCCTTTTCTTTTCTGGAACTCTTTAAACTACTATTTACATCAAAAATATCTTGCAGCAATTAAATTGTTTATCGTGCATATTAGCTATATTAGCTAATATTATTATATATTTTTAAAAGAGAATGTAAAGAAATTTTTTGCTTAATTTTACACATGCTTTAATCCGGATTCCAGCATTTGCCATTTCTAAATACAGCAAGCAGTTTAGCCCCCCCAATCAAATGTTTTTATTTTCTTGATAGAATCATAAATTACTTTGCAGGCAATTGACATTAAACATGGGCTCTTATAGAATTATTTCAGAAATACGGTAATTCTGATATTCTGTAAATATTCTTTTAGTATTTAAAGATTGGTGGTGATATAAATGGTAAGACAATTAAGCGCAAGAAATACCATAACACTTCCCGCAAAGGTTTTAAAGGAGATAGGCTCCAAACCCGGCGACTTTTTTGAAATTGAACATGATGGCACTTGTATAATCCTGGTTCCTAAAGCTATCGAGGATAAGCTTACAGACCTGGAATGGGAAAAACTCGGTAAACTATCAAAAGAAAAAGGTAAAGTATACACTAACGCAAAAGATGCTAAAGAACACTTGAAGGGCCTGATAAATGAAATATGAATATAAGCCTTCTTTTGATAAGACCTTGGGTAAAATGCATTCAATACGCAAGGAAGAAGCATCATCTGCCATTTCAGAATTAATTGATTTTTTTGAGACAGGTAAAAAGCCAAGAGGTTTGGGGCTAAAACACTTAAAAGATACTTTCTGGGAAATCAGGTTTAATATAAGGGACCGCATTATATTTACCATGGAAAATGATACAGTTTCTTTTATTATCGCAGGAAACCATCATGAAATAAAAAGATTCTTAAAAAGAATTTAATATAAGCAATTTATATTATTAGCCAGCCTGGCTACTTTGTTAGAATCCTTACAATTGTTGCTAACCCCTGAACCGGGTAGGATTCTGCAACAGGTCCTGTAAAGTACACTTCAACCCTGCCGCCAATCTTAAGGTCCTTGACTTCAAACAACCTGCTCATTTCATCTTTCTGTATCATTGTATCACCTGTAATTTTTACAAGCGCTTTATCATACCGGGTATCTTCTTCGATATTTCCCTCAACAAGAATGCTGACATTTCCATTCCCGGAATTTATCTCTGTAATTAAGCCCCTTATCCCGGGCTCAGCGTAAGTGGGATTTACATCGACATTATCTATGATACAACCTGAAAATATTAATATACCAGCAGCTAAAGCAACAACAATAACAGTAAATAAAGCAAATATTTTATATGTTTTCATAAAAACTCCCGAATAATTATTTGTATAAAGTAATGCGCAAAAACTTTTTTAATTTTTAAGGTTTAAAGTCTCTGTATATTTAAAAAAAGACCTTTCATATCTTAATTTAACAACCAGCTTAAAATTAAAAAAATAATTAAAAAAATCATTTTTATATCAATTATATATGACTATAATATTGAGGTTACTGTAAAACCTTATTTGTAACTTTACATTTAAACTATATGAAATATATCTAACTGCAAATATTTTGCATCAGATAAACCTGAAAGGTTTGTAAATAATATATGGCAGAACTTCATAAAGACGAAAGCTCAAGCAGGCTGCAAGTAATCCTTTCTGCAGTGAGCCATTTTATAACTGATATTTACCAATCATTTATTGTGGGCCTCATACCGCTTCTTACCCTTAAATTCGGGCTCTCTCTTTTCCAGGTTGGCCTTCTTACAGCCACAAGCGTTATAGCCAACAGCTTATTCTCCCCGGTATTTGGCTTTTTTTCGGACAGGCATGGCATTAAATATTTCCTCATTATAGGGCCGCTTGTCACATCAGTTTTTTTAAGCCTTCTTGGAATAATACCAAACTATTACCTGCTAATTGCCTGCCTTTTTATAGGTAATCTTGGAATAGCAGCATACCATCCTGCAAGTGCTGCAGTTGCGGGGCATTTTGGAGGAAGAAGAAAGGCTGTAAGCAGCTCAATAATTAATTTTGGGGGAAACTTTGGCAACGCCCTTGGTGTTTTGCTTATTATTCTAATAGTTGAAAATATAAACATTAAATTTACACCTGCAGCCATGATTCCCGGAATTATAATTGTAATTATACTTTTAAAATATGTGCCGCACTATATAAATAAATCCAACCAGCTAAGCATACGCACTTTCGCTTTAAAATTTAAAGGTGCAGACAGGAAAAAAATATATCTGCTGGCTCTTATCCTGCTTTGCATTTATACACTTTATATATTGTGGATAACACTTTTTACTTATATGCCCCTTTACTATACCGGCAAGGGCCTTTCCCTTATTAATACAGGCGTGGTTATATTTCTATTCAATATGCTGGGTGGAGCTGCAGGCATTATATCAGGTTGGCTGTTTGACCGTTTTAAAAAGGGATTATTCATAATACTTGCTGGTTTTATTTTTGCAATACCTTTAATATATTTTACTTATAAATCTTCTTTGCCTGTTTCAATACTTCTATTTATACTTGGAGGAATATTCTTAATATCAGTGCAGCCTGTCTGCATAAGATTTACCCAGGATCTTTTGCCTGGCAGCATGAGCTTTGCTTCATCGCTTATACTGGGATTTGCCCCTGGCCTTGCCGGCATTACCATGATTTTCCTGGGAAAAGCTGCTGATATAATTGGAATTGACAGGTTGGTTCATATGGAGCTTTTGCTTGCAATTTTTACAGTAATGGTGCTTTTTATATTTCCATTTGCCAGCAAAATAAAAGTCCAGGCCAGGAAAGATTGATCCAGGATTTTTATATTTTGTTTTAATTATATAAGATACAATAATTAACTATATCAACTTCCTCTTTTTAATGGGACCGCCGATAAATCTCCACAGTACTTTCAAATTAGTTAGCCAAGTTATCTGCGCATTATTTTTATTATTTGCAAGTATCCTTGGCACAAGGAAAGCGGCCACTGTTTCCGGCCGGTCAGCAAGCATGCTTGTGTGTATTATAGCCCTGTATCAGTATTGATATTATCCCTGAAGACTTCTACCGGTATTTTTACATATACAGTACCTATGACATAGGGGCCAACCTCATATGGATTAAATATTATTATGAGAAAGTCTTCTGAGAGTAAAAAGTTTTGGAATTTTTCTTCATCCGGGGAGGCTCCGCTTGAAATCCAGGAGACATCCGGGCTAAATCCTAGCTCACTCATCTGGCTGATAATATCATCTATACAATAAGCGGAAATGAAGTTTACATAATCAAATCCAGGTTTAAAAATATCCTGCAGGTTTATTTTTGCCGGACTTTCAAGATTATAATTAAGTGTCTTTGTAAGAGTTATGCCATGGGCCCCGCCTGTATAATAATAAGTGTTAAATGCAAGGCCCATAATTTTATTATTTGCGCTTAAAATGCAATTATAGTTTCCAGACATTTCATTTACATAATAAGGCATGTCTTCATATGTGATATCCGCAAAAGCTAAAAGATCTTCCACATCCTGCTTGAATGCATTTATATCTGAGATTACAAGTTCATATATTTCTGTATTTATACTTTCAAAACTGCCCCGACCGTCCAGGAACTGGGGATAGCTTAAATAAATGCTGTAATTTTTCTCTGTGTTATCCTCCA
>VGAZ01000150.1 GCA_016870615.1 Actinomycetota bacterium | reverse complement strand
TATTGCCCGCTATATTGCAAATATAATTAAATTTTCAGGCCCGGGCCAGTTGCAGGGTAAACTTACGGAGAAAAACCTTGATGATATAAGACAAAAAGACGAAAAATTAAAGGAGAAATTAATTGAATACGGATTCTTTAAATAATAATAATGAAGCTAAGGAAAAAATAAAGTTTTATGCTGTAGATGATGTGATAGAAGATGTAAGAAATGGCGGCATCCTGATTATTTCAGATGACAAATCAAGTGATAACGAAGGCGTGCTTTTCCAGGCTGCTGAAAAGGTTTCAAGCCAGTCTATGAATTTTTTTATGACACACGGCAAAGGCCTAATTTATATGCCGGCAGAACAGCAAAGGCTTGAGGAGCTGAAAATCCCGGCATTTACTATTTCCAGCCAGCATGCAAAAAAAACCGGCGCTACTTTGCCGTTTGAAAATACTGCGGGCCCTTCTCTTGCAATGTCAATAGATTCTGCAAAACGAAAAGGCAGCGGCGCTTCTGCCTCTGACAGGGCGCTTACAGTAAAAGCATTTGCTGACAAGGATTCAAAACCACAGGACTTCATAATGCCGGGCCACATATTTCCCTTAAAATACCATGAAGGTGGCGTGCTTGCGCGTGCAGGCCACACTGAGGCTGCTGTTGACCTTGCAAGAATTGCCGGGCTTTTTGCTGCAGGCATTATCTGTGAAATAATAACAGATAAAGGTGAGGTTGCAAAACTTGCAGATTTAATTGAACTGTCAAAAAAATACGGACTAAAAATAGTTACTGTTGAAGAGCTTATAAGGTACAGGAAAAGAAAGGAAAAGCTTATTGAAAAAGTTGCTGAAATTATCCTGCCCACAAAATGGGGTGATTTTAAAACTTTAACTTACCGCTCCACTATAAACCCTGAAACACACATTGCATTTGTAAAGGGGGATGTGCGAAAAAAAGAGGATGTGCCTGTCAGGGTCCATTCGCAATGCCTTACAGGGGATACATTCGGCTCACAAAGATGTGACTGCGGACAGCAGCTTGATGCTGCATTTGAATATATAAACAGTACAGGTTACGGCGTTCTTCTGTATATGGCCCAGGAAGGACGGGGAATCGGGCTTTGCAATAAGATGAAGGCATATGAGCTTCAGGACAGGGGCCTTGACACAGTGGAGGCAAATCTTGAGCTTGGCTTTGATGCAGATATGAGGGATTACGGCATAGGGGCCCAGATACTTGCTGATTTAGGGCTTACAACAATACAGCTTATGACAAATAATCCAAGAAAGATTGTGGGCCTTGAAGGCTATGGCATAAAAATAACTAAGATACTTCCAGTAGTGATTGAACCGAATAAAAATAATGTAAGGTATTTAAAAACAAAAAAAGCAAAGCTTAATCATATGCTTGATTATTAATTATAAAGTGAAAGGACAGATTAAAAATGGAAAAATTTGAGGGCAAGCTTAATGCATCAGGAATGAAATTTGGAATTGTTGTAAGCAGGTATAATGAGTTTCTCACAACAAAACTTATGGAAGGCTCAATTGATTGTATTGTAAGGCATGGCGGGGATGAAAATGCCATAAGTGTTGCATGGGTGCCCGGCTCTTTTGAGATACCGGTTGCAGCAAAAGTTATGGCCGAATCAGGAAAATTTGATGCAGTTATATGCCTTGGCGCAGTGCTTAAGGGCGATACATCGCATAATGTTTATATAGCCAATGAAGTTGTAAAAGGTATAGCCCAGATAAGCCTTGGGAATAATTTCCCGGTTATTTTTGGCGTCATTACCCCTGATACCCTTGAACAGGCAGTCGAGAGGGCAGGCACAAGGCTGGGCAATGCGGGCTGGTCTGCTGCCCTTAATGCTATTGAAATGGTAAATCTTTTTAAAGCTTTAAAATAATGGGTTAAGTCTGTTGAAAGGAATCTGTGGCTATCAAACTGGCTGTAGTAAAGGCTTGCGTAAAATCCTTTTTTAGCTAAAAGCTCTGTATCAAGACCATAAAAACACGAATTTTCAAAATTAACGAATAATATATTCCTTTCATTGACGCCTTGGCTTATTAACTGTTTGGCAAATTGCCGCATTATATATGATTTGCCGCTTCTCCCTGCACCCGTGATTACCATTACCTGTTTAGAACCTCCAAGATTCTGTATCTGTCTGAGATAGGATAAACGTGTAAATCCTGAGTCCAGGTCTTTTTTCCAGAAATTCCAGTCTTCCAGTATTCTTAAGATTTGATTTTTATCCATTATTATTTATATATTAGTCATATAATAATTTTGGCTAATATATTAGCCAATTACTACCTTATTGCCAATTGGTCTACGATAGCTTAGTAATTTTCTTCAATTCAAATGTAATATGAACTGTACTTCTGATTTTTTTTATTGCAGATATAATATTCAAGCATACAAATTACACTTTAGCATATATGTATAAATATGTAAAATAAATTTTATTTGACATTCATAATATTATTATATTAATATTATTAATATAATAATTCCGTAAACAATAATTATTGGATTCCCCTGGTTTTTGAAATATTAAAAGTTAATTCAATTTAATGAAAGGCATCTAAAATGGAGAAAGAAAGGACATCAGTTCTGCTTGATAAAGATATTATGTTGAAGTTAGAGGCTTTATCAAGAAGTACAAATAAATCCAAGACATTCTTAATACAGGAAGCAGTTACAGAGTTTGTAGCTCAAAAGACCCCTAAAAAGAATATTGGCATTATTGGCATCGCAGATAGCAAAGATCCTTATTTTGCTGCAAAAGATGAGGAATTTTTAGAAAAATCCGGATTTGGAGAAGATTAATGGAAGCCATTATTGATACAAGCGCCATTGTTGGTTTAGTAGATAAGAGTTGCCAGCAGCATAAAAGAATATCAGATATTATAAAAAAAACAGATCTTGACCTGATTGTACCTTCACCTGTAATTCCTGAAGCATGTTATATGCTTAATACAAAGTTTGGGCCTTCCATTGAAATAAAATTTATTGAAGAAATAATATCAGTAAATTTTCAAATTGAGATAATTAAATTCCTGGACCTGGCAAGGATTGTAGAAATACTTAAAAAATACAGTACGCTGGATATAGGATATGTGGATGGTGCCATAGTTGCAATTGCTGAAAGGCTAAAAATAAACCGTATTTTCACTTTGGACAGGAAGCATTTCAATTCATTAATACCTCTGGGATTTGATTATTTTGAAATTTATCCTGAATAATTTATAGAACTTTTATGATATACCGTATAATATTTTCCACAGACTGGATATTTTCTGGATAAATCCTTTTAAATACTGGTCCCCGCCCGCCTTATGGAGTGGCGCCCGAAAAACACAGGATCTCTATTTTTACCTCTAAACAAGAATGCTCTCTTCATGCAATATTTCCGGATCCATGTCTGCAGAGTTATTCCATTCGATTGAATCAAAAGATATGTGAACAGTCTTGAATACCTCAGGGTCTTTTAGTTCTTTGAAAACTCCCTTATTGAGTAATGGCTTCATATCAAAGATCCTATTTTCATTATTTTCAAAAGTAAGCATTAATTTGTAATCCTTAAGAGGCTTTACTTTTATTATAGATAAATACATTAAAATCCCCTTATCTTAGCGGATCGATTTTAAATGGGACTTCTCCATTCCGGGCTATATCCCAATTTGCCAGCAAATCGTCCTTATGTAATTCTGCCCATGCTATTACCAATTTATTTTGTTTTGGCGGTAAATTTCCCTCGATTATCTCACATGTATTTATATTAATTGTAGCTTTTAAATCTTGATAATAAGCATGAAAATGCGACAGGGGTATGCTCTTTTGGTGAGAAATACATACGAATAATAA
>VGAZ01000149.1 GCA_016870615.1 Actinomycetota bacterium | reverse complement strand
TGAGGTAGAAAAAGATATACTGCCATTTTTTAATGATTACCCGGATTCTGTTTTAACTATAGGTGCAGGGGATATGCACAAATCGCATGTTAAGGAAACGGGTCCAGGAGCTGAAATTTTAAAACCTGCAATTGCAGGTGTAGCTGGCAAAGATCGCTACTTCATTGATTTAAAGCAAATAGCAAAAAAACAGCTTGTGAAGTGCCAGGTTAGTCCGGCAAATATTGAAATAAACCCGGACTGCACTTATTGCAAATCAGGTGTATTCTTTTCATTTCGCAAAGACAAGAAAAAACCAGTTGAGGCAATGATGGTTTTGGCGGGCTGGAAAAGCTAAAAAATTAATTCTGTCAGTATAAATCAGAAAAAATCCGCGAAGCAATGAACAGGCCGGAAGCAGGCATAACTGCAGATTAAGCCAGGACAATAAAAAAGCTTGATTTTGATATGAAATGGCAATCACCTGAAGAAATGATGATAAAGATTTTGAGCTGGAATAAATTATCAGTATAAAATAGATTGTGGCAAGTTAAATCTAATTTAAATGCCTGTCAAAATAAAAAGGACGGGCGCTTATTCTATGCTCCACGGTGCATAAGCTGTAAGCATAGTGGTGAAAAGTTGTGTAATTTATTAGTCTTACAGGTTTTACCTATCACCTGCTTTTATTATTAAATCCGTCTTTTGGGCCAAACAGTCACTAAATTAGGCTAAAACCCCGGCAATAATTGTATTTTTATACCCGGGTTATGCAAAAGCCCTAATAAATAATTTGACATAAACGTATAAGCAATGGCATTAACAATATTGTTACAAGAAATATATCTGATTATAAAAAACTGGACATAAATGCCCTTTTGCCAAGAGATTTCTTAAATCTTGAAGAGATAAGAAGTATTATTGAAGAAACAGGAAAAAATGGCTGATAAATAAAAGAAAAAATGTTTAATTTATTGTCTGAAATACTGCAGAAATCTTTAATGTAAAATATACCCATAAAGGTATATAAATTAATTAAAAGTTTAATACTATACCTTATAAGATATAATTAATAAATATTTATACCCCATAAAGGATATTTTTAATAATATTATTGACTTATTATACCATATAAGGTATATATTTAACTATGAAAAAGATTCTGTCAAAAAACGGTGCAACATACAGCAGTAATATAATAAGGGAATTTATAAGGACCAGCCGGAAAAAAGAAGGGTTAACGCAAAAAGAACTTTCCCTAAAAGCTGGGGTGGGCCTCAGGTTTATAAGAGATATTGAACAGGGCAAAATCTCATACAGGGCAGATACTATAAATAAAGTCTTGAAATTATTTGGAAAAACACTGGGCCCGGTGGAATTAATATTGGAAGAAGATAATGAGTGATATAGCAGAAGTATATTACAAAAATAAAAAAGCCGGACTTCTAATAAAAAAAAGAGAGGGCTATGAGTTTGAGTATAATGATAATTATATAAATGACCCTTATGCAAGCCCAATCAGCGCAATTATGCCCCTGTCCCAAAAAAGGTTTTATTCTGATAGGCTGTTTCCATTTTTTGAAAACCTGCTGCCTGAAGGTGTCTTACTTGAAATGGTTGTAGCAAAATTAAAAATAGATCGCAACAATAAATTTGAGCTTCTTTTGTATGTAGGAAAGGACACTGTCGGAGCAGTTACTGTCAGGCCGCAACAATAAAAGACAAAGGTTTAAAAATTTAATTTATTATTTAATAAACCCGGAAAGAATTAAAGATATGGAAATTTGTTTATGCTGTGGATTAAAATTAAAAAATGAAGGCCCATATCATAAAGGCTGTCTGCAAAAACTATTTGGTACGGCAAGAATCCCTGTAATTAATTTTGCCAGTTCTGATTTGTTATCAGAAATCAATAAAAATATTGAAAAAATGTCAATTTCCGGTGCCCAGATTAAAGCAAGTGTAAAACCAGACATTGGAAAAAATACAATAGAAATTACAGGTTATGGAGGAACCCATATACTAAAACCGGAACCGGGAGATTACCCCGGACTTTGCCAGAATGAAAACCTATGTATGAATATGGCTGAATCTGCAGGCATGGAAGTGCCGCCACACGGGTTGTTTTATCTTGCAGACAAGAAATTGTGTTACATAGTAAAAAGGTTTGACAGGGATGAGCTTGTAAATAAGATACATGTTGAAGACATGGCACAGTTATCAGGGATGTCGCCTGAGACAAAATACGAAGCCTCCCTGGAAAAAGTAGGAAAGATAATCCTGAAGTATTCAAGAAGGCCATATATAGATATAGTTTATTTTATAGAAAGAGTAATTTTTTGCTTTCTTACTGGAAATGGAGATATGCATCTTAAAAATTGGTCATTAATTTCAGCTCTGGAAAATAGTGGCGGAGGTTATCAGCTTGCACCCTGCTACGATTTTTTATGCTCAAAAATATATCTTCCGGGTGAAGATGAATCTGCGCTCACTGTAAACGGCAAAAGAAACCGCATATCTTCAGATGATTTTTACGCCCTGTCACAATATCTGAAAATAGACAGCAAGGCTTATGAAAATTCATTTGCCAGGATAAGAGGATTGAAAAATATATTCCTGGAATTAATTGACAATGCTGTATATTTTGACCAAAGAGAGAGGTTAAAAGAAATTTTTAATAAAAACTACAGTAAATTATTTGCTAATAGTAAGTTTTGAACGCGGCCATGCGTGTTGCAGTAATAAAGAAAATATTTAGCTGGCTGGGCATAGATGTATTTAGGAGGGACAGGCCTCCGCCCAAGAGGTTTGCGGTCGCAGACTCATTTGATAATTATGCTCAAAATGATTATATAGACTGTGGTTATGTGGATTTTTAAAAATTCCCATAAATAAAACCTTGCATAAAATCCGCTGATGCAATCCTGGTTTCACATAAAATATCTTACCACAGTAATACTTTTGCTTATTTTTTCTCGACAATCCCTTGTTTGTTATTTATAAAAACATTGCCATATACAGCGGGTAGCTATCTATGATTCCTGCTGCGCCAACATTTTTAGCAGATAATTTAATGCCGTGTTTTATCCCATAATTTTCAATAATGGAAGCCATTGATTTGGACTTTGTATTATCTGCTGATTTAACCTCAATTGCTGTCGCTTGTTTATTTAACCGAATAAAGAAGTCTATCTCGATTTTTGAATTGTGTTCAAAATAGTATAGTTTTTTACCGGCTTTCCCGAATATGTCGGCAATAATATTTTCGTAAATTGCACCTTTGTAAATACCCAGATTTCCATCAATAATATCTTCCTGGGAACCTTCCTCAAGCATCGCCATTAAAAGCCCTGTGTCGCGCATATACACTTTAAAAACATCACTTTTTGCATTACCCTCAAGCGGGAGCTCGGGTAATGAAAGGTTATAACAAAAATTGATAATTCCCGCATCAAAAAGCCACATAAGGCTGCCGCCAAATTTTCTTGCGGTTCCTTTTCTTTCAACGAGGCTATACTGGAACTTCTTATAATCTTTTGATAAATGTTTGGGGATTGAAAGAAAACATGCCCTCGCCTTAGATTTCTCATTACCCTGGGCATATTTGGCAATATCATCTATATAGTCACTGATGATAGATTTTTGAATTTTAAATGCATTTGCAAAATTGTGAGTTGTAACAAATTCATTTACTACTCTTGGCATCCCACCAATAACAATATACTCTTTAAAAAGCTGCATCATTTTTTCGTGCATTGCATCCGGCACTTTTTCTTTTTTTACAAAATATTGCCTGATATCCTCAATTGAATGCGGCAAAATTCCATTTGCCCATAAAAACTCTTCAAAATCCAAAGAGTACATTTCTATGGTATCTACATATCCAACAGGATATGAAGGCACATCTTTATAGTGAATGCCTGGCATAGAGCCGGACGCAATTACATCAAACC
>VGAZ01000148.1 GCA_016870615.1 Actinomycetota bacterium | reverse complement strand
TACATTAGTATGTGTACATTTTAACTTGAGGCATCGTATATGCTTTCGTGTACATTTTTAGATGAGGCATCGGGTATTTCTTAAAAATGTTTATTACCATAGTATGTGACTTCAGCAAATAAATGCTTTTATAATTACCTAGGCCTTAATATTTTTTATATTTTAAAATAGAAAAAATGATTCTTACCAGCTTGCACAGAAAATGTATACTTTTGAAAGTTTATTTGATATAACTCACTATGCTTAACAGGTGTGCCAGGCTTATCCAAACCATAGTGTTGCCTGAGCTTATATACTACACCTACATGAATTCCAGAAGTAGGCGTACCGCCGAAATCTACCGGCAGTTTATCAGGTGTTTTATGATTTAAAGCTGCATTTATCCTTTCTCTTGAATTCAAATATTTCCTCCTCTTATTTTTTGTTATCATTGTCCATAGTAAGCATTTTTACCATGTTTTCTAAGATAATGTTTGTCAATTAAAGTATTTTTCATAGATTTTATTTCAGGGTTCAACAGCCTTGTATAAAAATTCTGTATTGCAATCTCCTCCAGCACTTCACTTGTAAATACTGCCTCAGAAGGGTCTTTTCCCCAGGTAAAAGGGCCATGGCTTGCAACAAGACAGGCTTTCATTTGTTTATAATCTATATTTTTCTTAGAAAAAGTATTTTTAATAAGTATGCCTGTTTCATGTTCATAATCACTAATTATTGATTTATCTGAAATAATATCTGTGCATGGTATTTCACCATAAAAATAATCCGCATGTGTTGTTCCAAGGCAGCTTATAGGGGTGTGAGACTGGGCCATAATTGTTGCAAACCTTGAATGCGTGTGTGCAACACCACCAATTTCAGAAAAAGAGTTATATAATACAAGATGAGTTTTAGTATCTGAAGATGGGTTAAACCCTTGAGTAATTAAGCTGCCATCTAAACTTACCAGCACCATATTTTCCAGATTAAGATTGCTGTAATCCACTCCACTGGGCTTTATTGCTATTAATCTTCTTTCCCTGTTTACTCCTGAGACATTGCCAAAGGTGAAAAAAACAAGATTTGACTTGTACAGTTCAAGATTTGCCTCTAGAACTTTTTCTTTCAGATCTTTTAATTCTTTATCTTCCACTATAATTTCCTTAACAAATCTTCTGTAATGTTGCCAAATTCGATATACAGTTTGTAAATACTGTTATACAATTTAACTCTTGTTTTTTCTGGATAGTAAGTCATTAAAAATTTGCTTGCCATTTTTTCCTGGGCTTTATAAATATCATCATAATATCCTGCTGCCACTGCACCAAAAATTGCTGCACCAAGAGCTACTGTCTGCGAGGATTCTGCAACTTTTACAGGCATACCTAAAACATCAGCAAGTATTTGCATTACCAGTGGCGATTTTTTAGGTATTCCGCCAATTGCTACCACCTCATTTATTTTTAATCCATCCTGCCTAAATCTTTCTACAATCGCACGCGAACCAAAAGCTGTTGCTTCAACTAATGCTCTGTAAATTTTAGGCGCCGTAGAACCAAGGGAAAGCCCAGCTATGGCCCCTTTTAATTTCTGGTCTGCATATGGAGTCCTTCTGCCGTTTAACCAGTCAAGCGCTATGAGACCTGTTTCCTGTGGTGATATATCCTGGGCAACCTCTTCGATTTTTTTTATTATTTTGTCCCTTATTGCAGAAGCGATTAAATCTGCAGTTTCTTTAACTACAAAATCCAGGTCAGGCAATATTGCCGCAAGAGGCCAGCAAAGCACATCCTTAAACCACGCATACACATCACCGAAAGATGACTGGCCTGCCTCATATCCAATCATGCCGGGTATTATTGAACCATCAACCTGCCCGCATATGCCATCTATTAGATTTTCGTCTATACTTTTTGGACCCACTGCCATATCACAGCATGATGTCCCGAGAACTTTTACAAAAATACCTTCAGATATCTGCCCGCCAACTGCGCCCATGTGTGGGTCAAATGCACCAACAGTTACTGTAACGCCTGGGTTTAAACCAAGTTTATCGGCCCATTCTTTTGTAAGGGTTCCGGCTGCAGCATCAGAAGTGTATGTTTTTGAATAAAGCCTGCTTCTAAGTCCTGAAAGCAGCGGATCAATTTTTATAAGGAATTCCTCGGGTGGAAGACCTTCCCATTGGCTATGCCACATTGCCTTATGCCCTGCGGCGCATCTGCTTCTTTTCATTTTTAAAGGATTTATATTTCCTGTAAGAATTGCGGGAATCCAGTCTGCAAGTTCGACCCAGGAATAAGAATTTTCCTTTACTTGTAAGTCATTTCTTAGTATATGAAGTATTTTTGAAAAAAACCATTCAGATGAGTAAATACCTCCACAATACTGGGTAAAATCAGTTCCACCCCATGATTTTGCTGTTTTATTTATTAAATCAGCTTCTTTAACTGCAGTATGGTCCTTCCAGAGTATAAACATTGCATTTGGATTTTCGGAAAATTCTTCCTTAAGTGAGAGCACCGTGCCTTCTATATCAACAGGTGCAGGGGTAGAGCCTGTTGTATCAACTCCTATGCCTATAATATTTTGGGCTAAACCTTCCGGTGCTTGTTTTATTGATTGGATAATTACATCCTGCATAGCTTCAATATAATCAAGAGGGTGATGCCTGAACATGTTTTTAGCAGGGTCCTGATATTTTCCGCTGCTCCACCTTTTATAGTTTGATACATGTGTGGCAATCTCCCTGCCATTTTCAACATCTACAATAAGTGCCCGCACAGAATCTGTTCCAAAATCAAGGCCGATCACATATTTGCTGAAACTTTTCTTAGTATCCATACCATCTCCTTCTATTAGAAATTATGAAATTATCAGAAAAGTTTTAATTTATTTTAAATTTAATTAAATATAGAATCCCTATATTTCAGAAGCTGAATCTCTGTCTAAAAAAAGTTTGGCATTTCCAGTCTTTCTGAGAATCGAAGCCGGAAAACCATGGGAGATTGGTTCATAAAGGGTTGAACGCACAGCGTTTGCTTTTCTTTTCTCAGGGACCATACATAAAATTTTTTTTGCTGAAAGCAATTCAGGAATCGTTAAAGTTATAGCATGAGTGGGTACTTCCTCCAGCGATTTAAAATGCTCCTCATTTATCTGTTGCTGGCGGCTCTTTTCTTCCAATTTTACAGTTTTCACCCATACAGGGTCATCAAAGTCTGCAACTGTCGGCTCATTGAAAGCAAGATGTCCGTTTTCACCGATTCCGGCGAAGCAAACATCTATAGGATGAGCCTTAAGCAGATATTCATATCCCTTGCAGGCTATCTCTACATCCTGTGGGTGGCAGGGAACCGGAAAAAACGAACACACATTTACATAAGAGAGAAAATTCTTTTTTAAAAAAGAAGAAAAACTGGCAGGGTGTTCAAATGGTAAATCAAGATATTCATCCAAATGAAAGATATTTACTGCCGGCCAGTATATATCTTTCATTTCTCTAAGTTTTTCAAGAAAGCTTAGCTGTGAATTACCTGTTGCAAGTATTACATTTGCAGTTCTTTTACTGTTGATTGCTTCTTTAATAAGGTTTGCAGCTTCTTTTGCAGCTGCTTCACCCATTTCTTTGTTTGATTTATAAACCTCAATGCTAAGCTTCTCTAATTTCATCTCTTTTAATAAACCGTTTTTCATTAAAAAACCTCCCATAGTTAATTTTTAATTTAACTTTTCAAGTATTGATTATTTTTTAAAATAATAATAGTTCTGAAATCATTATAATAAAATTATCATGAAAAATTAAAAGTAACCTTTTCGTTTAATTGCTTCATTTTAAAGAATCATTTTAAAGAAAAATTTGACAATATTTATTTAATAAGTTATCTTATGATTATAACGCAAACGATTGAAATTTTCTACAAGCTATAGAGTAATAATTCATGGTTTTATAAATTTTTATGAAATATCATATGAAATACAATAATTT
>VGAZ01000147.1 GCA_016870615.1 Actinomycetota bacterium | reverse complement strand
CAAAATCAATACTTGACTATGACGATCTTCTCATTTACCTGGAAAAAATACTTTCACAGAATGAAGATATAAGAAAAAAAGTCTCAACATTCTATAAATACATAATGATTGATGAATTCCAGGACACTAATAAACTCCAGGCAAAAATATCATATTTGCTTGCATCAGAACATAAAAATATTATGGTTGTTGGAGATGACTCTCAAAGCATATATTCATTCAGGGGTGCAAATTTTAAAAATATCATGGATTTTCCCCAAAAATTTCCTGATGCTGCAATAATTAAGCTTGAGCAAAATTACAGAAGCACGCAGCCAATACTGGATTTTACAAACCGTATAATACATTTTGCAAAAGAAAAATATGACAAAAGCCTTTACACTAAAAAAGAGGGCCAGGGCAGGCCAGTATTTATTGAGACTGAAAATGAAAACTACCAGTCCAGATTTATCATCCAGAGAGTGCTTGAGCTTCGCGAAGAAGGCGTACAGCTGCAGGATATGGCAGTTCTTTTCAGGAGTTCATGGCAGTCAATGGATCTTGAAGTAGAACTCAATACGCATAATATACCATATGTTATATACGGAGGTATAAAATTTTCAGAAGCTGCCCATATAAAAGATGTGCTGTCATTCTTAAAGGTATCATATAATCCCATGGATTCGGTAAGCTGGACAAGAGCGCTGCTTCTTATTGAGGGCATTGGGCCAAAAACAGCAGGAGAGATAACTTCAAAAATAGTTGAAGATGGGGCCGGTATTGGTTTTCTTAAAAACGAAGGGCATAGAAATAAAAAATACAGCACCTCTTTAATACACCTGCAGGAAGTGCTGAATTTTACGGGCCGGCCTGATGGCGGCATCAGTTTTGCTGAAAAGCTGAAAAGCGTAATTGATTTTTACACTCCTCTCTTAAAAGAAAAATATGATGATTTTAACAGGCGGCTTGATGATTTGTCATCACTTGAAAATATTGCTTCAAGATATAAAGATATTGAAAGCTTTCTTTCCGATCTTACCCTTGAGCCTGTCGATGAGAGCCAGCTCAAAGTAAATCCTGAAGATGCGGAAGATGAAAAGTTAATTCTTTCAACTATTCATTCTGCAAAAGGGCTTGAGTGGCACACTGTTTTTATAATTTTTCTTATAGACGGCTATCTTCCAAGTTCATATTCACTGAATTCTTCCGAGGAAATAGAGGAGGAAAGAAGGCTTCTTTATGTAGCATCAACAAGGGCAAAAGAAAACCTCTATCTTTTAAAACCACAGGCTGGAAGGTTTTCAGGAAATTTTTTTGATCCTTCGTTCATGCGTTTCAGCCAGGCATCAAGGTTTTTAAAAGAAGGGGACATACTTGATAATTATGTTGAAAAATGGGTGCTGAAAGACTGATATAAAGAATTGCCGGGGTTAAATATGGCTGCTTTTGAAAAAATAAAAAGTGGTATTTCAGGGCTTGATGGTGTGCTTGACAGCATAAGGCTCGGTGACAATGTAGTCTGGCAGGTTTCAGATATTAAACAGTATATGTTCTTTGCCCAATCCCTTGCCAGGCAGGCAATAAAAGATAAAAGGTGTATTATATATATAAGGTTTGCCCAGCATAAGCCGCTGCTTAATCCCCAGCCCGGACTTCTAATAGAAAAACTTGATGCCGGGAAAGGTTTTGAAAGTTTTACAGTCGCTGTGCATGCTATAATTAAAAAGCGTGGACGGCAGGCCTTTTATATATTTGATAGCATATCCGAGCTTCAGGCTGCATGGTCTGCTGATTTAATGATGGGCAATTTTTTTGTTGTAACATGCCCTTATCTTTTTGAACTTGATACTGTTGCTTACTTTGGAATTATCAGGGAAAGGCACTCTTTTGATACAATTGCAAGAATAAGGGAAACCACACAGATATTAATTGACGTGTATTCTGAAAAAGATGAGATATACCTGCATCCTCTTAAAGTCTGGAAAAGATATTCAAATACAATGTTTTTGCCGCACAGATTTGATAAAAACAATCCGGATAATTTTAAAACACTGTCCGGGGGCCTGGATACAAGCAGGTTTTATTCGATTATTGAGTCAAATAAAAGTATTGCAGATGAACAGAACCTTGATAACTGGGACAGGTTTTTTTTACATGCAAAGCTCAATGCCGGCACCTCCGGCCGCCAGGATGTTGCTGATATATGCGAAAGATTGTTGGGGGCGGATAAAAAGCTTAACTGCCTTATATTGGATAATTTTACGGCAAGGGATTTAATTGCAGTAAAAGAACGCATGATTGGTTCAGGTAAAATTGGCGGCAAAGCCGCAGGTATGCTCCTGGCAAGAAAAATTATAGAAAACACAAATCCCGGGCTATCTTCTATATTTGAACCCCATGATTCTTTCTATATTGGTTCAGATGTATATTATACTTATCTTGTACAGAATGACTGCTGGAAATTAAGGCTTCTGCAAAAAGACCAGGATAATTATTTTCCGGCAGCAAAACTGCTTAAAGAAAAAATACTTGCCGGGATTTTTCCTGATAACACAAGGGAACAATTCAGGCGCATGCTGGAATATTATGGCCAGAACCCGATTATAGTGCGCTCAAGCAGCCTGCTTGAAGACAGCTTTGCAAATGCTTTTGCAGGAAAATACGAGTCTGTGTTTTGCATAAACTCGGGCAGCCTTAATGAAAGGCTTGAAGAGTTTGAAAAAGCGGTAAAGCAGGTCTATGCAAGCACAATGGACAAGTCCGCTCTTGAATACCGTTTTAAAAGAGGGCTTAGCAAAAGCGATGAACAGATGGCAATACTTGTACAGCGTGTATCGGGGCTTAATTTCAGCGGCATATTCATGCCCTGCGCAGCAGGTGTAGGGTATTCGTATAATTCCTACAAATGGCATAAAGATATTGATCCTGCTGCAGGAATGATAAGAATAGTCATGGGCCTTGGAACAAGGGCAGTTGAAAGGACAGAAGGCGATTATCCCAGGATTGCAAGCCTTGCAAATCCGCAGCTTACCACACTCACAAGCAGCAGTGAAAAAAGCCAGTATTCACAGCATATTATAGATGTGCTTGATCTTGGAAAAAAATCATTTGCACAGGTCAGTTTATATGAACTTTCCCCAAAGCTTCCTTTATGGTATAAGAGGGTGATGATAGAACATGACAGGGAAGCTGAAAGGATTCTTGAAAAACAGGATAATAAAAAAGCAGGTAAACCTGCAGAAATAATCTATTCAACTTGCGATGGCCTCTTAAAGATACCCCGGTTTACAGATTCTTTAAAGCAAATAATGGCAATTATTCAAAAACATTATGAATATCCTGTGGATATAGAATTTACATGCAATTTTACGGAGCAAGGGGACTTCTTGCTTAATCTGCTGCAATGCAGGCCGCTGCAGGTAGGAGGATTTGGGGCTGAAATAAAAATTCCTTGCTTAGATGATAAAAATATTTTTTTTGAACTGTCCGGGGCAACAATGGGCGGGCCGGTAAAAAGGGAAATAGATAAAGTCATACAGATTGACCCGGCAGGTTATTTCAGCCTTGCCTACAGGCAGAAATCTAATATTGCACGAATAATCGGGAAACTTAACCAGCATTTCAGGCAAAAAAATACAGTCATGCTGCTTGTCCCGGGTAGAATCGGCACTACTTCTCCCGAGACCGGAATAAGCGTTACATTTGCTGAAATCAGCAATATCAATATCATTTGTGAGGTCCCGTACAGGGAAGCTGGCTATATGCCGGAACTTTCATTCGGCAGCCATTTCTTTAATGATTTAATAGAGGCCGGTGTATTCTATGCGGGGATATTTGAAGGAAAAAGCACAAAAATATATAATGCCGGGTTTTTAGGGAATATGAAAAATATACTGGTTGAGCGCTGCAGCGACTGCAGCCAATACCAGGACATCATAAAAGTTTATGACACTTCAGGAACCGGACTTTCAATTTATTCGGATTTAATAAGTGGCAGGACTGTTTGCGGAATT
>VGAZ01000146.1 GCA_016870615.1 Actinomycetota bacterium | reverse complement strand
AAAATTCTTTTTAAGAAGGGGAAGTAATTTGGTTTCATTAAACGCAAGAGAGAGACTGTCGGGTGTTTTTGAAGGCAAAGAAATTGACAGGATACCAACATACGATATCCTGCATAATACAAAATTGATTGAATATCTGGCAGGAGAAAAAATCACCCCTGCGAATGCCGAGGATCTTTTATGCAGGGCAGCAAACAAAAGTCTTGATCTTATTCGGCACTTTGCAGTTCCAGATTATGAGGGTGAAAAGATTGTAAAGGAAGATGACGGTTTTATTTACAGGTATGAATGGTGGACCGGCCATATACTTGAAAAACCATTTTATAAAAAACTTGAGGATGTTAAAAGAGTGATTGAAAACGATATAGAAGCAATGGTCAAATGCACTGAAGAAGGAAAAATATGCAAGCAGGCAAATAATCATGTTAACCTGTTTTATGAGAAATTCGAGTATTTTGAAGAAGTGCGTAATGAATACTGGCGTATCTCTGAAAAGCTTGGAAGCGAAACAGTGATGCTTGGCCCCGAGATGCTGATGGGTGTTTCGGTTGCAATATTCAGGCATGGCATAGACTGGTGGTCCTACCTGGTCCATGATATGCCGGAACTTGTGTTTCAGTATCTTGATGCTTATTATGAATATGAACTTGCTTTTGTTGATTCATACTTGGACCTTGAAATTATGCCTTTTGTCTGCAGCGCAGGCTCTACTGGCATGGATGACAGGCTTCTTTTTTCACCTGAGGTTTTTAGCAGCATGATACTAAAATATGAAAAAAAGCTATTTAAGAAGTTTAAGGAAAATGGGAAGAAAATAATTGCTTTTCTTGATGGTTATAAGGCACCTATTATAAAGGATTTTATTGATATTGGGGCAGATGCCATAGACCCTTTTGAGCCATACTGTAAAATGGATGTCAGGCAGTTCAGGAATGACTTTCCTGACACAGTTGCCTGCCAGCCAATCGACTGCACCCAGCTTCTGCCTTTTGGTGAAGAAAAAGATATTGTAAATGCTGTTATTAAAGCAATTGAAGATTCTGAAAGAAAAAAAATATTAATTGGCTCAACTTCCGAGGTGCATCCTAATGTTAATTTTAAAAATGCAGTTGCAATGTATGAGGCTGCAAGAAGTTTTAAGCTTTAAATGTTAAAAAAGAGTTACCGGTTTCAAGAATAATAAATCAAGGTTGCTATAATAAAATATCCTAGGAACTATACTCTTATATCTATTTTGGCCTTCTATATATTATCCTGCCGCCGTCAGCTATTATTTCCTGGCCGCAAATATATTCTGAAATGTCGGAAGCAAGAAAAGCAGCAATATTGCCGATATCTGAAGGTGTGCCCATCCTGCCAAGTGGTATGCCGCTGCATATTTTACGGTTTATTTCCGGCAAATCAGGGTACCTGACCCTGAGCATCTTGGTGTCTACAACCCCTGGGGATATGGTGTTTATTCTTATCCCTTTTGAGAGCAAATCATATGTTAGTGATTTCATAAGGCCAAGAAGCCCAATTTTTGAAACAGCATAATGCGCACCTCCTCCACTTCCGTTAATGGATGTAGTTGAACCAATGATTATAATATTACCCTTTTTTTGCCGGAGCATAAAAGGCATACATTCTTGGATAATATAGAAAGCTCCTTTAAGATTTATATCCATTGCTTTTTCCCATTGATTATCTTCAAGATCTGTAAATTCTGCAAAAGAAGAATAACCTGCAGCATAGACAAGAACATCAATCTTTTTAAATTTTTCGCAAATGTTTTTAACTGTCCTTCTTATCATGTCCCGGCTTGTAATATCGCATTTTAAAAAAGCTATGCTTACAGGATACTTTGAATTTATCTCATCCAGCAGGTTTTTTGAATTTTTTTCATCAGTATCTGCTATTATTATATCGGAATCAGCTTCAGCAAGAGATAAAGCTATACCTCTTCCAATGTCTCCGGCTCCGCCCGCAATAACAGATACTTTTCCCTTAAGATCAATTGATTTCATTATTATTTCCCTCTAGTAATTGACTTTTAAAAAGACCTGGGTTATTATTTTCCAGTGTATTATCAATATAAAACATATAAGTACATATTAATTCATATTAACATATATGGCTTCTTTAAACAATTTTAACTGCTGCAGTGAAATTTATGACTGCTGCCTGTGGTATGGAACAGATAGCACCAATCCGGAAGTTAATTCTGATTTAAAGCTTCTATCAAACCATACAGACTCATTAAACAAAATATTTAATGATGTGAAACTGTTTATAAATAGTCTTTATTCTGTATATTATGATCCGATTGAGGGTGATATTGCGCTTGAAGGGATTTTAAAAAAAAATAAAGATAACTTTTTAGGAACTATTATATTCCCTTCACATTTTATACTTGAAAAAAAAGGTTTCGAAAAATATCTGGGCAAAAAAATTAAGTCCGGATTTAAAATGCTCAGGCTGCTTCCCAAAAATCATAAATACTCAGTAGATGCCTGGGCTTTTAAATATTTTTATGAAATACTCAACAGGTGGCACTTTCCGGTTGTTATCAGCCTTGATGAGCTTGATATAACTGGTAATAAACAGATAAACTGGAAATATTTTTATGACCTGGCCCAAAAGTATCCCGATATACCAATAATACTGGATGGAGGTAATGCAAAGGAAATGGTATTTTCCGGCTATTTATTCCAGGTTCTACAGAATACCGGAAATGTTTATCTCAATATCCATAATTTATTTGCGTTTAACCAGGTTGAAGAAATTGTCCAGCAATTTGGTGCAGGAAAGCTTTTGTTTGATTCTAATTTACCTTTTTATCCTGAAGAAATGGTCATTAGAAGAATCGGAAATGCAAGAATAATAAATGAAGACAGAAGTAAAATATTTGGCGGCAATATGAAAAACATCATTAAAAGAATCACTGTCTATTAAAATTTGCTAATGAAGACAAAAGAGATAAATAATAATACTGTTATTGATAAAATAGATGTCCATGTGCATATCGGAAAATATGCCGGTTCATTTGTTAATTCAAATTATGAACCAAAGATTTTGGATTACTTCAAAAAAAATGGTTATAAAAAAATAGTATTTACCCATAACAGCTTCTTTTTTAATCTGGAAGAAGGGTTAAAAAATACACTTGAATTTATATTAGCCAACAGTAATTTTGCCTACGGGTATCTTGTATATAATCCGCACTTTATAGAAAGGTCATTAAATATAATCAGGGATAATTTTGGAAAAAATAATATTGTGGGCATAAAAATGCATCCTGAGGACCACAGGTGTTTTATAGATGATGAAAAATACCGGCCTCTCTGGAAGATTGCCTCAGAAAAGAAAATCCCGGTTCTTTCACATACATGGAACCCAAATGTTGCAAGCTCTTTCCAGAAGTTTGCTGATGCTGTTCTTTTTGAAAAAGTGATAATGGAGTTTCCGGGCTTAAAGATAATATTGGGGTATGCCGGGGCAAAGGATTACTATTATATCGAAGTTGTAAAAATGCTCAAGAAATTGAAAAAATACCATTTATATATTGATACTGCAGGGGACATACTTTACAGGGGAATGCTTGAGAAATTTGTTGAATCTGCAGGAGCGGAAAGAATCCTTTTTGGTTCAGATGTGCCATGGATGGATCCTGCATTCACAATATCTTATATTGAGAGTTCAGGGTTTTCCTTGCCGGTTAAAACCCGCATATTTTCAGGCAATGCTGCAGATTTATTTGCTATATAATTTATAATATTTACAGTAGGCGCTTGTACCTTCTTTTTAGGTGCGGTGGGAATTTTCTTTTATTGGGGGGCAGTGCAGACATCCCAGAAAAATAAGCTTAGCAATTTTTATTATTATTTTTATAATTTTATTTTAATTTTATTTTATTTATTGAAAATAAGTCTTTTCTCAAATATAATGTTTTAGTAAACGTTTAATTCTTTAAAACTTTTTTACAATAAATATTGGAGGCGATAGATGTATTCCAAAAATTACTCAATAAACACAGGAAAGACAATAAGACTAAAAAGAATATTTGATGAA
>VGAZ01000145.1 GCA_016870615.1 Actinomycetota bacterium | reverse complement strand
AGTTTGTAATTATTGAACTTGAAGAAAAAAAATACAAACCTGAGAACATATTCCTGTCACTTGAAAGAAGGATGGAATGCGGCGTTGGAAAATGCAACCACTGTCATATCGGAAATAAGCTGGCGTGTGTTGATGGTCCGGTATTCAGTTTATGGGAAATTAAAAATTTAAAGGAGGCCATATAATGAGTAAACCAAAAGTAGGCGTTTTTGGATTAGCCGGTTGTGGCGGGTGCCAGCTTGAAATTTTAAACCTTGAAGATGAGCTTATAGATTTTATAAGCGCAGTTGATATTGTTCACTTTACGGAGGCCATTACTGAGCACAGCGATACCTATGATATAGCGTTAATAGAAGGCTCTGTTTCAACAAAGCATGATCTCGAAAGGCTTGAGCATATAGCAAGTGTAGCAAAAATAATAATCGCTATCGGCGCATGCTCATCCAGCGGCGGCCTGAACTGCCTTAAAAACCTTTACGGAACCGAGAAGGCAAAGGAACTTGTTTATGGCGATAAAAAAGATTGGATAGACGCAATTGATACAAAACCTATAGACGCTTTTGTAAAAGTTGATTACCATGCAAGGGGATGCCCTCCAACAAGGGCTGAAATTGTTGATGTCGTTAAATCCCTTATAATGGGTAAGGTGCCTGAAATTCCTGATTACCCGGTATGCATAGAATGCAAAAGGCTTGGCAATATTTGTGTTTATGAAACCGGCGGTACATGTATGGGGCCTGTAGCAAGGGCAGGCTGCAATGCAAGATGTCCCAGTGCAAACTCAGGGTGTGAGGCATGCAGGGGCCCTGTTGATGACCCGAATATAAATGCACAGAAGGATCTTCTTGATAGATACGGCCTTACAGTTGAAGATATAATGGAAGGTTTTAATCTTTATAATGCATGCAAAAAAATAGAACAAAAAAATAAATAACCTGGAGGTTTTTTAAATGGCAACAAATTTAAATATAGAAGTTACACCAATATCAAGGGTCGAGGGACATGGTGACCTTGTGCTGGATGTAAAAAACCAGAGAATTGAAAAGCTTCAGTTCAGGATTCCTGAATCTCCAAGATTTTTTGAAGCTATGCTTGTAGGGAAAAAATATACGGAACCATCCCACATTACTTCAAGAATATGCGGAATATGCTCAGTTGCCCACACATTTGCTTCAATCAGGGCGACAGAAGCTGCTCTTGGAGTAGAATTAAATGACCAGATATTGAAGCTCAGGAAATTAACTAACCATGGCGAGATGATACAGAGCAATTGCCTTCATGTATATTTTTTAGCTGCTCCTGATTTTCTGGGAGTAGGCAGCGTGGTACCGCTTCTTAAAACTCATCCTGCGGTTGTCCAGATTGCAGTCAATATGAAAAAAGTCGCAAATGAAATGGTAAGGGTTGTCGGCGGAAGGGCTATACACCCTATAACAACTGTGGTCGGGGGCTTTACAAAACTTCCCAGCGTTGAAGGGCTTTTGAAACTGAAGGATATGCTGAATGCTCTTTATGCAGATCTTGAAACTTCCCTTGCTGTTTTAAAGACATTAAAACTACCTGATTTTGAAAGGGAAACAGAATACATTTGTATAACAGATGACCAGGATTATGCGCTTTATTCCGGGGATCTTATGTCCTCAGACGGCTGGAAAATAAATAACCAGGACTATCTGACAAAAATTCATGAAAAAGTTGTGCAGCATTCAACTGGCAAGCATTGCTGGGCATCCAGGGATGCTTATATGGTGGGGGCTCTTTCAAGGATAAATAATAATTATGCCAGGCTTTCTGACAATGCAAAAAGATATGCAGAAGAGTTTGGCCTCAAACCTCCATGCTATAATACTTTCATGATTAATATTGCACAGTTTGTTGAGATAGTGCACTGTGTTGATGACAGCATCAGGCTCATTGATGAACTGCTTGAAGCAGGCCTGGACAATGACAGGGCAATGGTTGCCGTTGAGCCGAAAGCCGGCAGGGGAGTAGGCATTGTAGAAGCGCCAAGAGGCGCGCTTATACATGATTATACATATGATGCCGATGGAAGAATAATTAAAGCAAATCTTATAATTCCGACAAATATGAATTATGCAAATGTTGAAAAAGATCTTAATCAGTTAGTACCTGCAATAATTGATAAATCAGAAGACGAGATAAGGCTTGGGTGCGAAATGCTTATAAGGGCATATGACCCGTGTATTTCATGTTCAACCCATTTTTTAAATGTTACGCTTATAAATAAGTAAAAAAATAGCAGGTTTAAAAATTTATATAAACACAAACGCTAATTTATGGAGTTAAGTAATTAAAGGACTAATCCAGCGTTTGTGATAAACATCTAAACTGGAATTAAATATTAAGGCTGTCTGCAAGTTCAATTTTAATCTTACTTAATATTGAATGGTCAGACAGCCTGTCATTTTGTGGCAATACAATGCATATTTCTTTTTTTATAAAAGAAGGCATAAGTTCATCCAGGATAAAAACATTATCGCCAAGGCAGACAGCTTCATCAAGGTCGTGTGTGACAAATATAACCGTTCTTTTGTCTTGAGTCCAGAGATTAATAAATGACTTCATAAGATTAGTTTTCAGCTTAAAATCAAGGCTTTTAAAAGGCTCATCCATTATAAGTATTTCAGAAGGGTAAGCAAATGCCCTTGCAATAGATATGCGCTGCTGCATGCCCCCGCTTATCTGGTAAGGGTAGTAGCCAGCATATTCTGAGAGGCCGACAAGTGAAATATATTTTTTTGTTATTGCTTCCGCTTCTTTTTTTGAATATATGCCCTTAAGCACGAAATTTATATTTCCATATACTGTTTTCCACTTCAATATCCGGGGTTCCTGGAAAATAAATGAAAAAGATTTATCTTTAAAATCTGATATGTCGCCGCTGTCAATGGGAATAAGGCCGCATATAGCATTAAGCAGCGTGGTTTTACCGATTCCGGATACACCAAGCAGGCAGTTAATCTTCTTCTCCTTAATGGAAATATTTATTCCGTTAAAAATTATTTTACCTGTATAGCTTTTTTTTAAATTATTTATTTCAAGACTCATTTTTCTTTTTCCACTTTACTGTTTTACTTTCTGCAAGCCTTATTATTCGTTCAATAACATAGCCTATAAGTATCGCATATATTGTCCAGGCAAATACGTCATTTATATTAAGATAAATTTTTGAAGTCTGCAGGCTCGTGCCTATTGCGTATTTAGGCTGGCTCAAAACTTCTGCGGCAATTACAACTTTCCACCCTATTCCAAAAGAGGTTGAAACAGCTGCAGTCAAAAAAGGAATTAAGGACGGTATATATATTTCACCTATAACTCTTGATTTCTTAATCCTGAAAATTTTTGCCATCTCAAGTATTTTTTGGTCAATGCTATCTATGCCTTCAATAACATTGGTGCAAATTATAGGAAAAGCCATAAGGAAGCTGGCAAAAACCGGCACATTATTTGCTTTGAACCAGATAAGGGCAATAAGTATTATTGTTATTACTGGAGTTGTCCTTATAACAGAAAGAAATGGTTCAAAAATACTGCGGAATATCCTGCTGAGCCCTGAAAGAAAACCAAAAAAGATTCCAAGAACAAATGAAAGAATAAAGCCAAGCACCCCTCTTTGAAGCGAGGACAATATTATTATAAAAAACTCCCTTGTCCTTATAAGATCCAGCATGCTGATTGCTGTATTTTCAGGAGAAGGGAGTATTATTTCTGAAGAAATTACCAGTGAAATTAACTTCCAGGCTGCAAGAAGAAGAATGAAAGAAATAATCGTATATATTCCTCCATTGCACAAAAAAGAAGTCTTTTTAGTAATAGAAGTTTTCATCAGGCATTTTGCCCCCTATATCTTCAGGAGAAAAATCAAATATCGTTTCAAAATAGTTGCTGATTTCATTTTTTGAATTTTCTGCGCTTGAAAATTCTATATTGCATCTCGGTATTGCTTCTGAAGCAATTGCTGCATTTACTCCTATATCAAATTTTTCTATGAGCTTTGCAGCCTGCCTGGGATTACTGTTTACCCAATCAATG
>VGAZ01000144.1 GCA_016870615.1 Actinomycetota bacterium | reverse complement strand
CAATCAAGCCATTAAAAGATATTTCAGAGGAACTTTAACTATAGAGTCTTTGACTAGTTCAATTTCACTGCTGCCAAAAACAAGCCCATACCTGCTTTTTACTTTTTTCATTGTATTTTGGACCTGACTGGATTTTTCTTTATTAAATCCGACTTCTATTACAATATTACTGTTATCACTTAAAGTAAGAACAAAATCAGCTCCACCTTCAGCAATATCATAAGAAAGCCCCCCAATTTTAAATGCATGTTTCTCCATGAAAATCTTCTGGGAAATTAAAACAAAATAGTCCTCAAGTTTTTTACCTTCCAACCCGGTAGGATAATTATTATTTAAAATCGCAGATCTTAAGGACGGGGTTATAAAAAGTAGCTTAGGTGTTTTCCTTGTGCTTTTATATGAGGTCCCATAAGTTTTTACTTTTACCACTAAACCGCTCAATACCAGAACTTCAACAAGACTTTCAAGTGTTTCTGCCCTGCTTATTCTTAGTGTTGCCTGTATTTTATTATAACTTATCAAATCTGATTGCGCTAAAAGGTAAAGCAAATCGCTAATTTTAGCAATTGTATGGGTTTTAAAGTTTTTCAATATAATAATATCTTTTGCAATAATGCTGTCTATAACACTTTTTATTTTTTCAGCTGCTTTTTGCTTATTATTAATTTTTAAAGTGAATGGAAAGCTGCCAAACTCAAAGAAATCTTTTTCGGCCATATGAGGTATCTCGTTGGCAAAGTAGCCGTCTATTTCTTTTTTCTTCTCAAACAGCAATTTAAAAACTTCAGAAGCATTTAAGGATTTAAATAATATATCCCGTATATAACTTGATAAATCAGATAGACAGGATTTATTATATTTTAACAGAATGTACTCATCAAAAGTCATTGGATAAAATTCCCAGACATCAGATCTTCTTCCAAGATCAGCAATCATCTTAATTTGCAGCGCAGAAGACCCTGTTACCAAAAACAAGACATCTTTATGGCCTTTTGTCCTGTCATAAATATTTTTTAAAAATAATCCCCAGTTCTCATCAAAATGAATTTCATCAAGAAGAAATAAAAGTTTCCTACCGGGTTTTTCGAAATGAAACCCATTTATTTCTTCATAAAAAATAAAAAAGTCGTGCAAAGAAATTTGCTCGGCATGAAGCTGGCTTACGTCAAGATAAATTCTGTCATCAAGTTTGCCAATATTTCCAATAATATTTTTATCTTCAGGTGCCAGGAATTTTTCCAGCATATAGGTCTGCGCAAGAAGAGTACTCTTTCCTATTCCCCTGATACCTGGAATTAGTATTATTTTTTCAATATCAGTTAATTTCCCGGTTAATAATTTTTCGACAGCTTCTTTAAATTTGTTAAATATAAACCTTTGTGGAAGCAACTCCCGTTCTTCATCATAAATATAGCCTTCAATTCTTTGTGGCAGGGTTAACTTCCACCTTGCATAAAATTGTTCTATCTTTGCCCTGTCCATAATAATTTACCTCCAGTTACTATTATAATAGTAACTGATAATTTTTCAAGTCTCTATTACATTAGTAACTGAAGCAAATTTATAAATTATAAAACACTACCGGCAATTGACTCTTTCGACAACCATGCTGCAGCGCTGCAGCATGGCATAAAACTTTTAACAATGGATTATCATTTTAAAAAGGTGCCTGGCTTTTTTTTAATATAATTCTAAACTTAAACCAGAAAATAGGATGCTTATACCGGGTTCAGGTGAAAAACTCGTGCAATCCTGGTAGCGCTCTTAAGATCACCTTTTTTCAAATATTCCCTAACTTCATCTAATTTCTGAGCATCGTCAATTGAGATATATGGTGACCAGCCTTCTCCGGTATCAATAATTTCTATATCAACTTCTGCAACATAATCCCCTTCATGGACAAGCTTGGTGTGCTGTCTCTTTGTCATATTCGCCTCCTTGTAAAATCATCTGTCCACAGTGCTGTATCCGGCCTGTAAGCTGTTATAACTACAGCTGGAGAAGATTCTCCTTTTGGAATACCCCAAACTACATGTATTGGACGAGAGTCTCTGTCTTTCTCTAAAACAAGTACGCAACGACCCTTTGGGTATTTATCATAATCTTCGATTACAATTCCATTGGCTACATCTGTAATTACATCTTTTATAAAAATATCATCTTCCGACATTTCGTCATAACCATGAGCAGAGATTTTAATCTCATTTTTTGATACTAATTTCTTAATTATTTCAAATGTTTTACTCATGCCTTATTAATAATATATATTTAAAGAAACGAAATTTCAATAAATAGAATTTATTAATTATAACATTTTTATTCTTTCAAATGTTTCGTAATTATCTTTAATGCAACAGTAGCACAGGCTGCATTTCAAGTTTTCAGTACTAATACTCTTTCATGTTTTTGCTTACTGCTAAATTATACAAAGATACAAATTTTATATTAGCATAAATATGTATTTATGTAAATATAATAATTAATACTATTGTCGAGATTTTTACCGGTTTTTTAATTAACCATTAGCTGCCCTCTAATAACCAATCATTTATCCAGCAAGGGGCTAAACTACTGGCGGAATATAAAGCCGGGACTTCAAATTATTTTTAATCTTTTTGTTTTTACAGGCTATTGCCCCTGGTTTTCAAGAAAATCAAAAATTATGGTTTTCAGCCTTCCTGCATTCTCAGGCTCTTTTTCAAATATAAATGTGCCATGCTCTTTGGCCATCTTCATTTTTAAAAGTGACCTCCCCGTTTTTTATTTCAGCAGCTGTGCCCTCAGATTCGGCCGGCTGTTCTGCTCCCTGAGTTGCTGTTGAGTCGCTGCCATTATCCTGGGGTGCAGTGGCTTGTGTTTTAGGTTCCTGTGATGATGTTTTTTCAGCTTGTGAGGGTGCCTCTTCGACCTGCTAAACTGATTGTTTTACCTCGTTATTGATAGAAGATTGTGCACCGCTGCTTGAAGAAACCAAAAGAGCAAGTATTAACGTTGCAGATATAAACGCTAATACAGGAAATTTTAGCTTCATTTCTGTACTATTCATTTTAAACCTCGTTTTTAAATTTAGAAATCTTATTGCTGTGCAAATTGATATCATTACAACATAATTTTAATGGAATTCCGGAATTAAAAGCAAGTTATCCAAAAACAATAGTATTTTTTACTCAAATATTTGGTTTTTTCACTTCAAATATTGACCCTTCCCTTGCATATCCAAGTTTTTTGTAGTATTTATCTACATCAGACATCACATAAACAGTCACATCAGGATAATCTTTGTATATGCACTGCATAAGTTTTTGGCCAATGTTTCTTCCCCTGTATTCTGGCATGACCAGCAGGTCGCAGACATAGATATAAAAACCGCAGTCATTTATTGAACGGCAGTATCCGCATAAAATATCGCCATCACAGGCAACATAGGTAATGGACGCCTCAAGGGCCGCGCAATATTTTTTAAAAGCGGCGCCAGCCGTGTAACAGGACCATTCCTTGCCTTCATCTGTTATCATTTTCATCAGTTTTTCCTGGTCCCTGTCTTTCTGGTATTTCCTGATTTCCATATCACTCCCCGCCCCAGCGGTATTTTTTATCCTGCAGCAGCATATCAATACTGCAATCCAGGCACAGCCCGTTATGGCAGCATATAACTGCCCCGCACTTGGGGCATCGCCATTTTGCCTCTTCTTTTTCCAGGAATTTTTTCATGCCATTATCCCTGATAAACTCCAGGTTTTCAATCATGCTCATATGGTATTTAGTGCGGTATCGCTTATCCAGGGATTTAAGCATTCTGCAGGGAAAGTCTGCGCACTCATAACAGAAGCGCAACTTTCCTTTGCCAAGCAACACGCATTTATGGCCCATATGGGTGCAGTTTTTTTCCCTGGGTATGCAGCCCGGGCAATATTGCCTGTGAAACCCATGTTTGTTTAAATCATTTTGCATAAACTGGTAGCTTATGCATAAGCTGCAGTTCATCCCGCATGGCGCTATAAGTTTTTCTTCCATATATAATAACCAGTATTTTGTTATCAGAAGAAGTGATTATAAATTACA
>VGAZ01000143.1 GCA_016870615.1 Actinomycetota bacterium | reverse complement strand
GAAGAGCCCAAAGAAGAAGTTTTGATATTTTGGAAGAATATGATGAAACGCTTTGGAAATGAAGTTAATTACAATAAACAGATTATTGACTCATTTAAACACAGTGAAGAACCAGAGATTATTATTGTTGTTGATAAGCTCCTTACCGGATTTGATGCTCCTCGGAATATAGTACTCTACATTGCTAAGCCACTAAAGGAGCATACTTTGTTGCAGGCCATTGCCCGTGTCAACCGCATTCATGAAGGTAAAGATCATGGTTTTATTATTGACTATTATGGTATTTTGGGGGAACTGGATAAGGCTTTAACAGCTTATGAGGCACTGTCTGGTTATGATGAGAACGATCTTACAGATATACTTACAAACATCACCGAGGAGATCAAAAAGTTACCTCAGAAATATGCAGAGCTTTGGGATATTTTCAAAGAAATTAAGAACCGGACCGATGTTGAAGAATATGAAAGATATTTATTTGATGAAGAATTGCGGTATAAATTTTATGAAAAATTGACATCTTTTTCAAAGATATTGAGCATTGCGCTTTCTTCGGAGAAATTTTATGAAGAAGTATCTGAAAAACAGATTAATAAATACAAGGAAGACTTTAAATTTTTTCAAAAATTAAGGACTTCAGTAAAAATGCGATATGCTGAAGTTGTTGATTATAGGGAATATGAAAATAAGATACAGAAATTATTAAATACTTATGTAAGTTCGGATGAGGTCATCAAAATTACTGATCAGGTTAATATCTTTAACAAAGATAATTTTCAAGAGGAAGTTGCCAGGGTGATCGGGAAAGCAGCAAAAGCGGATATGATCGCACACAGGACTAAACGGACTATTGAAGAGAAATATGATGAAGATCCAGTCTTTTATGAAAAGTTTTCCAACCTTCTTAAAAAAGCTATTGATGATTATAGACAAGCTCGTATTACTGATGCCCAATATTTCTTTACTGCGATAAAAATCATGGATTCTGTTCGGGAACGAAAAGATTTAGATATTCCAGAAATATTAAACGATAAGGATGTAGCCAAGGCATTTTATGGAGTAGTTTATGAATTGGTTAACAAGCTTAATAATGATAAAAATGTATCTGCTAAAATTGCTGTAATTATTGATGAAATTATTCAGCATAATACAGTAGTGGATTGGCATCTTAAAAAAGATGTTCAAAATAAAATGCTTAACGAAATTGAAGACTATCTTGCTGATAAGACAAGTCTTGGTTTAAGTTACGAGGAAATTGACCTCATTATGGAACGTATTATGAGTATTGCAAAGCGAAGGTATGCATAATGTTAGAACACATTATTAAATATGGAAAAAAAAATATTAATTTTTCTCTGGAGCGTGAACCAAGGAAAACACTAAAAATCAGTGTTTTGCCAGATCTGTCTATAAAAGTAAGCGCACCCTACGAACTTTCAACTGAAAATATTTTGAGCAAAGTTAAGGGTCGTGCACCATGGATTACAAAACAGATAGATTATTTTAAAACGTTTTTACCGAAAGAACCACCAAGACAATATATAAGTGGTGAAACACACTATTATTTTGGGCGCCAATATCGATTAAAAGTAGTACAAGCAACATTTCAAGAAGTAAAATTAAAAGGTAAATATATTTTTATAAATTCATTACAACCTGAAAACAAAACTCATACAAAAGTTTTATTGTATAAGTGGTACAAGTTCAGAGCTGAGGAAATGTTCAAAATGATAACTGAACGGTCTAATGACAAAATAAAAAAATATGGAATAAAAGTGCCTCATATTGAAGTTAAGATAATGAAATCTCGTTGGGGTAGTTGCATGCATTCTAAAATGAAGATTGGTTTAAATATTGAGTTGATTAAGGCACCCTCTCATTGCATTGAATATGTAATCATTCATGAAATGTGTCACTTTAAATATCCCAACCATACAAAACAATTTTATAATTTTCTGACTTTGGTAATGCCTGATTGGGAGAAGTGTAAGGCAAGATTGGAGAAGGTTATTATATGAATAATAGATTTCAGATATTATCTTTAGATGGCGGTGGAATCAAGGGACTTTTTTCTGCAGCTTTTTTGGCAAAACTTGAGGAAGATTTAGATATACAAGTTATTGAACATTTTGATCTAATAGTTGGAACATCTACTGGAGGGATAATAGGATTAGGGTTGGGGCTTGGTTTAACACCAAAACAACTTGTGGAATTTTATTTTGATAAAGGTCCACAAATATTTAAACAAATCCCTCTTTGGACAAAAGTTAGAAATTTATTGTTTGCAAAATATTCAGCAAAAGACATAGAGGATATTTTTCAATGCAATGATTGTTTTGGTAATAAATTACTAGGAGCTTGTCCGAGAATATAAACTAATTGAATATAAGCCTAAAAACATATATAAATAATTAAACAATTATGCTATAATAATTAATACAAATATCAAAAAATTATTATAGGAAAGAGATATGCCAGTACCATTTAAAAAAGACCCAGAGGAATATAACGGTAGAAAGCTACTTGCAGAAAATGTATTTGATCTTATCCCGGAAGATGATGATTGCTTCATCTATGAGGATATATTCTCCCAGATTGATACAAGCGACCTGGAGAAAAAATACAGCATGGCCGGACAGCATGCATATCATCCAAGACTGATAACATCCATACTTATCTATGCCTATAGCCAGGGGATATATAGCTCCAGAAAAATTGAGGCCAGATGCAAAAAAGACCTGTCCTTTATGTATATATCCCACTTAAACTGCCCAAATTTCAGAGTTCTTTCAGACTTCAGGAAAAATAACTGGCAGTTTTTTAAAAGCTGCTTTGTACAAAGTGTCGCCATAGCCAAAAGCCTTGGGATGATATCACTTGGCCATGTTAGCTTGGATGGCTCAAAGTTTTATGCCAATACCTCCAAATACAAGGCAGCAAGCTACAAGAGATTAAATGAAAACTACAAAAAACTTGAGCATGAAATTGAAGATCTAATAAAGAAAGCAGATTATACCGACAGCACAGAAGACAAGATCTATCATAACGGCACAGGATATTCTATCCCTGATGATATTAAGATAAAAAAGGATAGGCTTGCCAAAATAAAAAGTGTAAAAAGGGCACTGGAAGAAAGGGAGAAGGCAAAAGACAAAAAAGATATAAAGGATTGCTCCCAGATAAGCTATGCCGATACCCAGGCAAAGCTTATGAAGACAAGGGGTAGCTTTGAGTACTGTTACAACGGCCAGATAAGTGTGGACGAAAAAGACCAGATAATAGTATCGGAGCACCTTTCTGTAAATGAAAATGATAAAAATGAGCTAAAGCCTGCACTTTGCCAGATAAGAGATAATACAGATTCCATTCCCTCTGTTATGACTCTTGATAAGGGCTATGCCACCCCGGATAATATAAATACACTTGATTCAGCAGGTATTGACGGATATTTTGCAACAGGAAAAGGGGAAAAAGAGAAAACGGCGGATGGAAGTAGTAAAATATTAAGTTGTTTTTTTCCATACGATAAATCCAAAGATATATTTATCTGTCCTGCCGGCCATGTGCTGGAATTTAAATCAAAAAACAAAAAAAGAATCTATAAATCAAAGGGCAATGTCTGTGCCGGATGTATTCACTTAAAATGCATAGCCAGAAAAAAAAGAGCTGCAACCATGTATCTTGATGATAAGGCAATTGTGCTGCATGCTATGGCAGCCAAGATGAAAAGCGACTCTTCAAAAAGGATATATGCAAAGAGGAAGATAATCGTCGAGCCTGTATTTGGCCAGATAAAGACAGCAGGCTTTAGAAGGTTTAGTCTAAGGGGCCATGAAAAGGCTGGTGGTGAATTCTCCCTTGTTTGCGCAGTTTCAAATTTTAAAAAGATAGTTAAGAAATTGAAGAATAGTAAAATACCCTCCTTAAATGAGGAGATTGCATCAGCTATGGCATAGTATGTAGTTAATATAGCCTTGTGTTATAGCAAAAAGCAAAAATATCTTAGAATTTTTTTAATAAAATGGATGAAATTAATAAAAAATGCTTGTTCCCACTGATTTTAACTGATTGTTTTCGGACAAGCTCCTAGTT
>VGAZ01000142.1 GCA_016870615.1 Actinomycetota bacterium | reverse complement strand
GGAAGATGAGGAAACCCATCTGGGTGATTTTATTGAAGATGTGGAAGTAAAATCCCCACCTGATGCCGCGGATTTTTCTATGCTTCAAAAACATATCCAGGTTATACTGGAAACATTAAAAGACAGGGAAAGAAAAATTATACAGCTAAGATACGGCCTTAGTGATGGCCACCCAAGGACACTTGAAGAAGTTGGAAGAGAATTTGCGCTCACCAGGGAAAGAATAAGACAGATTGAATTTAAGGTATTATACCGGCTCAGGATATCTAAAAAGAATATTGCATTAAAAGATTTTCTAAATTAATGCTTGCCCTGCTTTTTTTAATTTACTTCCAGGGAAATGGGCAGGTGATCTGAAGCCCTGCTGTAGGTAACATTTAACCCTGAAATATCAATATCGGGTGTTACCCATATATAATCAATCCTGCCATATGGTTCATAAAAAATCCATGTAAACTCGTCCTGTTTGCCAAGTGCAAACTGGGAATCAATAAACCCTGCTTCTTTTATCATATCAATTTCCTTATCACCTGTCACAGCGTTAAAGTCGCCACAGATTACAGTCCTGCCGGATCCGCCCCATTCTTCAAGTAGGGCTTTGACCTGCGCCTGTCTTTTTTCGCTCTCACCCTCTATATGATGAAGATGAGTGCCCATTATATTTATATTCTCAACGCTGGTGCCATAAAGGTTTACATTTGCATAAATATAGCTTCTTTGAAGCGGCGCATCCATTCTTGGCAAAAAACCGCTTTTTATAAGATTTAATGGATACTTACTTAAAATAGCATTGCCCCATATAAGATCTGAAGCCGGCATGAAAATGCTGTAATGCATACCTAGCCTTGATTTGAGCCAGGCATAAACATCAGCTGAGCCATTTATTATCCATCCTCTTGAAACCTCATTAAGGCATATAATGTCTGCATCATTTTTTTCAATTACTCTTGCTATACTTTCCAGGTCCTGGTATCCGTCAATATTAAAACCCTGGTGAATATTATAATGCATAACTCGCACTGAATCTTTATACACAAAAGTTTCAGCTTTATTTTCTAAAGGGATTATAAGTATTGCAGGAATAATAAAAAGTGAAAGCATTAAAACTACGGACAGGTATTTTGATAAATTTTTTTTTGATAAAAACCCCGCAGAAGATTGGTCCGGGCTGCCATAAGTATTTTGCCTCCCAGCCATAAGCTTTCTAAAAGATAAGCCGTTAAATATGGACGCAAGTGAAAAAACTGAAATCAGTACGGCTGCAGCAATAGGAATCATCCAGCTCTTTAAAGGAAGAGCCATATCATATGAACCGTAATATATAAAGGCAAAAACAAATAAAAGGATTCCGCTTAAAGTAAAAGCAGATGTGTTTTTCCATGGAGTTTTTAATGATGTTCTTGAAATAGCCCTGTTTAGAAGTATTAACAACAACCACCAGCCGGCAATGTTTCCTGACAAAACCTGCAAAATATATGCAATGCCTGTAATTTGGGGTAAAAATGAAAGTACAAAAAGAACTGCAAAGACCACTGTTAGGACTACTCTCAAAATCTTTTTTTCTATAAAATAGGCAAATACAAGGGCAAGCGTATTTGATAAAACAATTATAAAAAGAGATAAATTGGTATTAGACCCGGTAATTGCATTAAATGCCGCAATATTCTGGAACTGGTAAAGCTGCAGAAAAACAAAAGGAAGATATGCTGCAATAGAGTAAAAAACAGCTCCTGAGCCGTCTGGATAATTTTTATCATTTTCAATATTTTTAGCTGTATAAAAGATAAGAGCTGCCTGTATTGCAACCAGTGTAATAAGGGCTAAAAATACTTCATGGCTTAACCGCCATACCATATCCCAGGTTCCAAAAAGCCCGTTTAAGGCAGAGAATAATGCAAAGCCAAAAACCAGCGCCGGAAAAAATGTGAAAAAGAGTTGTATCTTTCTTTGCTGGGCTAAAGAAATTATAAATATAAAACTTAGCATCCAGAGTATTGTGCCAAGAGCTGAAACAGCAAGCGAGAGCGGAGCCCATCTGCAGACCTGTATAAAAAGTCTTGCAACTGAAACAGAAATAAAAATAACCATAAAAAGTGTGCGTTTATTAATTACCCTGAATAAAAAACCAGCGGGCAAGACAAGCAGGAATGTAACAAGCGCATAAATTGCAACCTGGAACAGGCCTACAGCCGGTCTTTCCCTTAAAAAATTAACAAGCAGGGAAAAAAATGAGCTAAGAATCTGTAACCCGAATAAAGTGTTTAAAACTATGATTATAAAATAATGCCAGGATTTATTTGCAAATATGCTGCTGTTAAGTATTTTATATTGATGATTATTCATATAAAAATTAAATAAACATTGCTATTGACGGCCTGTCAATATTTTAAATTGTTTTTTTAATTCTATCAAACAATTAAATATAAAAATAAATCCGGTATAGTCTTAAGGAAATATTAATTCAAGATATTGCTGCAGTTTCTGCAATATTTATATTATAAGCAATCTCTTAATTGGTTCTATATATTATTAATTCATTAAAAACCAGTCAAGAAGTCAAGCAATAAATAAAACATGATATTATTATATTAATATTATTAAAGATTTACTTTTCCTTTTGAAAAAAGTTTAAAATATATATTGGACCAATAAATTTTATTAGAGGCATTCAATTTGAAATAATATTATAATAAGATGGCTATGGTATTATAGCATAATGAATCTTTAATATTTACAGGGAGGTAGTATAAAGAATGCTGGAAGGTAAAGCTTTGGGTATTATAACAAGCGGAGGAGACTGCGGAGGCCTTAATGCAGTTATCAAAGGAGCTGCAGGTATGGCAATGGCATACGGGGTGGATTCTTATGTAATTCCAAATGGGTATGCAGGGCTGTATAATCTTGATGAGAGGGAAATTATAATTAAGCTTGATGTGGATAAAATTGAAAGAATATCCTCACTGAAAGCAGGGTCACAGGCTGGCAACACAAGAGTAAAAATTTCTAAAATAGAAGATAAAGACAAATATAAAAAAATTATATCAGGACTTAAAAAATTTAATATAGGTGCCCTGATTATTTCAGGGGGGGATGATACAGGAAGCGTTGTGGTTGACTTAAATAATAATAATATACCCTGCATACATGTGCCAAAGACAATGGACCTGGACCTGCACTCTTATTCAGTGGGCGGGGATTCTACCGTTAACAGGATTGCACAGTATATTGATGAGCTCAAGACAACAGGAAACAGCCACAACAGGGTAATGATAATTGAAGTATTTGGCAGGTATGCTGGCCATACTGCATTTCGTGGTGGCATTGCTGCAGATGCAGATTGCATACTTGTGCCAGAGGTACCTGTTGATTTTGATATTGTCTATAAGCATATGAAGGAAACTTTCATTAGGCGTGTAGCCAGCGATGAATATAAATCCGGAACATATGTTATAGTTGTGGCTGAAGGCATGACTGATGCAACAGGCTGCAGCATAACAGATGACTCTGTTGCTCTGGATTCTTTCGGCCATAAAAAACTTTCCGGAGTGGGAAAATATGTTCGTGAAAACCTTACTTCCAGAGTAAAAAATGACCCTGAAATAATAGATTTTATGAAAGACCAGGGACTTTATGTGGAAAATATGAATGAAGTTCCGCAGATAAGGGAAACAGTGCTTGGTTATCTTGTGCGCTCAGGCAGCACAAGCGCGCTTGATGCGAATTTTGGCAAGGATACAGGTGCCGGAGCAGTTGTTCTTCTTGCAAATGGCATATCAGGTGTGACAATTACCGGAGTGATTAATGGAAAAGTACAGTATATACCTACTGAGTCTGCAATAAAGCAGAGGCATGTCAGTCCTGAAATGATTTCATTTTATGAAAAAATGGGTGTTTGCTTCGGAAGAAGTGTGCTGGCATGTTCTCCGGAATGCATGGGAACGGATAAAGCTGCATGGTGCTATCTGTAACTATTTAAAAATATCACTGCTCTGTATTACAGTATTATATTTATAGGGATTAAAGCTTCATAAAATGGGGAAAGGGATGTTTTCCTTTTTTAATGCTGTTTTATGCCTTTAGCTAAGTGAAAGGAATGGGTATAAAAATGTTAAAAAAAATAAATCCTTCCCGGGCTCCAGCATGGCATAA
>VGAZ01000141.1 GCA_016870615.1 Actinomycetota bacterium | reverse complement strand
TGTAAAGCCCCCGACCACAGTTGTTATAGGGTGTATAGCCCTTCCGCCGACAACCCTTACCATTTCATTTGCGACTTTTTTCATATTGACTGCAATCTGCACCACTGCAGGATGGGTTTTAAGAAGCGGCACCACACTCCCCACACCAAGAAAATCAGGAGCAGCAAGAAAATATACATGAAGGCAGTTGCTCTGTATCATCTCACCATGATTTGCAAGTTTTCTCAGTTTTAATATCTGGTCATTTAATTTTACTCCAAGAGCAGCTTCTGTTGCCCTTATTGAAGCAAAAGTGTGGGCCACGGAGCATATCCCGCATATCCTTGAAGTGATGTGGGACGGTTCCGTATATTTTTTACCTACAAGCATAGCTTCAAAAAATCTTGGAGATTCCGGAATCCTGAACTGAAGCTTTTCAATTTTCTGGTTTTTTACATCCAGCACAAGATCTCCATGACCTTCAACCCTTGATATCGGGGTAACTTCTATATTTAAATTTGTTGCCATTTAAAAGACCTCCAATTATTTATTTTTTTGTTCTATTTTTTTACATGCATTGTACAGGTTAAAACCTTCCATTATATCTTCAACTGTAAGACCGTATCTATCAAGAAGATCTTTCTGTGCATTTATATTCGGGTCATCAACAGGACCCCTGCATGCCTCGCACCCTGAGTTTGCACTGGGGCATCTTGCATTGCAGCCTGCCCTTGCTACAGGCCCCATGCATGTACCGCCGGTTTCATAAACACAAATGTTGCCCAACCTTTTGCATTCTATGCATACCGGGTAATCAGGAATTTCAGGGACCTTACCCATTATGAGGGATTTAACGATATCAACAATTTCTGCCCTTGTTGGAGGGCATCCCCTTGCGTGGTAATCAACCTTTACATAAGCGTCTATAGGTTTTGTATCAATTGCGTCTATCCAGTCTTTTTTATCTCCATAAACAAGCTCTTTTGCCTTCTCGGTACCGTAAAGATTTTTAAGGCAGTTAAGTCCGCCAGTAGATGAGCATGCGCCAATAGCGATAATTATTTTTGCGACACTTGCTATATGTTCAAGCCTTTCAAGATCATGCTTTGTTGAAACAGAACCTTCTATTAAGGCTATATCATATGTGTCACTGTGCTCAGTTATTGCTTCTGTAAAATGAACTATATCAACAGCGCATATAAAATCTATAAGCTCATCTTCAAGGTTTAAAATTTCAAGCTGGCACCCGCCACAACCGGCTAATCCAAAAACACCCACTTTTGGTTTACTCATTATATGGCCTCCTTTAAATTTTTAATTTCCCATAAACTGAATACCGGACCGTCAACGCATACCAGTTTATTTCCGATATGACAGTGGTTACACTTTCCAACGCCGCATTCCATCCTTCTTTCGAGTGAAAGAAATATATTTTCAGGTTTGTATTTTTTTTCTTCAAGTTCAATAATTACAAACTTATACATAACAGGGGGACCACAGACTATAATATATGTGTCCTGGGGCTGGTATTTAAGCTGCGGTATAAGGTTTGTGCAGACACCTACGGCACCCTTCCAGCTGTTATCCGGCCTGTCAACAGTAAGCTTTATATCAAGTTCTTTGCTTTCCTGCAATTTCTTTATTTCATCTTTATAAAGCATGCTCTGAGGATCAACGCAACCATAAATAAGCGTGACATCTTTGTAACTTTTCCTGTCTTCCAGTATCTGCAGCAGAATTGATCTTACGGGAGCCATTCCAAGCCCGCCTGCAACTATTACAACATTATTACCCTGCATTTTCTCATATGGAAAATATCCTTTACCTAAAGGACCTTTAATCCCCACTTTGTCGCCTGCTTTCATCCTGTGAAGAGCCGCTGAAACGCTTCCTATGCTTCGCACACACAGCTCAAAATAATCCTTATTATTTGGTGAGGAAGGTATTGAAAATGGAGCCTCCCCGATTCCAAAAACCGTCAGCTCCACAAACTGTCCCGGCAGGAAATTAAAGTTTTTCCTTTTTACCGGGTCATCAATTTTAATTTTAAACTGCTTTTCTGTAGGAGTGAGGTCTTTGATCTCTGTTATTGTAGCAATATCGGGAACATAAATTGATTCTGTTTTTGTCTTTTCTTTTAAATCCATTACCATTTTAAATGCTCACCTCTTCCTTTACTGCATTAATGTCTTCATAGATATTTATTTTAGCAAGGCAGGCCTCAACACATCTGCCGCAGCCCACACAGGAATACTGGCCGAATTTTTCAACAAAGGTTTTTAATTTGCATCTGTATCTTTGTTTGAGCCTGTTTGCTTCATCCGGCCTGAAATTATGCCCGCCGGCAACAAGACCGTAATTTGAAATCATGCATGAATCCCACTGCCTGGATTTTATTCCACCAGCAAGATCTATCTTAATATCATCCCTGACATTGAAGCAGAAACAGGTGGGGCATACCAGGTTGCATGAACCGCAGGAAAAGCAGCTTTTGGCAAGTTTTTCCCACAAATCTTTTTTCCCATAGACAATTTCAAAATTTTCAAAGAAATTATCAAGATTTACATTCACATTAAATTTATTTTTATATAAATCCATTTGCCTGTCATAAGCGCTGTAATCTACATCTGAAGCATCTAAAAAATCACCAAATTTCGAGGCTATCTCGGCACCTGCAGCAGTTCCGATTCTTACAAAATATTTGTCTCCAATATCAGACAGGAACAGATCAAAACCTTCCTTTGCAAATTCTGATCCCACTGAACTTGCAAAATTTGCATCTGATGGCTCGGCATCAATACCGATTACTTTGAGTTTTTTCCTTTTTTCCATGTAATTTTCATCTATAAAATCTGTGCTGAAAATCCTGTCAAGAAAATTCATTCCATTTATATCCCATGCGCCCACTCCAAATAAAAGCTGCTCTTTGCTTTCATTTAGAGATTTTACTTCAATATTATTTCCGACCGTATAGCTTGCAAGAGCCTCATTTGAGGGAAAAAGCATTTTTTTAGCCGGCGGTAGAGTCGTCCTTTTATAACTAAGGTCCATCTCCTCATAACTCTTTATTGGAAAAAAATCGTGCAGCGCCTGGCTTATTTTTTTCGGGGCTGTTACTTCGTAAGCGGAAATAAGATTGTTGACGAAATCTTTAAAATCTTTTTTGTCTAAAATCTTATACAGCATTTGTCTCCTTTCCGGTTATTAAAATATATCATAATAATTGATAGTAATAAGAGTTACTAATATCAATAACTGATTTTTGTTATTTTAAGCTAAAATCATTGTAATTAAAAGAAAAAAATTATTAATTATAAAAAAAAAGCAGGAGCTTAATATATATCAAACTCCTGCAATATTTCTTATCAGTTCTTATATGCAGAATACATTTTTTCCTGCTATCTGGCCCGGAACATATGTTTTTAATAAACTATGTTCCTGATACTGTAAATGCTTTTACTATTTTATAAATTCTTCAACTTTTTCAAGCAATTTATCTGGTTTAATAGTTTTCTCAAGGACAGCTTTAACAGGGAGCCAGGTGCTGTCTGGTTCAAAACCAAACGCAAGATTCATTTTTTCCCTTATACCGGTTATCATTATAACTGGTATTGATTTTAAAACATCATCTTTTGGAAGTTCACGGCTGACTTCAAAACCTTCTGTGTTCTTGGTCATCATGACATCCAGCAATATAAGATTAGGCACAATTTCTCTTGCTTTTTTTAATCCCTCTGTGCCGTCAGGAGCAGATTCTATTTTATATCCTCTTGCTTCAAGCACTGTTCTCACTGACTGTACAAAATCAGGATCATCATCAATCATAAGGATTGTTTTTTCGCTCATATTATAATACCTCCAAAATTTATTGACTTTCAAATTATATACTAACTGCAGCTCTGTTTACCAGTATAATTTTAAGAAAATTTATTAAATCAAAATAAGGTATATTTTTCAATATAAAATTTTTATTTCCAGCATAAAAAAAGCGTTTTTTTAAAGCAGTTCAAATACCCTTAACCCACAGCTGCAATTATCTTTTTTAGTTTATTTCTCTCTCAACCAGCATGCTTTCAGCTTTTAAAGCTGATACAATCTCGCTGATTTTTTTTGTTGTAAGTTTTTCATAAACTTTATCATTTATCATCATTACAGGCGCAAGGCCGCAGCAGCCAAGGCAGTACTTGGCCTCTATTGTAAATAAGCCGTCAGGAG
>VGAZ01000140.1 GCA_016870615.1 Actinomycetota bacterium | reverse complement strand
TGGCTTAGTAAAAATGAGCCAGTGCTTATTAATTTGAAAAATTAATAGGAATATTAAATTAGAAGTGTCTAACCGGAAATAGGCACTTCTAATTTTTTTGGCCCCTAAAAAAATCCAGAAAATTACCCGGTTGAAACTATTAAATATTGAAAATTCTCTCAAGCCAGCATTAAATTATGATAGAATTGGTTTAGTTAAAATTATATAAATGGAAAAAATCCAGTTTTATTTAAATATTTGAAGAAACTTTTGCCAGTGTTTATACAAAAAATATGAGTTATGCAGACATTACAATAAATGATAAAAGCCGAATCAAAAGCTGGCTTCACAAAAAGCGTTACGCGCAGGCTCTTTATGCTTTAAAGGAAGTTCCTTTTAATTTTAATGGCAGCATTTTGGATTTTGGCGGGGGCAGCGGTGAGTTCTGCAAATACTTATTGAAAGCTTTACCGGACTCCACGCCGGTATTATATGAGCCAACGCCTTCACTAAGGCAGGAAGCTTCAGTAAACCTTCAAAAATACCGGCAGGTAAAAATAATCGCAGAACTTGGGGATAGCCCTTTTCCTGTTTACGATGTGATTTTTTGCATGGAAGTATTTGAACATATAGTAGAAGAGCAGTATAAAGTTTTATTTAAGCAATTTTTAGGTTTGATGGATAAAAACAGCCTTCTTGTCGTAAGTGTGCCCGTTGAAGTTTATATACCTGCCCTGGCAAAAGGAATTTTCAGGATGAGCCGCAGGTATGGTTCTTTTGATGCAAAATTAAAAAATGTTTTAAAATGCACATTCGGTAAACCTCCTGCCATAAGGCCAAGGGGTGAAATTGAAAACAGCCTGCCATATTATTATGACCATCTTGGATTTGATTACAGAGTTTTTGAAAATGAGTTGAAAAAGTATTTTGCAATAACCGGCTCATACGGGGGCCCTCTTGCTTATATGCCTGCATGCATAAATTTTGAAAAGTATTATTTGTGCAGAAGGTAATGAAACAGCGGACACCTTCTTAAACAAGTAATAATTTATTTTCATAAATTCTTTCATTGAAAAATATTGCCAATCTTTTTGAAATTGCCTTAGCAGGTTTTTATAAAAGTTGTTTTTTTAAAAACCTGTGTTGTTTTTATCATTAATCCATCTACATCCTGTATTTGTGATTTTAAAAACTTCTTGACAAATAATAAGTATTAGTTAAGATACTTAATAATTTAGAACCTTAACTATATTAGATTGGCTATTTTAAAAATGACATTTGAACGAAAAAAAATTATAGAAGAAATTATTTCAAAGATTTACTCGCTCAGGCAAAGAATAATGTCTGAACTGCAACTTCTATTCAAAGAAATGGGCATAACTCATACACAGATGATGGTGCTTCGCATTATACAAGATAATGAAAACATGAATTTAAAAGACTTGGCCGGCGTTCTTGGCACCACGAGCAGCGCAACCACCCAGATAGTTAATGGACTAGTTAAAAAAGGATATCTTACAAGAAAAAGAAATACATCAGACAGGAGAATACTCAATCTTGCACTGACTGAAAATGCAAAGCTTGGGCTTTCTTCAGTCAGGGATAAAAGTTTCAGCCAGCTTTATTTTATCTTTGATGTTTTAAATGATGAAGAACTGGAAAATTACTGTAAATTAAGCGAAAAGATTATTGGAAGCAGCATTGAAGGCATTATAAGCCGGAAGGATAAAGATTGATGCCCAGACTTATAAAATACTTAAAACCATTTGTTTTTCTCATAATTATAGCAATAGCGCTGCTTTTTATTCAGGCAATGGCTGATCTTGCCCTGCCTGATTATATGTCTGGCATTGTAAATGTAGGCATACAGCAGGGCGGCATAAAAGATGCTGTGCCCCAGGCAGTAAGCAAGAGCCATATGGACAGGCTGGTATTATTTATGGACAGGGATGAAAGCCAGCTTGTATTTGAAGAATATAGACTTATAGATAAAAACTCAAAGGATTATAAAAGGTATTTAAAAGACTATCCTGCAGTTGAAAAAGAACCGGTATATGTTCTTACAGGCACCAGCAGGGATACAAAAGAAGAGTTAAATAAAATAATGGGAAGAGCTTTGCTTGCAGTATTTGCGCTGGAGCAGGCTATAGCTGATCCTTCAAAAGCTGAAGCTTTGGGGGACATGCCGGGAATTGATTTTTCAAAAATACCTGAAGGCGCATCTGCAGAAATGGTTTTTAGCATGCTTGCAGGTCTTGGCGAGAGCCAGCTTGCATCGATTCGCAAAACTATAAACAGCCAGTTTGATGCAATGGGCCAAAGCATTATTACCCAGTCGGCAGTTATGCCAATAAAAGCTGAATATATCGCATTAGGCGCAGATACCGGCAGGCTCCAGAGCGCATATATAGGCCGCACTGGCCTGATTATGCTTCTTCTTTCGCTTTTATCTGCAGCAAGCACTGTGGCAGTAGGTTTTCTGGCTGCAAGGGTGGCTGCGGGACTTTCAAGGAATTTAAGGGAAAAGGTGTTTGACAAAGTAATGAATTTTTCAAATGCCGAATTTGACAAATTTTCAACCGCCTCCCTCATTACGAGATCCACAAATGATATAACCCAGGTGCAGATGCTTGTCATAATTATAATCAGGATAGTATTTTACGCACCTATACTGGGTATTGGGGGAATAATACGCGCACTCGAAAAGAGTGCTTCAATGTCCTGGATAATAGCAGTGGCAGTAATTGTCATTCTTTCGCTTATACTTCTTGTATTTTCAATAACCATGCCAAGGTTTCGGCGCATGCAATTATTGCTTGACCGCATAAACCTCATAATAAGGGAAGGGCTTTCCGGTATGATGGTAATAAGGGCTTTTAATAACCAGGGTTTTGAAGAGAAGCGTTTTGATAATGCAAATAATGATTTGACAAGGACTTCCCTTTTTGTAAACAGGGCAATGGTAGTTATGATGCCTGCCATGATGCTTTTAATGAATGGGCTTTCCGTGCTTATAATTTGGGTCGGGGCCCACCAGGTTGCCCAGTCCCGCCTGCAGGTTGGGGATATGATGGCTTTCCTGCAGTATGCAATGCTTATTGTAATGTCATTTTTGATGATGTCTGTAATGTTTATTATGATACCCAGGGCATCAGTATCAGCCGGCAGGGTTGCAGATGTTCTTGATGTGGAGCCGGCAATAAAGGATCCCGGATTGCCCATAAAGCCTGAAGAATATGATTCTGGAAAAAAAGGTCTTGTGGAATTTATAGATGTCTGCTTCAGGTATCCTAATGCGGAGAAAGATATGCTTCATGATATAAGTTTTGTCGCAAAACCCGGGCAAACTACAGCAATAATAGGCTCCACCGGCTCAGGCAAGTCCACAATAACTAACCTGCTTTTGCGTTTTTATGATGTTAACAGCGGTTCGGTCCTTGTTGACGGCATAGACATCAGGCAGTATTCGCAGAATGATCTCAGGGAAAAAATCGGGTATATACCCCAGAAAAGCGTATTATTTTCCGGCACTGTTGAAAGCAATTTAAAGCTTTCTGATGAAAATGCAGGTATTGAAAAGCTTAAAGAAGCTGTAGAAATGGCGCAGGCGCTGGATTTTATTAATGAAAAGGCTAAGGGTTTTGGCGCTGAAATATCCCAGGGCGGTAAAAATGTATCAGGCGGCCAGAGGCAGAGGCTGTCAATAGCCCGGGCCCTTGTTAAAAATCCCCAGATACTTGTACTTGATGACTGTTTTTCAGCTCTTGATTTTAAAACTGATAAAGCTCTCCGCAATGCCCTTAAAAATTACAGCAGCAGTACAATACTGATTGTGGCGCAGCGCATAGGGACGGTTATGAATGCGGAACAGATAATTGTGGTTGATGAAGGCAGGATAGCCGGCAAAGGCACCCATAAAGAATTGATGAACAGCTGCCAGGCATACAGGGAAATTGCATATTCACAGCTCTCAGAGGAGGAACTTGCATGAGAGACAGACCTGGAAATAATACTCAAAGCAGGTCTTCCGGGTTTGGGGGGCCGGGTTCATCTTCAAGGCCGGGTGGACCTTTTGGTTTTGGTGGGCACAGAGGTCCCGGCGGGGGTATTCAGATGCAGGGAGAAAAGGCCCGCGATTTTAAGGGCACAATGCGCAAATTCCTCAAGTACATAGGCGCTTTTAAGGTACAGGTAATAACAGTAATGGTTTTTGCTGCGGTCTCAACAGGTTTTATGATAGCTGGCCCGAAAATAATAGGAAAG
>VGAZ01000139.1 GCA_016870615.1 Actinomycetota bacterium | reverse complement strand
TAAGCAATATTAAAGTATTCCTGGAAATAAAAAAGGAAAGCGGTTCTAAAAAACCTGAAGCATTTATCCTTCTTATGGATTTAAAAAATGAATCTTTAAGTTCATTGGATAAAAAAAAGAATTCAGAATATTTCAAATCTATCATTAAAGATTTTCGCGGCCTTGCGCTTGACGGAATTATAAAAAGAGCAGCGCATAACTGGGGCGGCAGTTTAAAGACAGTACACCCTGCAGAAAATAGCAATATTGTCACATGCACTTTTCCATATTATTCGCTCACAATATTTTTTGATGGTAAAGTTTTCCTGTGCCCGCAGGACTTTAAAGGCCTGCATCAAATAGGCGATATAAATATTAAAACAATACAGGAAATATTTAATGACGGGCCCATACGCTTTGCAAGAAAGAAACTTGGAAGCGGGGATATTTGGGGTATGAGCCCCTGCAGTAAATGCGACAGGTTAAGAAGAAAGACTTTTGCAGGCATCCCGGCAGAAAATATGGGGCAGTTCCTTAAGTAAAAGATGCTGGCTTAAAAAAGCTACAATGTTTTACATTAATGCCCCTGCATGTATGATACAATTTATATTTTTGCCACATATTATTTTAAGATGATAAATTGAAAAATAAATTTAAAAAAATAAAGCAGTTTTACACCAGGCATAAAAAGATAATATCCACTACACTGAGAATAGTGATAAGCGCAGGGCTTATTGCGTACCTTATTTTTTTCCGTTCGGGGCTTAAAGATTTTGGCACTTTTAAAGACATTTTAAGTACTGCAAGCGTGCCCCTGCTGCTTGCCTCTGCATCTCTTCACTTTGTCGGCCTTTATACAAGCGCCCTGAGGTGGCAGATTCTTTTAAGAACACAGGGCATAAGGCTTTCCATAGGATTTTTATCTTCCTCATTTATGATAGGCTCGTTTTTTAACAACCTCCTTCCAACAAGCATAGGGGGCGATATATTCAGGTCTGTAGATATAGCAAACAGGGCAAAAGTATCAGTTGGAAAATCTGCAAGCATAATTGTAATTGAAAGATTTTCCGGGGTTCTTACCGCTGCAGTATACGGGGTAATTGCGCTGCTTCTTGGTTTTAGGAAAGTGGGCACAACTTCATACATAATCCCGGTTTCTGTTTTTTTTGCAATCTGCATAATACTTGCCTTTCTTATATTTAACCCTTCAATCTTAAGGCTCAACAGGCTTGTGGAAAAAATTAAGTTCCTTTCAAAAATAAGGGGTAAATTAAAAGAAGTTTATCATATATTTTTAAATTTCAAGAAATTCAGGCTTGCAATATTTGAAGTACTTATCTGCGGTTTTGCAGTACAGATTATAGTAATTGCAAATTACTACCTGGCTGCAAGAGCGCTTGGAATAGGCCTTTCATTTGCAGCTTTTATATTTATAGTCCCCATTGTATACACAATTGCAATGCTCCCGATTTCAATCGGTGGAACAGGCGTGAGGGAAAATTCCCTGGTATTTTTAATGGTGGCGCTCGGCGCGGCAAAGGACCTCTCAACAGTTGCCTCGCTCCTGCTTTTTGCAATGATACTCGGATTCGGGCTCCTTGGCGGAATTGTTTATATAGTCAGGCCATTTATTTTAAAACAGCCAAAAATTACAGAAACAGGACTTGATGCCCAAAAAACAGCTAATGCCACAGAAGTTTCCGGCATAAAAAATAGTGAAGAAAATAAAGATTAACAAAGCAAAAAAGTTTTTTAAAAATCTATATTCCTGATAAAATCATCAAGAAAGCTCTCAAGCTGCACGGAACCGAAATAAAAATCAGTGAGCCTTAAAAATATAAGCACTGCAAAAACAAATATTATTAAAAAAAAAGCATAGTAGAACACCTTGAGTAAAGCTGCTTTCCACATTTAAAGATTTCCCCCCGCCAGTAATTAATTATAGCATGCTGCCTTTTTAACTTGTGCCTGCCCTGCAAAAGCAGGCAAAAAAGCTGCAATGATTTCATTTGGCCATGCTGCTAAAATTATAATATATTTTTAATATAATAGAAAACCTGCGATAAAAAATATTTGTAAATGCAATATCTTTTTAATTAATGTAATATATTCTGGGCAGCAGCAAGTTTTTAAGCTTTAAAACTTATAAGTACAATAATCGGGCAGAATACTTTTAAATTACCGGAAGGATAAATAAATGGCAGAAGTAAAAGAGAAAAAATATGAACTGATACAGAACGCACTTGAAAAAAAGAAAAAGTCAAAAGCTTCAGCTTATTCAGACCTGATTGTGGGCAGGCCCGGCTTATGTTCCCTTCTTAAATATGAAATAATAACCGGCATGTTTGCAGAGTGCCCGGGCGCGCTAGGCATATTGCTGCGCAGCATTTTCTACAGGCTCATTTTTAAAAAGATAGGCAAAGGCGTGATGATTGGAAAATCCGTTACAATAAGGCACCCCCACAAAATCTCTATTGGAAACAATGTGGCTATAGATGAAAATGTCATGCTTGATGCAAAAGGTGTTGACAACAATGGAATTGATATAGGCGATGGGTCATTTCTTGGCAGGAATACCATAATATCGTGCAAAAACGGTGACGTGATTCTTCACGAGAAGGTCAATATAGGTTTTAATTCATACATAGCCTCATTAAACCGTGTTGAAGTGGGGCAGAACACGCTTTTTGCAGCCTATACCTATGTAATAGGCGGCGGGCATATATCTGATGAGATTTACATACCGCTGAGGGACCAGGACACACACGGCCATGGCATAAAAATAGGCAGGGACTGCTGGCTTGGGGCAAAAAGCATAATAATGGACGGCTGCAATGTGGGTGACTACTCCATAATCGGCGCCGGCGCAATTGTCACCAAGAATATTCCTGACTTTTCCATAGCTGTCGGAACGCCTGCAAGAGTCGTAAAAGACAGGAGGGCCAAAAAAGTTGAAGATGCCGAAAACACCGGGCAGGATAAATAACCCTTGCCGTTTATCTTCTTTCCCCGTCAGCATCAAGATAATTCCTCATGGTGTTAAACACAAGGCCTGCAACCAGGTTTGCGCCTTCTGATGTAAAGTGCAGCCCGTCTGATAAATACCTGCCCGGATCTGCTGCCATAGGCGTATAAACATCAACATAGGGAACGCCCTGCTGGGCGCACAATGCCCTGAGCGCTTCATTGTATTCCCTGTAATCCCTCTTTGCAACCCAGATATCTGTATTAATATACCCTATGGAATGAACTATAACAGTTGCCCCTATGCCCTTGCCTTTATTTATAAGGCCAGTCATGCCATTTATAAAAGAGCTCACGCTTGTTCCAACATCATTTGAACCAAAACCAAATACTATTATCTGGGGCCCATAAGGAGCCACAGTAGCATCAAATTTATGATAACCCTGGTGAGACATCATTGCCGGAACCCCGACGCCCGCAGTATTATATTCTGCCCGCGGATAAGTTGACTCAAGCATGTTGTCAAGTATTGCCGGCCAGTTTGAATAAGCAATGAGGGAGTCGCCCATGCATACTATCGTATGATTTATAAAGCGCCTCACACCCACTGTCTTTTCGCCAAGTTCAACGTACTGTTCATCCCCTTCTATATTAAACTGGGATTTTATGGCTCCACCGCCGGTTAAAGCCTCGCTGATTGCCACTGAAAACTCAAATGTTTTTTCCTGGCCGGTTTCAAGATTATCTATTGTCCATACAGCAGCCTTTTGTCCGCTGTCATATATAAAACCATTGCCCGGTTTTACTGAATCAGGCAGAAAAGCAGTGTTTGCAGGGATAGGGCATATTAATTTAAAATCCTTTCCCGGCCTCAAACCGGTATTTCTTAATGTAATGGAATATCTTAAAACATCTCCTGCCCAGGTGCTTCCCCCGTTTATGTCTGCAACCGTATAAGATGATTCCGAAAAATTAGGATATCCAACAACCTGGCCCTCAAATACATTTTCCTTTATCGTTGCCCCATCATATACCAGGGTAGATTTGCCCTCAAATGCCTCAAGGTGTTCAAACTGCTGCCCAATCTTTGCCCTGAAACTCATGGATTTGGAGCTTCCAACAAGAAGTTCTTTTATATTCCATGTAATAGTATTTTTTTTGCTGTCAAATACAGCAGGAAATCCTGAAGAAGACTCAAGAAGTTCAAATTTTTTAGGCAAAACTGTTATAACTTCTATATCTTTTGCATGCATATTCCCGGTGTTTTTTACAGAAAGGTCTACCCGTATAACATCCTCTATATTTAAATCACCCTTGTTTAAATCAGTCATCAATAAACTAAAATCATCAAGAACAGGGCTGCTTGCCACTGTATTTTC
>VGAZ01000138.1 GCA_016870615.1 Actinomycetota bacterium | reverse complement strand
TATCCAGGGATTTAAATTCCCTTCATAAATAAATTTAATTGATTCGGGTACCATAAACCATGCATTGCCTGTGGCCATGGCAACCGCAACATCTGTGCTTCCTACACCAGTAGAGGCTGCTCCAAGCGCTCCGTATGTGCATGTGTGCGAGTCTGCGCCTATTACAAGATCCCCGGGAAGAACCAGACCTTTTTCGGGAAGAAGGGCATGCTCAATGCCCATTTCGCCAATTTCAAAATAATTTTTAATTTCCTGGGCTTTTGAAAATTCCCTGATGTATTTACACTGTTGTGCAGATTTTATATCCTTATTTGGCGTAAAATGATCGGGCACTATTACTACTTTATTCTTATCAAAAACCCCATCTACGCCGATTTTTTCAAACTCTGCAATTGCAAGGGGCATGGTTATATCGTTGCCCAGCACAAGGTCAAGCTCTGCATTTACAAGTTCGCCTGTATTTAAATAATCCCTGCCGCAGTGTGCCGCCAGTATTTTCTGCGCCATTGTCTGGGGTTTTCTGTTTTCTGCCACTTCTTGTTTCTCCTTTACTGCATTTTATTTAATAATTTGCCAATATTAAAAATCAGCGCGATTTTAAGGCTGCCATTTCAAAACTCTCAGCTTTTTTTTGAAAGCATTATCCTGTTTAAAGCATCAAGATAAGATTTAATGCTCGCTTCTATGACATCAGTGCTGATTCCGCTACCCATTGCCTCAACATCGCCAGACCTTACTATGATTTTAACTGCCCCGATAGCGTCCCTGCCCCCTGAAACTGCTTCAATGCTGTATTCAACAAGCATGACCTTCATTCCGGTAATATTTTCTATTGCCTTAAAAGAGGCATCCACCGGACCGTCTCCGTATGATGCGCTTTCTGCAAAGTTTCCATTTACCTCAAGTCCCACAGTTGCTGTTGACTTTATGCTTGTCCCATTTATAACCTGGTAATATTTTAAACTGAAATACTCTTCCACTTCTCTTATTTCATTATTTACTATTGCCTTGAGATCATCATCACTTATCTCGCCTTTTTTCTCCGCAAGCTCTTTAAAGCCTGCAAACGCTTTTTCCAGCTCTTCATCACTTAGATTAAAACCAAGCTCCTGTGTTCTTTTTACAAATGCGTGCCTGCCCGAGTGCTTGCCAAGCATAAGTTTTGAAGCCTGAGAGCCCACATCTTCAGGCTTCATTATTTCATATGTTGTCCTGTTTTTGAGCATACCGTCCTGGTGGATTCCGGCTTCATGGGTAAAGACATATTTTCCCACTATGGGTTTATTCGGGGCAACTGCATACCCTGTAAGATGCCTTACAAGTGTGCTTGTGCGCATAATCTCCTTAAGATTTACACCTGTGCTGACATTAAGATCATTTTTCCTTGTATCTATAATCATTGCAACTTCCTCAAGGGCCGCATTGCCGGCTCGCTCACCTATGCCGTTAACAGATACTTCAATCTGCCGGGCGCCGTGCTGAACCGCAAGTATTGAATTGGCTACTGCAAGGCCAAGGTCATTGTGGCAGTGAACACTTATAATAACATCCTCAATTCCTGCAGTGTTGTTTATGATGTAGTCAATTAAAGCTGCATATTCCTCAGGAAGCGCATATCCCACCGTATCAGGAACATTTAAAATCTTTGCGCCGCTTTTTATGGCAGCTTCATACATCCTGCAGAGATAATCCCTGTCGCTTCTTGTTGCATCCATTGCAGAAAACTCAACCATGTCAGTATACTTTCTTGCCCTTTTGACAGCATCTGCAGCAAGCACTATTGCCTGGTCCCTTGTTTTTTTAAACTGGTATTCAAGATGTATATCTGAGGAAGATATAAATGTATGTATTACTGGATTTACCGCATTTTCAAGAGCCTGGCCCGCCACATCAATATCCTGGGGCACGGCTCTTGCAAGAGCAGCAATATAACGGTTCCTGATTTTTTTTGAAATCTCAACAACAGAGTTAAAATCACTTTTTGATGATATGGGAAAACCTGCTTCAATGGTGTCAATATTAAGCTTGTCAAGCTGCTCAGCTATTTCAAGTTTCTCCCTGACATTTAAATGTATGCCCGGAGCCTGCTCCCCATCACGTAAAGATGTGTCAAAAAGATATATTTTTTTTGCCATTATTATAACCATTCCTTTCGCTTGGATTAAAGACCCAAAACAGTAATAAGCTCAAGAAAGGCAAGCGCCATTAATCCTCTTGCTGCTTTCTACAAATTTACAATTTTAATATTTTCAAAACCGGTAAGTTTCTTGAACTGCTTTAAATTTTCCGGCAAAAGCTCAGTATCAATATTGAGTCCCATTACAGCCTCTCCGCTCACCTTTTTCCTTCCAACATGCATTGCCGCAATATTGATGTTAAGCTTTCCAAAGGCAGTTCCAATTTTTCCAATCTGGCCAGGCACATCTTCATATTTTACAAAAACCATATATTTTGAAGGTACCATATCTATTGCAAATTTATCAATGGATATGAATCTTGGCTGATTTTTAATTCCCGTTACAGTGCCGGAAATAAACAGTTCGCTTTCCTTGCCTTTGCCGGATAATGTAACGAGGTTTATATAATCCTGCGACTGGCTGCTTTTAACTTCTTTTATCTTAAGTCCGCTTTCCTCTGCAATAAGCCCGACATTAACTATGTTTGTGTTTTCTGTGGAATACCTTCCAAGTATTTTAACCATAATCATATTTGTAAGTATCTTTGTATCATAATCTGCAATTTTTCCATAATATCCTATTTCAAGACTGTTGAGGTTACCCTCAAATAATCCTGTAAAAAGGCTGCCCATGTTCTCGCAAAGCTCAAAAAACGGTGATATTGCCTCCATAAGTTCAGCGCTTGCAGCAGGAAAATTAACAGCAAATGTTGCAGGCTTCCCGGAAAGGACATCATCTACCTGCCGGGCTATCATAACGCCCGCCCTGTCCTGAGCCTCATCAGTTGATGCGCCAAGATGAGGCGTGCATACCACTTTTTCAAGATTAAAAAGAGGAGAATCCTGGCACGGTTCGCTTTCAAAAACATCAAGCGCAGCTCCTCCGACAATGCCCTCCTTAATGGCTTCTGAAAGGTCTTTTTCCACTATTATGCCCCCGCGGGCAGAATTTATTATTACAACGCCTTTCTTCATTTTTTTAAATTCATTTTTATTAAACAGGCCCAGGGTGTCTTTGTTTTTTGGAAGATGTATGGTGATAAAATCTGCCGCACTGTATAAATCTTCAAGTTTATCAGCCCTTTCAATGCCAAGTGAAGTAAATTTTTCATCTGCTGTAAACGGGTCGTAGGCAATAACATTCATTCCAAGCCCTGCAGCTTTTTTTGCGACAAGATAGCCTATTTTACCAAATCCCACTATGCCAAGTGTTTTGCCTTCTATTTCCATGCCTTTGAACCTTGATTTTTCCCATTTTCCTGCTTTTGTTGACATATCAGCTTCAGGAATTTTTCTTGCAAGGGAAAGCATAAGCCCTATTGCATGCTCGGCGACTGAAACACTATTGCTGCCGGGCGCATTGACAACAACTGTTCCTTTTTTGGTTGCTGCCTTTACATCAACATTATCGACACCAACACCGGCACGCCCGATTACCTCAAGGTTATCTGCCGCTTCAATAATATCAGCGGTCATTTTTGTCGCGCTTCTTATTATTATTGCATTATAGTTTTTTATTTCTTTTTTAAGCTCCTCAGCAGGAAGGCCCTTCTTTAAATCAACTATATATTTTTCCTCAAGCATTTTTTTAGCGTTTTCTGAAATGCCATCAGTTACAATTATTTTCTTTTTCATTTAAGTACATCCTTTTCATTTTTTTACTTAAAATCTTCTAACTATAAATATAATGGATATTAACCCATATAATTATTATCAAAAAATACCCTCTGCGCTTCTGTAACTGCAGCCCCGAGCTCAAATTCATATCCCTGTTCCTTCAGGGCAAATTCAAGCGCAGCCAGTGCAATTATTACATCAAATATACCGACATAGCCCAGATGCCCTATCCTGAATATTAGCCCTGTGAGCTTTCCCTGTCCTCCTGCAATTGTAACACCATATTTTATCCTCATGGTTTTTGTAAGAAGCTTTCCGTCTATGCCATCCGGCACTTTTATTGAAGTTACGGATACCCCTCTTTCTGAAGGATTTTTTACAAGCATCTCAAGGCCAAGTTTTTCACATGCCTTTTGCACGGCAAGCGCATTAATTCTGTGCCTTTTATAAACATTTTCCCTGCCTTCTTCAAAAAACATGTCAAGCGCTTTGTTCATTGCAACAATTATTGAAATTCCAGGGGTCCAGGCTGTCTGCGGCGGATTTTTATCTGCAGCTTTTTTTGCGGCATGCAGGCAGAAGTAAAACCGCGGCAAATCTGATTTTTCAATCATTGC
>VGAZ01000137.1 GCA_016870615.1 Actinomycetota bacterium | reverse complement strand
ACAGCATACCTGCAATAGTCAAGTAGGAAAGGTGTTTATGCCGGGAAGTTTTGAATTACTGAATATGGTATCTAAGAATATACTGCCCTTTTTAATGGTTGTCACGCGCATAGGCATAGTTTTTTTTACTATACCGCCTTTCAGGAACCGTTCACTGGCACCGTTCTTAAAGGTGCTTATAAGTCTTGCCCTTGCAATAACTATGTTACCGGTAATATCTGTTGAAATAGATATAAGAACAATGACTTATTTTGAAATATTTACCCATATTGCGGCGGAGTTTCTTGTGGGGCTTTTATTGAGCTTTATGACAGCGATAGTATTTATAGCTGCCCAGTTTGCAGGCAGTCTTATTGATACAAACAGCGGTTTTGGATTTGCAAATGTTATAAATCCGCTCACTCAGGATAATGTGACACTGACGTCAAATCTCTATTTTATTATCGCAGCTGTGCTGTTTTTCACAATTGGCGGCCACAACCTTGTAATAGGTGCAATCGCTGAAAGTTACAGGGTTATGCCTATTGCAGAGTTTAAACTGAACCAACAGTTGAGGATGTTATAATATTTATAGCTTTAATATATTTAAAATCTATAATGAATTATCTACCAGAAAAAAATTATGATAGAATCCGCCTAGATACAGGTACATCCAGTATGGGCAGTTAATGATAGAAAGCTTTAATTAACTATGCAAAACTTAAGTTTACTTGAAATAATATTGATAATAATGCTATCTGTTCTTTTTTTTGCATTTGCTTATACCATCTATATGCTGGTAAACAGAAATCGTATTATAAAAACTAAAGTAGATTCTATTGCATCGCTTATAAAAGCGCTGATAGCTTATACTGAAAGCAAAGATGACTATACTGCAATTCATCACAGAAATGTTGCAAAACTTTCCACAATGATTGCAGAGAAAATGAATTTTTCCAGGGAAAGGGTTTTGCTTGTCCATAATGTTGCGATGATTCATGACATAGGTAAACTGAATATACCCGGCGAGGTTTTAAACAAGGATACAAAACTGGATGATTCAGAGATGGAGCTTATCAAATCCCATCCTGTTATAGGTTATAATATAATTAAAGCTATGCATGATTACGAAGTTTTTGCCAAAATTATACTGCAGCACCACGAACGTTTGGATGGTTCCGGATACCCTTACGGTCTTACCGGCGCTGAGACTCTGATGGAGGCAAAAATAATTGCTGTTGCAGACACTTTTGAAGCTATGACTTCAAAAAGGCCATACGGTAAAGCAAGGGATATAAAAGCTGTATTTAAGTTTTTCAATGACAACAAAAGTGTGCTTTTTGAATCTGAGGTTGTAGATGCATTAAGTGAATTATTTGATCATTATTTAATTGATACCAGGACTTAAGCGCTATATTTAAAAAGTGGTTTTCAAATAAAGGTATTGCAATAATCGGTCTTTTTTTAAATGGCTGCCTTTGCTGCATCCAAATCCGTTTATCCGGGGCTTTCTTATAAATACTATAAATTCTGCTTAGAACTTGTTTTCATGTAAAAGTTTTATTAAGCTAAAATATGAAATTGTAAGTTGAAGCTGCTTTAAGTAACACTAAATACCGTACAGATTGTTTATACAATCAAAGCAGGAAAAATAACAGGGTTTTTTAAAATCAACCGGTAAAAGCGGGAAATGAAAAAAGCTAAGATAAGCTTGAATATTAAAGATGATAAAAAGCAAAAATGGAGAATAGAATTAATAAAAAAAGCAAAAAAGGTAAAAAAGTGCTAATTGCAATGAGCGGGGGAGTTGACTCATCGGTTGCAGCATACCTGCTTGCTGAAGAAGGATATGATACTTCCGGGCTTACAATGTATTTTAATGAATTTGCCGAGGCACACGTACAGGATGCAGTCAAAGCCTGCAGCAGGCTTGGCATAAATCATACTTGCGTTGATCTTACAGAGCAGATCAAAGAAAAAGTAATTGCCCCTTTTGTTAAAGGCTATCTTTTAGGAACCACACCAAATCCCTGCATAGAATGCAACAGGTTTATAAAATTCGGCCTGCTTTTTGATTATGCAATAAAGGAAGGTTTTGATTATTTTGCAACGGGCCATTATGCATCAGTAAAAAAGAATGGCGGCAATTTCGGGCTTTTTAAGGCTGCTGATTTAAAAAAGGACCAGAGCTACTTCTTATATGCAATAAAAAAAGATAATCTTGAGAAAATACTGTTCCCTCTTGCAGATTATACGAAGGAAGAAGTTAAAAAGATAGCTTATAAAAATGATATTCCTGCAGCCTTAAAAAAAGAAAGCCAGGAAATTTGCTTTGTTAAAGATAATGATTATAAAAGATTTGTTGCAAACCATGCATGGCTATTACAAAGTAAATTACATTATGATAATAATGCCCTCCCAGCCGATAATGGACAGGAAATAAAAGAGGAGCCTGTTTTTAACATCCCGGGCAGCATAAAAGACATCAATGGAAATATTATAGGACAGCATGAAGGAATATCCGGTTTTACAATTGGGCAGCGGAAGGGCATAAAAATAAGCTCCAGTAATGCGCTCTATGTCCTGGAAATAGACGCAATCTCAAACACAGTAACTGTGGGAGCCAGGCAGTATTTAAGCAAAAACAGGCTCACAGCAGGCAGGCTTAATTTTCTTGTTGAAAGTATTCCTGAAAGGGCAATGGCAAAAATAAGATATAAAAGCAGCCTGGCTCCATGCAGCATAAAAATAAAGAATGGCAAAGCAGAAGTTATCTTTGACCGTGGCCGGGATGCCATTACTCCCGGGCAGTCAATCGTGTTTTACGCTGGTGATATGGTATTGGGGGGAGGTATTATTGAAAATGTATTCTGAGATTAAAAGACTGCCCAATTTTTTCAGGCTTCGCGCTTTCCTGAGAAGAGGGCCCGTGCCCTTTTTGCCTTTAAATGGTTTTGTCAATAACCCGTCCTGTCCCCTTAATTATTTATCCCGGAATTTTAGATGCCAACAAATTTTTATTATTAATATTATTAAAAATATATTTTTGTATAATATAAACGTAAAGAACTAGTATTTTAAAGAGCAGGCTGTTTATGGAATACAGGGATGTTGGAAAAACAAAAGTAAAAGCATCGCTTCTTGGTTTTGGCGCAATGCGGCTGCCTTCAGACAAATTTGAAGGTGAGGAAATTATAAGGCACGATGAATCATTGGAGCTAATACTTAAAGGGTTTGAAAAGGGCATAAACATAATTGACACTGCCTATCCTTACTGTAATAAGCAAAGCGAAAAGCTTTCAGGAGAGGCCCTTAAAAATTGGAAAGAAAAAAATAAAGACTCAAGAATTTACCTGTCAACAAAGTTTCCAACCTGGTTGGCAGGCAGCAGAAGCGATTACAGGAAATATCTTGAGGAGCAATTAAAAACCCTTGATGTTGACTTTATTGATTTTTACCATTTCCACACACTAAACAGTGAATTGTTTGAAAGCAAAGTATTAAAATTTAAATTGATTGAAGAAGCACAGAAAGCCAAAAGCGAAGGCCTTATAAAGCATATTTGCTTTTCATTTCATGATGCACAGCCTGTTATGAAAAAAATAATAGACACCGGGGGATTTGAGGCAGTACTGTGCCAGTACAATATCCTGGACAGGTCTAATGAAGATGTAATGAGCTATGCAAGGCAGAAAGGCCTGGGAGTATTTATAATGGGACCCCTTGCCGGGGGAAGGGTCCCGGACCTTTGCCTGCCAGGCATAGAGAGTATTGCATTAAAATATATTATTTCTAATCCTGATGTATCAGTTATTTTTTCAGGGATGCAGAAAATTCAGGATGTTTTGCAAAATGCAGCAGTTTTCAGCCAGTCTTTTTCCTTTTCAGATTCTGAAAAAGAAATACTTGAAAAAGTGCTTGATAATAAAGAAATAAAGAATTTGATTGCATGCAATAATTGCGGGTATTGTTTACCCTGCCCGAGCAATGTGGCAATTCCAAAAATACTGAAAATATATAATTATTATTTGTTAAGTAAAATGCAAAAAAATTGCGCATGGCAGTATAAAAATATTGGCATTGACAGTGAGGAAGAAAAAGCTGGCATGTGCAATGAATGCGGAAAGTGTGAAGAAGCCTGCCCCCAGGGGTTAAAAATAATTCAACTTTTAAAACAGGCTGAGGCAATTTTTCGTAAATGATTTTTTGGCTTTATTGCTACCCTTCTTCCTGAAGCGACTTTAAGGCGTCAAGCACCACATCAATCGGGGTGTATGTTCCGCCCTTTTTTATCATGAGGCCTATAACATGACAGCTTGAATTTAAAATGGGGCTGCCGCTTTCACCTTCCTTTGCATCATTGTATCTTTTAATAAGATTCAGCCCTCTCTCAAGGTTTCCAAGAACATATTGCGGGCTCATATCTTCATTTGGTTTTGCAG
>VGAZ01000136.1 GCA_016870615.1 Actinomycetota bacterium | reverse complement strand
TAAATAACTTGAGGTATTTCTAACATCGGCTAATTCAGGAGGTTTAATAATCCTTATCCTGTCTGTAAAAAGCTCCTTATTGCTAACCATATTCTGCCTGGTAGTATTTAGAACATCATATTTTTCAAATGCCAGGCCCAGCTTTTTACTCAATACCGGATTTATTGTTTCCTTTTCAACCTCACTTTCAAGTGCCTCAATTTCACTTATGGATAACTCGATTTCGGGATCAAGCTTTTCAAGAAGAATATAATAGGCATTTTCTAATTCTATTTTCTTTTGGCTGGCATAAGAATCCAGTATAGATTTATTGATATTGTAAGCCAAATCAGGAGTTCTGGCATAATTTTCAATTGTCACTATGCAATTCCACCTGTCCACTACAATATTTGTCGATTTTATTAACTGGGTTTTAGTTATTTTGCCCTCGAGAGTATCCAGAGCATTATCCGATATCGCATCCGATTTAAGTTGTGAATAAATAGGGTCGAGCTTGCTTACAATATAATCTACTCTTTGATAACTTTCTTTAGTGCTTGGAATTATCCACAAATCATCTGCCTCCGCAGGAAAGTATTTATATAAAGCATCATTATAAAAAATATTATTGTCAGATAAAGTAATTTGTAAATCAGAGCAGTATTCAGGTGAAAATAAAAAAGTGAAAGTTAAGCCTATTATAAAAATAATAAAAAAAGCAATTAAAAATGTGACCTTTCTTTTAGCTAAAATTTTAATTAAATTTTTTAAGTTAATTTCTGCGATATTTTGCATATTTTCTTTTTCCATTTCAAAAATATTCTTTAATTTTAATATGATAACATGAAAACATGGAAGTCTGCCCTTGCGAGTTTTTAGATTATATATTACCATAAAAATAAAGTTTACTCGACATTAACAAAATTTTGATATACTATTTTTAAAAATAGTTCAGCATAAGATTAGAGAATTATAAAAAAGTGAACTCTATCAATTACAGGATTTTTAGATGAATTGGAAAAAAACAAAAGTATTGGTTACGGGTGCAAATGGCTTTATTGGAAGTCATTTATCAGAGCATTTGGTTAACCTGGGAGCAAAGATTACAGTACTTCTTGAATATAATCCCGATAACTATTTAGGTCATTTAAAATTTCTTCAAAAAAATATACTATCAGAAATGGAACAGGTTTTAGGAGACATAAGAGACCCTGAACTTATTAAAAAAATTGTCAAAGGAAAAGATACTATTTTCCATCTTAGTGCTTTGGTCAGTATACCGTATTCTTTTATTAATCCGAGGGAAGTATTTGAAGTAAATGCAGAAGGCACACTGAATATCTTATTGGCAGCACGGGATCAAGAAGTTAATAAAATCGTTACTACATCGACTTCTGAAGTATATGGAACTGCACTTTATACTCCTATTGATGAGAATCATCCACTACAAGCCCAATCTCCGTATGCTGCAAGTAAAATAGCTGCTGATAAAATCGCTGAGTCCTTTTATAAAACATATAATCTGCCTGTTGCAATTATTAGGCCTTTTAATACTTATGGTCCACGACAGTCAGATAGAGCAATTATACCTACCATAATTATTCAGGCTCTTAAAAAATCTACAATCAATATTGGTTCAACAACACCAAGAAGGGATCTAAGTTATGTCTTAGACACTGTTGACGGTTTTATAAAAATAGCAGAATCAAAAAAAAGTATAGGACAGGTTATAAATATAGGTTTAGGTGAAGATATATCTATAGGCGAACTCATTACAATGATAACATCGATAATGGATAAAGAAATAAGGGTAATATCTACTGAAAAAAGGAAACGTCCTAAAAAAAGTGAAGTTATGCAATTATTATGTGACAATAGCAAAGCTAAAAAAATTGTTAACTGGATGCCAAAGGTATCACTAAAAGAAGGTTTAGATATGACAATTGAATGGATAAAAAATAATACTGATTATTACAATCCTGATAAATATCAGATATGATGGAGGTAAGGTGAAAGCTGTAATTTTGGCTGGTGGGAAAGGTACTCGTTTAAGGCCTATTACATTCTCAATACCCAAACCACTGCTTCCTGTAGGAGAAAAGCCGATACTGGAACTGATAATCAACAGATTATCCTCACTTAAAATAAATGATATCACCCTTGCTATTGGATATGGTGCAGAATTAATAAAAGCTTATTTTGGAGATGGTAAAAAGTTTAATATAAAAATAAATTATATTCATGAAAAACAATCACTTGGTACAGCCGGACCATTAAAAATGATAGAAAATCTAAAAGAACCATTCTTGGTCATGAATGGAGATATAATTACGAAATTAAATTTTTTAGATTTATTTAATTATCATAAAAAAAATAATGCAGCTATGACTATTGCCGTAAAAAAATATACAAACCAATTACCATTTGGCACAATTTCATTTAATAAAAACAATGTAATTGACATTGAAGAGAAGCCTGCTACCAACCATCTTATATCTACAGGAATATATATATTAAGTCCAGTGGCAATAAAATTTATTCCTGAAAACACTTTTTTTACAATACCTGATTTAGTAAAAGAACTAATTAAAGCAAAATTAACTGTTATAAAATATGAATTTGATGAATATTGGCTTGCAATTGAACAACTGGATCAATTGGAAGAAGCTAACCAATATTATAATAATTTGATTGTTTAATAACTAAGCTGCTGTCCCTAAATAGATATTTTTTAACTTTTAATTATTGCAATTCCATATTTAAAGTTGGTTCAAAACCAAATAGGTGCCTGGATAAAAAAACTATCAATTGCCATGTCCTATAGTCTTTTTTTTTAACTTATTTTTAATTAATTTTAATAGCATTATAATATCCCAATAAAAAACTAAAAAAACAGTTTTAATTTTATAACCTAAAGGGAACTTATGATAAAAAATTGTACATATTAACCTTTCATAAGTTCTTCTAAGCGAAATTTTATTAGAAATACCCTTATCATCCATTATCACAAGAGGTGTTTCAATAATAAAATACTTTGCCTTCGGCATATTCTCAATGACAAAAATTGCATCGGAAATGATTTTAAAATTTGTATTATAATAACCGTTAGACTCATAGAAACTTTTTCTTATAATCATTCCTGTATGAGGAAAACCATAATGATTTATCTTATCATTATATTTTGGAATCCATAAGCTATTTTCACTGTATAAAGACCCGGTATCTTTTACTAAAATTGCGCATGCCAAAATATCAATATTTTCAACATCTCCATTTAATATTACTTCAAGGTTTTCATTATTATAATAACAGTCATCTGAATGTAAGGTATGGACCCATTCACCATTAGATATTTTTATTCCTTTGTTTAAAGCATCATAAGGACCTGAGTCTTTTTCTCTTATGTAAATAATAGGATAATCAGCCTTTTTACTATAATCATTGATTAATTCATCAGTTCCATCATTTGAAAGATTGTCGATGATTATATGCTCTTTATCTTTAAGAGATTGATTCGCCACACTAAGTATATTCTTTTTTAATTCATTTACTCTATTATATGTTGCCGTAACAATAGATAATTTAGTCATATTATTAATAAGATATGAGTTGTTTTTATAAAAAAGTACCTATTTAAAATAGGCAATATTATGTTATTATAAAAAAATATTATTTCAATATTAACTTACAATCATACAAAAATTTAAATGAAAAATAAAGTTGGAGTTATTAAAAAAATAGCAAAAAATGACAATAATTTTCTAATTATTGAAGCAGGCAAAGCCGAGAAGTATTATTGGCTCGATCTGTGGAGATACAGGGAGCTTTTTTATTTTTTATCCTGGAGAGACATTCTTGTAAGATATAAGCAAACAGTAATAGGAATTACATGGTCTATATTACGACCAATAATAACTATGATAATTTTTACTATTGTCTTTGGTAGAATTGCAAAGCTCCCTTCAAATGATGCCCCATACCCTATTTTAGTTTTTACAGCATTATTGCCATGGTTATTCTTTTCAAGTGCCCTATCTGACTCCAGTAACAGTTTAATAGGTAATGCAAATATGGTATCCAAGATTTATTTTCCGAGGATGATTTTGCCTACCAGCGCAGTAATTGTTGCTTTAATCGATTTTTTTATTTCATTTATATTACTTGGAATAATAATGCTTTGGTATAGGTTCATACCAAGTTGGAAAATAGTTTTTATGCCGCTTTTTTTATTGCTTGCTTTGATCGTCTCGCTGGGTGCTGGTTTTTTATTATCTGCCTTAAATGTTAAATACAGGGATTTCAAGTATATTGTACCATTTATAATACAATTCGGATTATATGTTTCACCAGTTGGCTTTTCAAGTAATGTAATCCCAGGCAAATGGAGATTTTTATATTCTATAAATCCTATGGTAGGTGTTATTGATGGTTTTAGATGGTCAATTATCGGAAAAGGTGTGGAATTTTATATTCCAGGCTTCCTGATTTCAATTTTTTTAGCCTTTTTGTTGTTACTAGCTGGAATTATATATTTTAGGCAAACTGAAAAAAATTTTGATG
>VGAZ01000135.1 GCA_016870615.1 Actinomycetota bacterium | reverse complement strand
AAATATCCGAAAAAAACCTGAAAATTATATAATTGACTGCAAGAGAAAGCCCGACAAATACCATTGCCTCCCCGCCTCCGCCATGGCCTACCCCATACATGAGGCCCTTGTAAAAATTCTTCTTTTTAATAATATAACCGATGCCAAGCACCCTGGCTGTCCGCATTGCCTCAAGCATCTCCTCTGTGGGCGTTGTGACAGTGTCGCTTCTTAAATCAATAAACTCCTGCTGCATTTATACTACTTATTATATTTATCATGACAATAATTCCCGAAGGTCCTTTGCCTGCAGTATTTTATATTGCCCTTCTTTAAGGCTGCCCAGCTTGAAATTGCCAATCTGCACCCTTTTTAAGTCAGTAACCCTGTGCCCAAGAGCTTCAAATGCCTTTCTTATTACCCTTTTTCTTCCTTCGGCAATCTTAATTTTAATACAGGAGCCAGGGCTGTTTTCTTTTTTATTTATTATTTCCAGTTCAAGAGGTTTAAATATCTTGCCTTCAATTTCAAAACCCCTGCTTAAAACGGAAAAATCCTTCATATTTATTATCCCTTTTATCTTTACATTATAGGTCTTTGGTATCTTAAAAGAGGGGTGTGTAATTCTATAGGCCAGTTCTCCATCATTTGTAAGTATCAGCAGTCCCCTGGAATTGAAATCCAGCCTGCCTGCCGGGTATAATCGCTGGCTAAGTCCGGCAAGCAGCTCCATTACAGTTTTTCTTTTAAAATCATCCCTGGCGGTACACAAATACCCCGGGGGTTTGTTTAAAGCAACAGATATTTTTTCTTCAGGTGTATTTAGAGGTTTTCCGTCAAGCTCAACAATATCTGCTGCAGACACAAGCGTAGAAAGATCCTTTGTAACTTCACCATTTATTTTCACTCTTCCTTCAAGAACAACGGCTTCACACGCTCTTCTTGAAGCAATGCCGCAGCGGGCAAGGAAAACCGATATCCTCTTTTTTTCCATTTAGCTGCTTTCTTCTTCAAAATCTTTTAAGGGAGGAAGATCGCCTGTCGAATTTATTCCAAGGATTTCATAAAGTCTTTCAGTAGCTTTATATATTTTAGGGTTACCCGGTTCTTTGAGCCTTCCTGATTCCCTGATAAGGCCCTTGTCTATAAGGGTCTGGAAAACGCTGTCAGCCCTTACCCCCCTTATTTCTGCAACCTGGGTTCTTGTAACAGGTTGTCTGTAAAGCATAATTGCCAGTGTCTCAAGAGCTGCCTGTGACAGGTATGTTGATATATTTGATTTTACAAATTCCTTTAGCTGTTCATGAAACTGCGGATTTGAATAAAACCTGTAGCCTCCGCCTGTTTTTCGAATCATAAATCCCCTGTTTTTATCAATATATTCTTTTTCAAGAGCATCAATTAACTCTGCTGCTTTTTTTTCAGGTATTTGCAGGCAGGAAGCAATACCGGCAGTCTTTACAGGGCTTTCTGCAATGAAGATAATGCTTTCTATGCATGATTTTAACCATTCATCATTTTTAATTTCCATACCGCCCGATCACTTCATCTTTTTTATTATTATATCTCCAAAATTTTCAAATTGTATGATATCAATTACTTCATTTTTATAAAGTTCAAGCATTGATAAAAAGCATACTATCTTATCCACCAGCAAATCATAATTATCAGCAATCTCTTTAAATGAAACCTCTTTTTTATCAACTACAGCTTTTTTTATCTTTTCCATTGCATCAAGAATAGTAATTGAAGCATCTTCTATATAAACTGTGGAAAGATCTATTGTAAAATCACTTTTGCCAAGGAGCTTTGAGGCAAGGTAGTTGAGGTTTTCGATACTGAGGTTTTTTAAAAAATCCGGCATTGCGTCAAGAAACTGGGTTTCAACAGGCGCTTCCCTGATAAAATACAGCTCTTCTGTTGATTTAAGGCGGTTTATATAATTGGATATCTTTGAAAAAATGCGGTAATTCCTTTCACGCAGCGCAAGCGCCTCATTATCAGGCTTAAGCTCTTCATCTTCTGCAAAGTCCTTTCTTTGTGAGGGAATTACAGAACTTGACTTAATTTCAAGAAGAATTGCTGCAATGTATATGAAGCTGGTTATTGTATCAAGAAGAATGTTTTTATTCCTACTTATATAATCAGTGAAATCCTGGATAATGGCTGCAATCCTTATATTGTATATATCTATTTTTCTTTTCCTGACCAGTTCAAGCAGCAGATTAGCAGGACCGCTAAAGTCATTAATTTCAATTACATAATTATTTATTACCAATTTATTTCCACTTAATCAGTCAATACCCATTTTTTCTCTGACAGCAGCTATTGTCATGCCGGCAGCTTTCCTGACTTTTTGGCTGCTTTTTTCAAGTATGCCGTATATCTCATCAATATTTTTTATAAGCCTCTCTCTTTTCTCCTGGAAGTCTTTCAGGGAATTATATATTACGGGCCATATCTGGTCTTTGCAGGCTGTGCAGCCAATAAGGCCTTTTTTGCACCTTGCCTCAACTTCAGCAATAATTTCACCGCAGTAAATTTTATAGAAGGAAAACACATTGCATATGTCCGGGTGCCCGGGATCTGTTGCATGTATCCTTTCAGGATCAGTTATCATCTGCCTTATTTTTTTCTTAATAGTTTTATCATCATCTGAAAGAAATATTGCATTATTATAGCTTTTAGACATTTTCCTTCCGTCTGTGCCTGCAACCCTTGTAGCCTCCGAGAGAAGTTCTTCAGGTTCCTTAAAATAACCGCCGTAAAGATAATTGAACCTGCGGGCGATTTCCCTTGTGATTTCAAGATGGGGAAGCTGGTCTTCACCTACAGGAACTACGTCTGCGTTAACAATAAGTATGTCTGCCGCCATTAAAACCGGGTATGAAAAAAAACCGAGAGTTGAGAGATCCTTTGATTTTATCTGTTTTATCTGCTCCTTATATGTAGGGCACCTTTCAAGCCAGCTTAAAGGGGTTATCATTGATAAATAAAGGAAAAGCTCGGCTATTTCTGGTATATCGGACTGCCGGTATATATTTGTCTTTTGCGGATCAACTCCCAGCGCTATAAGGTCAACAACACATTCTATAAGGTTTGATTTTATATTTGCCGGATCCTGGTATTCGGTGGACAGGGCATGCCAGTCAACAAGGAAAAAATAATTGTCATATTCGGTCTGGTATTTAATCATGTTTTTAATATTGCCGTGAAGATGTCCAAGGTGAAGTTTTCCTGTCGGCCTGAAACCGGTCAGCATTATTTTTTTCATTTTAAGAGTATCTCCGATTAATTTAAATAATAATCAATGTATTACATCAGGTAGCGCCACCATGTAAAGATATCAAATATAAATGCAACCGCCCTTGACGTAACCCCCCAGAATATCCTGCCTCCAAGAAAAAGGATTAAAAAAATAAAAATAAAACCAAAACGTCCAATACTCAGGTAACGGTACATGGCATTTCCAGGTAAAAATGTTGCCAGTATATTTGCGCCGTCAAGCGGCGGCACCGGTATGAGGTTAAATATTGCCAGGAAAATATTTATATATATTGCACTTTTAAATATTTCATTAAATATCAGCACTGCCTGATGCCCTATGCCTGAAGCAGCAGATATGTTGAGTGAAAAACCGCTAACCTGAAGAATATATATAAAAAGGCCGTAAAGGCTTCCAAGCACAAAAGCAACTATAAGGTTTGTAGCAGGACCTGCAAGAGAAGAATATCTTATTCCTTTCCTGTAATTCCGGAAATGAGACGGATTTATAGGTACAGGTTTTGCATACCCGAATATAATACCGCTTCTTAAAAGTATGAGCAGCAGCGGCAGTAAAATACTGCCGAAAATATCTATATGCGCAACGGGGTTTAATGTCAGGCGGCCAAGATTGCGCGCTGTGGGATCCCCGCTTTTAAAAGCTATATATCCATGAGCAACTTCATGCAGCACCACTCCAAGGTAAAGACCCGGAATCACTATCACAAGCTGCCTTAAAAAATTTAATATTTCAGCGCCAAGATTACTAAACATTTTAATCCTTCAATTATTATTTTTCTATAAATTCCTTAAAGTATCCTTTACTTTCCTGCATAAATCCTTATAAAGGCATCTTTTAAAAAGCATACCTTAACAGAAAATATTAAAAATGCAATTATACAACAAAGCAGGCTTATTTTGTATCCGTTTTGTTTCTCGTTTAGCATCTAAAATTCCGTGATAAAAAAATAATGGGCCGGGATAGGTATTGAGAAAACCGTTTGAAGGCTTAAGCGGGCATGGTTCCTCCACCAGGAAAAGAGCGAAGCCTGAAAACCGAGCTGGCTTTTCCTCGCTGGGGAAAAGACTGCGTGTTTTTAAAATACCTGTCCTAGCCATTAGAATTATCCTTTATTGCTATCACGGAATTTTAGATGCTTTCTGTTTCTCGGATGGTATTTAAAATAAGTCTTTTTTATGTGTCTCTTATCCAGGTTTGTATAGATTTCAGTCGTGGATATGCTTGAATGCCCTAAAAGTTCCTGGACAATTCTTAAATCAGCGCCCTGCTCAAGCATATGGGTTGC
>VGAZ01000134.1 GCA_016870615.1 Actinomycetota bacterium | reverse complement strand
TGGGGCATGAAAAAAAGGTTTGAAGGTGATGAACTGATCTGTTTATTAAAATATTCATAAACATCATTTTTATATCGAGACTTTTCATATGCTGCAAGATTATCAAAAAACCAGTTTATAGCATTTGACCCGTTAAAATTGCATAACAGCCCCATATACATGTCTTTCATTAAATAGCCGCAGTAAGGATATGGCTTAGCCCGGTTTTGCATTGTGTTTAAACTTACACCAGAATCTGTTAAAGCATTTGCAGGCTTATTTCTGTATTTACTCTTTGTGTAATTATTAGGCATCTCTTTAATGATAGCTTTTGTAAATTCATCAATAATCCAGTGTGAAGCAAAAACAGTACCCATGCCCAATGAAAAAATCCCTGGCTCTATGATTCCAGCGCCCAGAGCTGCGGTAGCCTGGTCAAATCCGCCAGCTACAACATTCAAGTCTGGTGGGAGATTAAGCTCTTCGGCAACTCCAGCCCTGATTTTGCCAATAAAACTGCCAGCCTGAACTGCGTCCGGCATAGTATTTTCAGGGATTCCGAAAGCATCCAGTATGTTTTTTGCCCACCTTTTATGAATTATGTCAAAAGTTAAAAACCTGGAAGCATTTGAGAAATCTGTAACAGCAAATCCTGTCATATACCAGTTAATATACGACTCCCAGCAAAGAAATTTCCATGTTTTTTTAAAAAGATCGTCAATATTGTCATTTAGCCATAAAATCCTTGGCAAGCCTAATACATCAGTTTCCAAAACCTGCCCGGTTTGGTAAAATATATTATCGGGGCCAGATAATCTATCTAAAATTAATTTCCTGTATTTAACTGGTTTCCGGTTGTATGCAGAAAGTACATTATATACAGACCTCCCTTCATTGTCTGCAGGAAAAAGGTCGTCTCCCGAGACGGAAACAGCAATTGTTTTGGGTTTATCTTTAACACTTGTAGACTTGCACTGGCGAAGAACTTTTTTAACTGCTGAAATTATGTGGTAAGGATCAATTTCATTCTTTAAAAGAAGATTGCTTTTATAACCACTTCCATAATCTGAATAAGATTTTGACAGGATTCTGCCTTCCAGGGAAAACACGACAGCTTTTGCGCCTGTAAAACCGATGTCAAGTCCAATATGGCTCATAAATTATCCCAAGTTTTTTAAACTTGTTTAGTATTTATTCTTTTTAATACTTCATTTGTTATATCTTTTATAAGCTTTTCTGTGAAATCATCATTTTTGTTAGATTCGCAGATATTAGCATTCACGCTTGTTAAACATGAACCAGAACAGGCATTCTTATTATTAGCTTCGATAATCGATCCAGCCGCACAGGCCAAAGTTTGTAATTTGTCTTTTTCGCCAGCTTTAGACAGGCTATTTACCGGTAAGTCCTGGTTTCTTGAAAGATTTTTGTAGAGGCTGATTATTTCTCTGGCTTGCCCTTCTGACTTAATATAAGAGATCTTTTCTTCTATTTCCTTCTGCATTTCATCTCGGGCAGGTATTATTATTCTTGAAGGGTCTACAAATCTCGAGCCTTCTCTTTTCCTTATTTCGTCAATTTTTCCAAAATATTTAAATAACGGGTCAGTTCCATATCCGGTAACATGCATTCCCAGCAAAATGCATCGTTGCATCACTTCTCTTGAAAGTCCTGATGCACCATGAAGACACAGATGTGCTCCCAAATTGCTTAATTGCCTTATGAGGTTGTAATTTATTACAGGCTCGCCCTCATAAAAACCTGAGTGCACTCCTATAGATATGGCAAGGCAGTCAACACCTGTTTTAGCTATATATTCTTTTGCCTGCTCCGGGTCGGTTTCAACCACTTCTTCAGCAGAACTCCTGGTAATAACACCAACTTCCCCCTCGACAAATACACCCTTTTTATGAGCATAATCCACAACTTCTTTTGTGCCGCTGATGTTCTCAATTAAAGAAAGCTTGGAAAGGTCGACCATAACACCACTGTACCCGCGATCAATTGCCTTAATGCATAAATCTACAGACTCAACATGATCAGCAAAAAGTCCCGATGGCAGATCTATTTCGGATATAAACTTTTTTGCAAGTTCCTCCACACAACTTAAACAACTTTTTTCCATAAGTGGAAAATATATATCATAAAGGAAAGGGGAATCTTTGGCTTTAGCAGCATTTGTAAGAGCTTCAATACTTTCAAGATTGGTGATTAAGAACCTTGAAAGCATGTAGCCTTTTTCTTTTGCATGGTCGAGCATCAGCTTTACTGGTACCTGCATAAATTAGTTTCCTTTCAACATTTTTAATACTCTATCCGTTATTTCCTGTACTATATTATCATAATTTGATGCATGTCCTGACTGTTTGAAAAAAGAATCACCTGACTGTGTTTTTTTTGCCAGGATTTCTTTGCTTGAGTAAGATGGACTAGTAGTTAACTGGCAGACATTTGACTGGAAAGAACATATATTTACACTCCTGAATGCTTTGAGCCTATCTTCTATCATTTCCCTGTAGCCATTCCTTACCTCATTTAAAAGCACAGCAAGATCAGGTGAATCTTTTGAAAGGAGTTCTTTTAATTTATTTACTGCAACAGTTGATATCTTTGTATAAACTGAAGCCTTATTTATGCCCAGATCAATTGCAGCCCCTATCTGGGTGTCGTCAACACCGCTTCCTCCATGCAAAGAAAGATAGCAATCAGTCATCTGCCTTATCTTTGTAAGCATTTCCATATTAATTGCAGCCCTCTGTTCTGTAAGCCCATGAATTGAACCTATTGCCGGAGCAAGTACATCCACACCTGTTTTTTCAACAAACTCCACAGCTGATTTTGCATTTGTAAGATTTGCCTCAGCGCCTCCCTCATCAATGCCGGCCCTGGTTATATAACCTACTTCCGCTTCTGCTATAAGTCCCACACTGTGCACAATATCCACAAACTGCCTGGTTTTTTCTATTTTTTCTTCAAAAGAAAGTCCCACGGGGCCATCATACATAAGGGAAGTAAAACCACACTTTATGGCATTGATTATTGACGATATCTCGGTTGCATGATCCAGATGAAGTATCAGCGGTACATTTACCTTATTTGATACATCTTTTACAAGATTTGAGAAGGTCTCAAGATCGCTGTATTTTAACTGCGGTTCATAGACAGCACAGACTACAGGGGTTTGTAAATTAACTGCTGCTTCAACAGCTCCTTCAAGAGTCTCGACATTAAATACATTAAAACAGCCAAGACAATATTTATTTTTGCGTGCATCTTCAAGAAATGGCTTTAAACTTGCAATAGGCATTGATTTCTCCAGTTTACTAAATATTTAAATATTTAATTCAACAATTTTCTTAAAAGGAATATATTAAATTGTATATATACCATGATTATATATTCTATACTTTTAAAAAACTGCTTGAAAGAATTTTATTTTAAAATAATAAATATGATATTCATATTAAAAAGATTACAGATACCTCACCCTTTCAAGCCATCTTTCCAGGCTTTCATTTGAATCTATCCTGAAGTATTCGATACCTGCAAGCGTACAGGAATAAACCATTTCCTTGAGGTAATTGCCATAAGTGGCAACAACATGGTTTGCACCAAGTGCCTGTACGAAAAGCTGCTGATCTACATTAAGCCTGACTGCTGTATGCGGCCAGGTGCTGCCAAAATAAAATTTTGAACTGATATCTTTCGTTATCTCAACAGCGTCTCCAAGACCGATAAGCATAAAATATCTTCCCTTTACACGCACAAGCCTTGCAATTGTCATTTGTCCGCCAGGAGTACTGTAGCCAACAGCGCCCCCGGTTGCTCCCTCAAAATTTGCCTCTACTGTAAGATTTCTTAAAATATCGTATGTAGCGCATGATTTGCATGCATAATGAATTGATGATGCGCCGCAATTTGAAATTAGAAAGTATTCTTTTCCAATATAAGTGACATCCCCGAATAATGAAGGTATCCCTCCGTTAATATTTGTAAGTAACACCATTGTAAGAAGGCCTTTAATATCGCCTTCACATATAGTATTTATAGCTTTTTTGGGACCTTCACTGTCCTGGTTGTGGGGTATAAATGCAGGCAAAAAACAGGGGTCTGTGCCATAAATATCTGCAAGCTCAGGAAAACACTTGACTGAAACACCGCTTATATTTCCGCCAATTTCTGCTATCCTGTCCTTTGCAGCAAAATAGAGCTCAATTTGTTTTTTCAATACTTCCGGAGTAAACATACTCTTATCATAATTTAATTTTACATTTCCTGATTTGAGCCAGTTAATAAATTTCTCGATTCTTTCTGGGTTTATCTTTTCTGCTGCTTTAATTAACACATACTGGTCTTCCACCATTATGTCATTTATTAAAAATGACTTAAGTTTCGGATAGTCATCCTGTAAATATTCCATGCGCAGTGCATAAGAGCCGCCCCATAATACAAGTTTTGAACTTTTCATTTTTTCAAGGGCACATACACCTTTTATCCATTTAAGTGAGGCTTGCCTGTCACCATAAAATCTTTCGTGCACCTGAGCTGGCCTGTTCGGGGATGTCTCCCAAAGGGAAGCTCCTCCTGCTGTTAT
>VGAZ01000133.1 GCA_016870615.1 Actinomycetota bacterium | reverse complement strand
CTCATATACCATCATCATAAAATCATCCATGCCCACAACAAACTCATAAAGTGTCTGCATAACGCATCCTGAAACCGGGCAGACGCCCAGTTTTGATTTCCTCTTTACCACAGCTTCCCTGTATTCCCTCATATATTTTACTGCTTTTTCTATTTCATTTTCCGAGTCCAGGACAAGGCTGCCAAAATCCTTTTTATTCTTTACACTTCTGTCAGATACCTGCACCAGTTTTGCGTTTTCGTTTTCCCTTTTTAAGGGTGTCCACATGCCGGCATCAAATGATATTACATCCTGGCCGATTATATTGCACAGGTCTATAAAGTCATCAGCTTTCATTGGCCTTAAATTTTCACCGCCGGGGCCCTTTGCGGGGTCGCCGCCATAAGCCAGGGTATTTCCTGCATACCTGCCAAGTAGTTTTTCCACATGCTTGTCCTCAATAAGATTATCTATATGAGGCACCCTGTCTACAGCTTCAAACAGCATTGCCCTTTTAAGTCTTTCCTTATCAGGCTCCCAGTCGAAAGGCTCCACAAATCTTGACTCTATCATTTTATTTCTCCTTATTTGGTAAATTTAAATATTTTTATTATCAGGCCAAATAATTCCGCCCTGCCCCTAAAAACCTCTTATCTTTAAAAAACAATATACGGACAATCAATATATCCCGGTCTCATTTACAGCATCAGCCACTGCCATAAAGCCTTCTTCAAATATTTGCCTTGTCTGCTTATTTACACCCATGAGGCCCATCTCGGAAAATCCTATTGCCTTATTATATGAAGAATCACTTTCAAGCAGTTCGGTCGTGTATTGCCTTGTCTTTTTATAACCCTGGTAAAAAACTGTTTCCGGAAAATTTATGAGAATAGTCACTTTTTGGCCAACTGCAATTCTAAGCTCTTCCAGGGATATATCACTGTATGGCGGCGGGGTGTATGATTCTATAAAATCAGGCTGCACCTCCGCCAGCCAGCTTGCATGTTTTTTCAAGAATTTGGCATGGGCATGAATGCCGCATTTCCTTTTTTGGCTGCTTAAAGCTTTTATTGTTTTCCTGTAATGGGGAACTTCATATTTTATATAGTTTTGTGGGGATATATTGTCTGAAATGTCGCCCAGATGCTGAAGGCCGCAATAATCCATTGCCGACATCATTTCAAGCTGCCTGTCTCTTCTTCTTTCAAGCGACTGCAGAAGATGGCCAAATTGTGCCGGGTTATCATGCTGCTCAAGGCTCCATTTTTCAAGGCCCATTAAAAGCTCTGCTTCAGTGTATGGAGGCAACAGCCCAACAATGTGCTGCACTCCATCTTCTCCCAAATCTTCTTCCTTTAAGCTGAATTCATAAAGGTCATCTGCAAACACTGTGTCTTCAATCATGTAAATAAGCGCATCATAATCATTTCGGTCTTTAATGGGAAAATCTGTCTTTACCTCCCAGCCGGCTGAGGCTATCCTTTCTGTGCCGGTATGGGATTTGAAAGAAATGCTGCCTTTTGGGGTGACATATACAGTCTCAAGCAAGTTAGCGCTGATTCTTTTTGTTGTCTTTACATTGGGCATAAAAGATAAAACAGGGCTGGAAAGAAGCAGAAGCCCCATTCCGGCATTTCTCATTTTCCTTTCAAAATATCCGCACGGTAGAAGCTCTTCAAAACAAAAAAAGGGTATTTTATCAGGTTTTTGGCCATTGAGAACATTAAATATTCTTTTTTTAAAACTCATAAGACGCCTTTTTTTAAAAAACGAGCATATTTTACTAAAAGAACTTAAAACATTATGAAAAATCAATACTTCAGGTTAAAAAACCTTACATACTTTTTATATTGCTGCTCCCATATACCCGTGTTGACAGGCTCATATATTTCAATATTATGGGAATTAAGGCATATTTCTCTTCCCTCTTTAATGGATAATACCTCATTGTCGGCCTTTAGCTGCATCAGCAGGTTGCCGGCAGTTGTTGCCTCAACCGGTCCAGCAACCACCTCAATGCCAAGGGCATCAGCAATCCACTGGCAGAAACAGGCATTGTTCACACCGCCGCCCGTTATGTGAATACGCAAAAACTGCACATTGCAGTAAAGCTGTAAAAGGTTAAAATAATGCTTAACACACAATACAAGGCTTTCATATATGCACCTTGCAAACTGCCCTTTTGAAGAAGGCGCTTTTATTTTATTGTCCCTGCAGTAACTTATTATGGCGGCAGGCATATTTTCATTATTCTTTAAGAAAACTTCATCCTGTGTGTTGATAATGCTTGAAAAAGGCGCCTCTTTTATAAAAAGAGCATCTATTGCCTTCCAGGGGATTTTGGCGCCCTCTTCTTTTTGCCATCTGTGCACACATCTCTGTATTATCCAGAAACCTGATATGTCTTTTGCAAAAAAATTGCTCTTTAATGCCCCGCCCTCATTTGTAAAAAGATGCCCTGTTGCATCAAATTCCAGGACCGGATTTTGCGTCTCTGCGCCCAGCACAAGCCAGGTGCCTGTTGAAAGAAACGCACAGTCATATTTTCCTGAAACAGACGGAACTGCCGCAACCGCTGAAGCTGTGTCATGTCCGGCAACAGATGCCACAGAAAATGGTTTTATATCCAGCTCTTGCGCTACTTTTGCAGAAATATTTCCTATTTTATAGCCTGAATCAATTATGTCCGGAAGTATTTTTTCTGGAAAACCTGCTTCCCTTATAACAATATTTTCCCAGTTTTTACTCACACAGTTTACAAGCAGCATGTTATAAGCCCTGCTGTACTCCACTGCAAACCTGCCTGTTAGAAGATAGTTGAAAAGGTCTGAAAGCGGAAGTATTTTGTGGGCATTCACAAGTTCCCAGTCATTTTCACTTGCAAGCTTCTCGAGGTAAAATGCGGCAGCAAGCGGAGTAGTAAAGCAGCCGGTAAGATTAAAAAAATCTTTTTCAGTAATGCTCTTAAACAGTTTTGACGCATCCCTCCTTGATTTTTCAGGGTCCCTGTATGTAAGAGGGTTGGACATGATTTTACCGTTTTTATCAATAAACGCAAAATCAAGGCCCCAGGTGTCTATGCCGATTGAAGTTATTTCTTTATATTTTCCTGCAGCTATGGCGATTCCGGTTTTCAGCTCGTAAAAAAGCTTTAATATATCCCAGTAATATCTTCCGCCTAAAAGGACCTGGCTGTTATCGAACCTGTGAACAGTCTCTATGGTAAAAGTGCCCTTATCAGCGCTATAATTGCCGACAGAAACCCGGCCGTTGCTTGCTCCAAAATCTGCAATTATGTAATTTTTATCTTTTAGTTTATTCATCCGGCAATGATAATGAGCTTTTAATATTAAGTAACATCACGGCGTCTTTCTATGTGCGGAAATAAATAATTAACATACAAATTCCATGATACTAATAGTTAAAAATATTTTTTAACAATAATGGCATAACCATAAATTTATTATCGATATTAAAAACCATGGAATTATTTTTCATATATAAGCTATATTGTGTGTAATAAAATTATAATTATTGATTATTTTTGAATTATTATTATTTATTTTGCATTATTTTACTTAATTATAAGAATAAAAGTCAATACACCAAATAAATTAAAAATCTGTTAATTCAAGGATTTCTCAATTTCATATGTAATGATATCATATTTACCGAAAGCGGGAGGCACAGTTTGGATAATCGCAAAGAACTTATAAATAATTTCACTAATATCACCAGGATTATATTATTAATACTGCTTTTTTTATCACCATTTCTGGCTTCCGGCAACTGGACATGGGGTTTGGGCTGGCTCTATACAGGTTCTATGATTCTGCATTCCATTATTAGCCGCATTATTGCAAATCGTCTTCACCCGGACCTGGTCCGTGAAAGATTTATGGCCGGTTCGATGCAGGATACCATGGGTTGGGACAAATGGATAGTGCCAATAATAGCGCTTTGGCTACCGCTTATAGCTGTGCTTGTCGCAGGATTTGATAAACGCCTGGGGTGGTCTGCGGGTATGCCGGGCTGGGCTAATTGGCTTGGTTTTGCCCTTCTTATTTTTGGCTATGCAATTAGCACATGGGCAATGGCTAGAAATGCATTCTTTTCTTCGTATGTCCGCATCCAGAAAGACCGCGGCCAGACCGTAGTTTCTGCAGGGCCTTATGCAATCGTGCGCCATCCTGCCTATATCTCTGGAGCAATTGCAATGTGTGGTGTTCCACTGTTGCTTGACTCTTTCCTGGCTTTTCCCCCGATAATATTGCTCTGCATTATTCTTGTTGTCCGCACTGCGCTGGAGGACAGGACTTTATACAATGAATTACCCGGTTATAAGGATTACTGCAGGAAGGTTCGTTACCGGCTAATACCGGGTGTATGGTAATTTTAGGCATCTGAAAAAAATTATTGAACTAAGCCGCGTAAATAGAGCTTAATAAAGGAGCCTTTCCTGTGTAGAAAGTATTAGAATAATTTGAGTAAAAATATTCCAGAAAGTAGATAAAGAAGAAAAATATTTGGCGAAAATCTAAAATCAGGGAGTATAAATTTTGTTAATAATCCCATTCTGGTATGAAAATGAAATATAACAACAGTAGCAGCATGACAGCAGGCCATGGCCTTAC
>VGAZ01000132.1 GCA_016870615.1 Actinomycetota bacterium | reverse complement strand
ATATATTATCTATAAGAATGTCTTTTGGATCCCCCAGGTATAAAATACAATAACTGTTGGGGTTTACCCCCGATTTAGAAACTTATGGATAAAAGTTTTAGTCTGTTGCAAGAAATCTGTGGCTATCAAACTGGCTGTAGTAAAGGCTTGCGTAAAATCCTTTGTTTGCCAGAAGCTTTCTGTGGTTTTGCTGTTCCACGATATTGCCATTGTCCATGACAAGTATTAAATCTGCACTTCTACAATAAGTGGTTTGTTATTTTGTAGTAGAATACAATAAGTCCTTTGACATTTTGTAATATTACTTATATTATGATTATAAATTATTCTTATTAAATTTAAATACTGTTAGTGGAGAGATAATTTGTACCGACATGAAATAAAAGATTTGATTGAATGGAAAAACTCACCTGATAGAAAGCCCCTGATTTTAAAAGGGGCAAGACAGGTTGGCAAAACCTGGCTTCTAAAGGAATTCGGGAAAACCCAGTTTAAAGAATTTGCTTATATTAACTTTGAAGATAATGAGAGAATGATAAACCTTTTTAGCGCCGATTATGATATAAAAAGGATAATAGCAGGCCTTCAGATAGAGTCGGGCACAGATATTGACAGCAGCAATACTCTTATTATTTTTGATGAAGTCCAGGAAGTCCCTCGCGCACTGACTTCGCTAAAATACTTTTGTGAAAATGCCCCACAGTACTTTATAGCAGCTGCTGGCAGCCTGCTTGGGATGGCGCTTCATCCTGAGACTTCATTTCCTGTAGGCAAGGTTGAGTTTTATAACCTTTACCCTTTAAGCTTTATAGAATTTGCAGCCCTGGTTGAAGATACAAATATTGTAAAACCCCTAAAAGATTTTGATGCTGTCTTGTTTACAAGTTTTAAAAGTAAATACATTGATTTGCTTAAGCAATATTATTTTGTTGGCGGAATGCCTGAAGCTGTCAATAAGTTTATTAAAACAAAAGACTATGCAGCAGTGCAAAAAATACAAAAAAATTTGCTTTTTTCTTATGAACAGGATTTTTCAAAACATGCGCCAATTGAAATAGTGCCAAAAATAAGGCAGCTGTGGCATTCAATTTCTGCCCAGCTTGCAAAAGAAAACCGGAAATTTATTTTTGGCCTGGTAAAAAAAGGCTCCAGGGCAAAAGATTATGAAATAGCCATGCAGTGGCTGCTTGATGCCGGGTTAATCTATAAAGTAAACAGGGTATCCAAACCAGGTATTCCAATTTCTGCTTATACAGATGCATCTGCATTTAAGCTTTATATGTTAGATGTTGGATTACTTTCTGCTATAAGCAGCCTGGATTCAAAAACTCTTTTGGAGAAAAGCAGGATTTTTGAAGAATTTAAAGGGGCGCTTACAGAGCAATATGTTCTCCAGCAATTAATTTCAAGTAAAATGATAGAGCCATTTTACTGGTCATCAGAAAAAGGAAGCTCTGAAGTAGATTTTATATTCCAGATAGCATCAGAAGTATTTCCCCTTGAAGTAAAAGCTTCTGAAAACTTACAGGCTAAAAGCCTTAAAAGTTATTACCAGAAATATATGCCAAAACATTTGCTGCGGACATCCATGTCTGATTTTCGCAAAGAAGAGCGGCTGGTTAATTTACCTTTATATTTAATAAACATGCTGTGTGATTTTTTAAAAAGCCTTTGAGCCAAATTTATAAGAACTCACTTCTGGATCCCCCAGGTATAAATATGATATATGACAGGATAATTTAATTAAAACCGTTAATGCCCTTGCCAGAAAGGATGAATTTATAATAAACAAGGGATTTTGGATTAATCATTTTTAGCATAGTCATCAAATTAGTCGGCGATAGCAGGACAGTACCTGCCAGGCAATTCTTGCAAGCTCTTTAAGTAATGCCCTGTCAAATAAAAAATATATCCTTATAATCTTAGGAATTGAAAATACAAAGTGTCTGTGAGGCACCTTCTTTAATACATTTGAGCAGGCAAACTCGCCAAAGGCGACAGTCCTTTTAGCGTGGCATGAGGGACAAAAATTTCTGCGCTTGCAGGAGAACGCAAGTAAAAATTCGTGTTTACAATTGCGGCATTTAACGCTCGCAAATCCGTTTGCAAGTATGCCGCAGTCAAGATACTGGAATATTACCTTTGATATAATTGGCCTAAAATATCCATATTTTTCCTGGTATTTTATATCGTATATTCTTTCAAATTCTTCATAATTATCTTCAATGCAACGGTAGTACGGGCTGTAGTGTGGCTTTCGGCTTCTTTACTTTTTAAATTTTCCTTTAGCGGAGACGGATTACTACAAGGTATGCCATGGTATCGCTATAATTCTGTCATTTAAAGCAGCAGGCCTTTGACAGCGGCAAATCACATATCCTGTTTTTATCAAAGGATTTTCCCTCATAAAAGAAACCAGGGAGGGCACATCCCTAAGGGAAGGATTACTGCTCCATTTCACTTCAATGGGAATAATATCATTTCCAATACTGATAATAAAATCCACTTCAGCTCCATCTTTTGTCCTGAAATAATACAACTGTCCATTTCCCAGATATTGCAGTCTTTTCCATATTTCTATGCCGACCCATTGTTCAAAATACCTGCCCGGATCTGACCTTATTACATTTATATCTGGAATTATTCCCGCAGAGCTGTGTCTTATTCCAAGATCAAAAAAGAAGAAACGTGGAGTTGAAAGCAAGTTTTTTCTCGGGCTTTTTGAATAAGCTGGGACATGAAAACCGATAAACATATCCTCCAGAAGCTGGTAGTGTGATTTAACTGTCGGCTCAGACAGGCCTGCTTGTCTTGAAATGGAAGAATAGTTTACAATTTGTCCCGACTCGCTTGCTGCAAGTCTTAAAAAATTGACAAAAGCACCCCAGTCTTTAACCAGCGCTTCCCTGCGTATCTCTTCTTCAAGATGAAGTGATACAAAAGATTTCAACACAGCCTTACGTTCATCATCAGGCAGCAATATTATCCCGGGTAATTCACCATATGCCATCCGTTCTTCGATATCAGCGGCCGGGAAAACTGAATTCATGGGTCTATCAAGTGGCACCGGTATTAATTGCTGGAAAGATTGGGTATCTGTAAACGGTCTTTCAATCATGGTCAGGGGGTAAAGCCTGTGAAGAATTGCCCTGCCAGGCAAAAGATTTGCACACGCTTTACGTAATTTTCGTGCAGAACTTCCACACAGTATAAATCTCCACCTTGTTTTGTTTTTATCATAAAGCACCTGTACAGCATCAAATACCATTGGCGCTGCCTGGGCTTCATCTATGATAATAAAATGGGAAGTTTTCTGTACGGGAAGAGCTTCGCATTCCCTTCTAAACAATCCCGGGTCAGCAAGCAGGCGCGTTCTCTCTTCCGGGTCTGCAAGATTATACCGCAGGGAACAGGTTGGAAACATCATGTCAAGCAAAGTAGTTTTTCCGGTCTGCCGGGCACCAAAGATGATATGCACAAATGGTTTTGCAATATATTTTTCAAGTGATACAAGCAGCAATCTATCTATATACCCTGACATATTACTCCAAACCTGACTTTATTATTATCGCTCTAATATAAAGTAAACTTTTTTATTTGTTTTGTCAATTAGACTCAGTAAAAAACTTGTTTTGAATTTATAAACTGATGGATAACAGTTTCAGTCTGTTGCAAGGAATTTGTGGTGCTCGAACTGGCTGTAATAAAGATTTGCATAAAATCCTTTATTGGCCAGAAGCTCCCTGTGGTTTCCCTGTTCCACAATATCGCCATTGTCCATGACAAGTATTAAATCTGCATTCCTTATTGTGCTCAGCCTGTGTGCAATGATAAAACTTGTTCGGTTTTTCATAAGATTATCCATTGCTGCCTGTATTAAAAGCTCTGTACGTGTGTCAACCGAGCTGGTGGCTTCATCAAGTATTAAAACCTTAGGGTCTGCAAGTATTGCGCGCGCTATGGTTATAAGCTGCTTCTGGCCCTGGCTTATATTTGAAGATTCTTCATTTAATATATAATTATAGCCATCCGGCAGGGCATGCACAAACTGGTCAACATAGGCGATCTTTGCACTTTCAATTACCTGCGCATCAGTAGCATCCTGCCTGCCGTAGCGTATGTTTTCCATAATTGTGCCATTATAGAGCCAGGTATCCTGCAGGACCATGCCAAATACAGAGCGAAGGCCCTGTCTTGTGAAGTCCTTTATATTATTATCATCAAGGTATATGCCGCCGCTGTTAACATCATAAAAGCGCATCAGGAGCTTTACCATTGTGGTTTTTCCTGCCCCTGTGGGTCCGACAATTGCTATTTTCTGGCCTTTTGAGACTTTTGCTGAGAAGTCTTTTATTACAACCTGGTCCGCGCTGTATCCGAAATTGACGCTTTTAAATTCCACTTCACCGGTTACAAGTCCAGGATTTGCCGGGGTGCCTGTTTCACGGGCCTCCTCCTTTTCTTCAAGGAACTCGAACACTCGCTCGGCAGAAGCTGCTGTCTGCTGAAGTACATTTGATATATTTGCAAGCGAAGATATTGGCTGCATAAATGAACGCACATAAAGTATAAAAGCCAGGATATCGCCCACCTGCATTTTGCCTTGTATGGCAAGCCAGC
>VGAZ01000131.1 GCA_016870615.1 Actinomycetota bacterium | reverse complement strand
GCTTGGAATACTTATTGGGGGATTTGCAGAAAACCAGATAAAAGGCATAGCAATGGTAAAGGTAATAGCATTTCCTTTTACAATTATTCCAGTTGCTTCAATTTTTATTCCGCAGAAATGGCAGGCTCTTCTTTATATTTTCCCCAATTACTGGATGTTCAGGATATTTTTTAATATATTTGTAGAAGTTAATATTTCCGGCTTCTGGCTTGCCGCAATTATTACGCTTTCAGTCTCTGCAGTTTTTTTGCTTCTTCTTATTTTTCCACTAAAAAAACGGCTCCATTTCAGGTAAAAAGCTAAACTATTAAATACCGGTGTTAGATATAAATGCGTTTGAAAAGATTTAGTAAAAAACCCGTTGAAGATGTGGAGTAAAAAGAAGTCTTCTTTTCTAAAATTTATTGCTTAAATGACGCTAATTGCAAGACAATAAATACAACAAAATTATAAAACTGCAACTCCTATCCATTCTACTTCTTGCATATCTGACCAAAAACAGCCAAGTATTGGAATTACTAAGCATCTGAAACAGAAGGCACCATAGATAAGTAATAGCAAAACTAGCCACTGATTTAGCTTATATGCAACATTGATTGCCAGGCCTAAACTTGATCAGGAAAACATCAAAGATTTTTTATTATGATATTGATAATCTTTTGGCTTTTGATGAGGTTTATGTGCGCTATGTTCTGGATTGGATGAAGAATATGGACAAGAGCACAGCAAGAAAGGATGCTAAATGAGAATTATCTGTTTTCCGCATTTCTATTACTTGTCCGAAGTCTCGCGTCTGGTCGAGATGGGATTGGCCCTGCGCGATAACATGCTGCGCCTGAAATCACTGCAGGACAAAGTAGACGGGCCGGCTGTTGCAGCCAGCGAAATAGTGAAATTTCTTGGTGCGTCAAACAAAAACAAGGAGGTAGTAAAATGATATCTTTCCCTGCAATTTGGTGGATCGTCCCCACTGCTGCGGTTGCGTTTATTTTAATCTCTTTTCTCCTTACCCGTTCGGAAAAATTTCAAAGTAAAGCAGTAAGGAAAACACTGACTTCGGCAGGAGTCTTAATTGCATTTCTTACCTTATTGCTGCCATTTTTTGAGCAGGCCACATTCAAAAATCCACTTGTCCAATACGGGCTCGGCTTGCCGCTACTTATAATAGGTTTGGTCGGGCGGGTTTATCCAATGATATACCTGCGCAAGAAAGGCACGACCACTGCTTTGGACGACGTAAACAAACTGGTTGATACCGGCCCGTATGCCTGGGTTCGCCACCCGCAATACACTGCAGGGTTTGTCATGCTGCTGGGTTGGTTTTTGGCCTGGGGCGCGTGGTATGCCCTGTGTGTACTGCCCCTTATAGCCGGAATCATCTATGCGCAGGCCCGTGTCGAGGAAAAGTACATCCTGGAAAAGATGTTTGGGAAATCGTATGCAGCTTACTGCAAACGGGTCGGGATGCTTCTGCCGCGCCCCCGGCGGCCGGGTGATTAACTATATCAGCCCGCCCTGGCATTTAAAGCGAAGGGGGTAAAAGATACATGATTTTTGAAAGCGGCCCGTGTTCTTTACCTCAAATAAAATACTTGTGTTTCTTTCGTTGATTTGTTGCCACCTGTTTTGATTATATCTTATCTGGCATAATGTAAATAAGCCCGATATAATGTATCTTACCAGGATTTTTAAAAAATCAGGCATCTATTGGACAAATCCTGTCAATTTAGCATATATTAAACCCATGTTTCAGGGTTTACCTGAGATCTGAATACAGAGGCATAAAGATAAGTTTTTTCAAAGACTGGCTTTTATGGATATCAGAAGAAAGCACAAATCCTTTTTCAATCTGCGGATATTCATTTAATAGCTGGTGCATACTTCTAATCCTTCCGTAAGACCCGCTTTTTACCTCCACAGGATATATTTTTGCACTCCTTGATATCACAAAATCGACTTCTGCCGTACTTCCCTTCTTCATCCTGCTCCAATAATAAAGCCTATAATTCTCCGATCCGCCTGACGCAAGAAGTTCCTGTCCCACAAACTGTTCGGCTACAGCCCCTCTGTATACCGAGGTCAGGTCGGCAGCATTAATGGTTTCCATAGGATCTAATCCGCAAATATTCTGCATTAGGCCTACATCAAGAAAAATAGCTTTAAATACTTTCGCTGACTCGTTTGCCCCCAGAGGCAGGCCTGCTACATCAGTGGCACGAATTCTGTTAGCCAGAAATGCATTTTCAAGGATATTAAGTGAAGTTTTTGTTACTTCTATTCTTCTATCGGGATCAAGATTAGTATATTTTATCTGCGATCCTACGTTTGATGGCACGGATCTCATAAGATGCTCAAGGCTTTCTATATTTGTCCTTTTATTATATTTTACCAGGGAATCAATATATGAATTTACAATATCATCATGTACTTCTTTTACTATTTTAAGTGAGCCGCTCTCAAGATATCTTTTTACCGCCTCCGGCATTCCGCCAACAATTAGATAACTGCGGAGCTCTTCCAAGATTTTATGATGAAGTATTTCCGAAATGGGTTCAGGCCTAAAAACAGAAGGAAGGTTGCTTACAAGTATCTCTTTTCCGCCTGCAAGTAAAAATTCCCTGAAAGACATTGGACGCATCCATTCAAATGTGACTCTACCTACAGGAAATGATAGCGAGTTTATAGCAAATTCCAGAAGTGAACCAGCTGCAATAACATGCAGGTCTGGTATTTCTTCGTATATATAACGAAGCATCATCAGTGCTCTTTTGCAAGCCTGTATCTCATCAAAAAAAAGCAAAGTCTCTCCTGGGATTATTTTCTGTCCTGAAAAGACTTCGAGTTCCCGGACCATTTTATATGGATCCAGATCATCTTTGAATATTGAATGAACAGCCCGGCTTCTTTCAAAATCAACAATTACAAGTGAGGGAAATGAACTCTTTCCAAACTCTTTTATGGTAAAGGTCTTGCCCACCTGTCTTGCCCCTCTTACAATAAGAGGTTTTCTTGCTTTAGAATCCTTCCAGGCCTTTAATTTCTCTTCTATAAATCTTTTCATGGACCAACCTTCTTATATATAAATGTAATTATACAGGGATATTATTACATTATTTATGTAATAATACAAGGTTATAATTACAATATTTTTGTAATAATAAGGGGTTATTTGCATATTAGGTCTAATTATACAATAAACTCAGAATCGATGGTGCTTCATTTATAATACTGCACATTTTCTTTTGCGCATATTCTCTGCATAGTCCAGTTTGCGCTCATTATTGCTGTCGGAAGTCCACCCGGAGGCATTGTCCACTGCCCGGTAAGGTAGAAATTATCAAGGCCGGGCAGAATCCCTGTAATGAACCTGATTTTTGCGCCGGGTGTGGGCGCCCATGACATCCATGCTCCCCTGTATGCATTGCAGTATCTTTCATAAGTTAATGGTGTTTCCATATCAATTTTTTTGATTTTGCCCTCTGCAGGTCCGAGTTTTTAAACCTTTCCGCAAGCTCGGCCATTGATATCTTTTCATATCTGCGCAGCGCAGAGGCAATTGGGACCATTTTAAAAACAAGTTTAAAAGTAAAGCAAGATTTAAAAATTTAATATATATTTCACATAACATGGTTTTTTATTGAAGTTTTTTAAGATAAAATAATCAGTAAGTCCTATTTTCCTAAATTTATAATCCTGTTTTTATATTATTGAAAATGTTAGCAATATTAATGCTTTTAAAAAAGGAGTGATTGATATGCCAGTGAATGCTTACATCAATTTTCATGGAAATTGCCTCCAGGCGCTGGAGTTTTACCAGGAAGTCTTTGAAACTGAAAAAGCTGAAATAATGACCTTCGGCCAAATGCCGCCGGACCCGGATTTTCCTGTAACAGAAGAAACAAAAGACCTTGTGGCGCATGCTACTCTAAAAATTAATGATGGCATTATAATGTTTTCAGACGTGCCTCCCGGTATGCCCTTTACAGCCGGAAACAATATAAGTGTAATGGTAAGCGGAAAAGATATTGCAGATAAACTGACTCTTTATTTTAACAGGATAAAAGATGACGGCGGCATAGTTGAAATGGAGCTTGGAGAAACATTCTGGACAAAGCTTTTCGGCTCAATTATAGATAAATTCGGCATAACATGGCATTTTAATCTTGATAGCAATGAACAGCAGTAAATAATCATAAAATATTATGGGAGGAAATAATGGCAGAGGAAAACACTGATTCAAAATGCTTTACAAAAAACAAAAAGAACAGCAACCACAGTGGCTCGGGGATAATGGGGGCTGCATACTTCATGGCTTTTATTGGTGCAGCAGTCTATTACATTGCACCCACAACCACTGCAGGGGCTGGCTTTATTGGTTTTTTAAAGGCGCTTGTCTGGCCGGGATTTCTTATTTTTGATTTGCTTAAATATCTTAATATGTAAAAATATATTTTCCAGGCCTTTTGAAAGAAGAATTTCAGGATAAACTTTAAGTTAATGAAAGGCTTGGCACAAATAAGATAATAACACTTGATAAAAAGCATTTCACTGTGATGATACCAAAAGGGTTTGAATACTTTGATATGCTGGCATAAAGTGCCAATTCTTCATTGGATACTATTCACGTTAGC